>JADLFF010000089.1 GCA_020845735.1 Dehalococcoidia bacterium
CACGCAGCGCGTCGCCGAGCGCGGCCGGGTGCTGGAGGTGGAGTTGATGCGACCCAGGGAGGGTCGACATCGCCCCGTTCGGTAGCGCCTCGACTGCGGCGCGCGCCGCCTCTTCGCTGCTCACCGTGGATTCTGCACCGCGGACCACGAGCGTCGGCACGCCGATCAAGGGAAGCAGCGCTCTATTGTCGAACTGAGGGAACTCCGCAAGCGTCAACGGGTCGAGGCGTTGGTAGAGCTGTCCGCCAGCGTCGCTTGCGTAGCCCGTCTCCGCGAGCCGCCGCGCGTCAGCGTCTGCGATCCCCGGTGCTAGGCGTTTGAGACCTGTTTCGACTTCCTCGAGCGAGCCGAAGCGGCGAGCCGGCGCCCGGCCCGCCGTGCGCAATCTCTCGCGCTGCGAGTCGGGAGGGCGAGGGTCGATATCGATGAACACGGCTGCCCAGAGCCGCTCTGGCTGCGTGGCTGCGACGATCATCGCTACGAGCGAGCCGGTGGAGTGTCCTACAAGTGCGGCCGGCGATTCGAGATGATCGAGCACGCAGAGGACGTCGCCCACGTAGTCGTCCGGTGCGTAATGGCCCGTGCCCGCCGCGTCCGAGGCACCGTGTCCTCGTGCATCGAGGGCCACTACGCGGAACCCTCCGAGGCGCAGCGCAACGCCATCCCATACGCGCCCCTGCTGCGCCGCCCCGTGCAGCAGTAACACCGCGGGCTGGTGCGGCGGGCCCCAATCCCACGCCTGCAGGCGCGGTTTGCCTCCCACGCGTTCGATGACAACGGGGCGTGGTGGCGGAGGAGGCGTGTCGGCCTGTCTACTCGTACTCACGTGACGGATGATATCGCCCGTAAGGTGACGAGGAAGAACGCGGAACCGTACGTCACCTAACGCAGTTGCCCGTGGCCCGCCCCGCGGGAGTCGCTTCCGACGGTTCTTCAGCCTGACGATGAACGCGGGCGGAGGCGAGCGGCCTTTCCGAGTGGCTCTTGGGGTTCGAGTGGGCACCCACGGCAGCGGTTGGTTGTTCGTCCTGCAGAGCGGTTGGCGGCCTATGCGCAGGCGGGCTGCGTCCAACATCGCGTCTGAAAACTGGCGCCCGATGAATTGAGGCTCACATCCGCCGCTTGGCCGCATACCCGCAAGGGTATGCCAGCCGCGGCGTGACGAGTGAAGAAGACCCCGTCCACTCTCGCCAGTTGTACCGCATCGCGCCCGTTAGCCCGAACATCGCAGCGATCGACAAGGCTATGGCACCGCGAAGGATGCCCCCGTACTCGACTACTCCCCGGTCGTGCCATCGCTCCATCCTCGCAAGGGTGGAGGCTCCAACATTCCCGGGGTCAGTCCAAAGCGACCCCGCTCGACCCGATCAGAGTGTGACGGACCATCGTGCCTTGTGGTGGTGCGGAAGGCCCTAGTCGAAGGGACTCCGGCTTCTAATCTAACGTTGCCGGATGTACTTCCTCGGGTCGGCAACGAAGCTTGCGCGGCAGCCACCGGAACAGAAGTAGTAGGTGGTCCCCTCAAACTCAGCGGATCCCGCCGCCCGATCTGACTCGACCGTCATCCCACAAACGGGGTCTTTGGCGCTTGCCATTGCTGTCTCCTCCACGGGCACACGACATGAACGACGCACTGCAACAACGTTCGGAACCCAATGTACCCCTACCCAGGGGGTAAGGGTAGTGGGGTGACCAATACATCGCTCCTTCAGGGAGTCGACCCGTGAGAAGCACAAGCCCACTGTGCCCCGCTGTGATGGCTAAATTTGGCCCACCCCGACGCTCTCCGGCAGCGATGCAGAACGCTCCTACTGGCGAACGAGGAGCGTTCCACTGACGTGAGACCGTCAGAACGAGTGCCTTCACCCGGCAGGACGGAGTCCCTCCCCACACCGGCCCGCGGAGCCCGGACCGTCGGCGCGCGGAGTTCCGCTGGCGGGCACCGGTGCGCCGGGCTACAGGTAGCCAAGAGCGCGGGCGGCCGCGGTGAGTTCCTCGCGGAAGCGAGGGTGCGCGAGCCCGATGATCGCCCGCGCCCGCTCCGTCGTCGACCTCCCTTTGAGGCAGGCCGATCCGAACTCGGAAACGAGCCAGTGGACCTCGGTGCGGGGTGTTGTGACGATTGCGCCGGAGGTCAGCGTAGGTACCACACGGGAAAGCGTGCCGCCTCGGGCAGTCGAGTAGAAGGCGAGGATCGACTTCCCGTTTCGGGAATCGAAGGCACCCCGGGCGTAGTCCACCTGGCCGCCCGTGCCGCTGAACTGCGCTGTCCCCAGCGACTCCGAACAGCACTGTCCGGTCAGGTCAACCTCGAGGGTGGAGTTCACCGAGATGAGGTCGTCATTGCGGGCGATGTTCGCCGGGGCATTGACGTATGAGACGGGATGTGCTTCGACCGCGAGGTTGTCGTCCAGGAAGTTGTACATCCGCCGGCTACCCGCGGCGAACGTGAAGACTGCTTTCCCGGGGTGGAGTGTCTTGCGCGACCCGTCGGCCACCCCGCTCTCAATGAGGTCGACCATCGACTCGACGAACATCTCGGTGTGGATTCCGAGGTGGCGGTGACTCGCGAGATTCAGGGCAACCGCGTTGGGCATCCCGCCGATCCCGAGCTGGACACAGGCACCGTCCGGGATCATCTCCGCGATCGTGCGGCCGATGGCGCTGTCCTCCTCGCGTGGGGGTGGCGGGGGCAATTCCGGAAGTGGCGTCTCGGCCTCCACCACCGAGTCGAGCTCGCGGATATGGACCCAGCCGCCTCCGTGCACGCGCGGCATGCTCGCGTTCACCTGTGCCACGACGTAACGAGCACGCTCGATCGCCGCGGGCGCGATATCGACACTCACACCGAGGCTCATGTAGCCGTTTCGGTCCGGCGGCGAGACGCTCACCAGCGCAACGTCCACGTCCATGTACTCTCGGATCAGCCGGGGCATCTGATGGAAGTACGCTGGCGTGAAGACCGCCTCGCCCGCCTGTACCAGCGGGCGATCAGCGGCACTCACGAACATTGACTCCCACCGCAGCGTGCCGAGCACGTCGGGCGCGAGGATCGTCCGGGCCGAGGCCGCCATCGGAATCAGCGAAGTGGCACGTGCGTCCTGGAGCTTTCCAGCGCGGACACGCTCGGCGAGCGCTTCGAGCAATGCGGTCGGCTCGCCCGCGGCCATGCTCGAGACGATGAGCGCGCCATCAGGGATCGCCGCGATCGCATCCTCGGCTGAGCTTCGCCTGTCAGCAAACACTCTGTGCCATACGCCCGTGTTCATCTGGGACTTCGCATCTTTCGGCGCACGCGGTTGCCTCAGGCGCTCCCCGTCACCAGCGGTGTGTCGTCGCGGTTCGCCCATTCCGCCATCGAGCCGTCGTACGCTTGTGCGGCCTCGTTGCCGAGCAGGCGCAGCACAAAGGTCGCGAACGCCGCACGGATCCCGGACTGACAGTAGGTGACGGTCGGGGCGTCGGGGTCGACCCCCGCGGCCTCGAGGATTCCTCGAATCTCGGGCAGCGACCTGAATCGACGGTACGGCGGTCCCTGCATCACACGAATCCACTCGAGGTGATGTGCCCCCGGTACGTGGCCGGCGCGCCGATTCTCCCGTGACTCCGTGCCGGTCCATTCCGCATCGGAGCGCGCGTCCCAGATCTGCTTGCCAGCGATGAGCGCCGCCTGCACGTCTGCCGCCGAGCAGCGCTCGATGCTGCGCTCGCGAGCCTCGAATGTCCCTTCGGGGCGTCGCGCCGGTGCCGAGGTCAGCGGCCGGCCTTCCTCGAGCCATGCGTTGAGGCCGCCATCGACCACGCGCACACGGTCGTGCCCGTAGAGTTGGAATACCCACCACAGCCGCGCGGCGTGGAGCGAGGCGTTGTCGTCGTACAGGATCACCTCGCCGTCCGAGGAGACGCCCAGGCGGCGAACGAGCGCGGCAAACTCCTCGGGTGGCATGACCAGCAAATCGTTGGTGTGCCCCTTCAGATAGGGGTGAGGGAGACCGGCGGCGCCCCGGATGTGTGCACGCCTGTATGCGACCGACTCGCCCGCATCGATCAGCATGAGCTCGGGGTCGTCGAGATGGTCGGCCAACCACTGTGTCGTCACGAGCAGCGGGTGGATGGCCATGGGATCAGGTGCGTGGAGAGACATCAGGCATCCTTCGTGCGCGGCACCGAGCACCATCCTGCGCCGAGGGCGCGCTCACAGTGCTGCCGCAATACGCATCCTTGGCGTCTTGAGAAGCCCCCCGGGTCTCGTGACCAGGAGTGAGTTCGAAGCTTGCCCGCGCTGGTGCCCGGCGGAGGACGACCGGGCAGCCGAGGTGCGCATGGCGCGGCGCCCATCGCGGTCGCTCTCTTTCGACCACCACGCCGAGTGGCGTGACGTACGGCCGGCAGGGCCGGCTTGTGCGGAGGGGCCCCGAGAAGGACGCATGGCCCGTATCACCCCGCTGATGAAGGAGCAGGGCCCGTTCGAGATGCGCCGGCACCTCGAAGGGCGGCGAGCGTGCCCCGTCGGGTCGCCATAGTACTCGCGCGGCCGCGGAAGGGGGTCCCGTACACGGCTCCGAGTGGCACATTGTACTGTCGGTCTGAAGATCCCTAGCCCGTCTCAGTTACCAGTGCACTCGCGGCGGTCCCATCCCCCGTGGCGGTGAGGGCTCTGTCGCGCTGTCACTGGAACAACTCGACCCGAAACGGTGTGCACCGTACTCGTCGAGCGGTCCTGATGATCTGGTTGATTCGTTCCCGCCGCGTCCCCACGGCTGGATGCGTCTGCTACCTGTGCCGCGCATCGGGTCTCCTGCCGTGCATCGTCACTCGGCGGGCTTCCCTTCCGAGATCGGCGCGTCAGCCAGCAGCAACGTGACTGTCAGGTCCGGCAACATCCTCGCGAGCGTCGCCTGGCGGCGGTCGAGCGTCGCCAGCGCGAGATCAGCGGAAGCGCAGGTGTAGGCGATGAGCAGGTCGTGGATGTTGCCACCGAGGTTGAGCGCGCGCCCCTGGCGTAGCGCGGCAACATAGACGCCCGCAGGCGTAGCAACGATCCGGTCCTCAGCGATCCAGGGGCTCAGCGCCTGTTCAACCGTCGCCGGGTCGAGGTTCCAGGGAGCCCGCCGCAACACCGCCCACGTCTCCGCCAGGACGATGCCGGGGATGCGCCCGCTGGCGGCGGCCAGCACCGACGGCCGAGCCAGCGCGTGGAACTCGTGGTTCTGCGTCAGGCCTGCCACCAGTACGGACGTGTCGATCACTGTCGCTCACGATCGCGGTGGATAGCGTCGAGGCTCTCTTGGTTCGAGATCGGGCCGGCGTCCTCGATCACGATCAAGGGGATGCCGTCAGCGGCGATCCGCACGTCGGCTGGACGGCGCGGTTCGAGCAGCACTCCCTCGGAGGTTGCGATGAGCTCCAGTGTTCCGCCGGCCGCTATGCCCAACCGCTCGCGTTCTCGCAATGGGATCACAACGCGCCCCTGACGATCGACATTCACCTGAACAGAAGTCATCCCGTTCCTCCGGTTGGCCATGGGTCGAGCGGTGGCATTGTATCACCATTCGGATGGTGTTCGTGGCGAATGTCACCCGTGCAACATGGCCAGGAGCCGGTGGGCGTGCCCAGCGGAGAGATTCGACCCTACTTGTGCGGCAATCGCATGCGGATTCGGAATCTGAGCTTCTGAGCACCGTCCCCGCTTACAGGGTGAACTCGAGCGTGAACGGCACGGAGCGGATTTCGCACACCCGAACTGTCATGCCTATGTTCGTGCAATGGTGATAGCGAATATGCGGGTACTCATTTAGTTATCGACACGCACGTGCCGTGCCGACATCGAGGTGGCGGGGAGGCACCATACTCTCGAAAGCCGAGGCTCGACCCAACCCAGATTCGCGGCACGTCGGACAGTCGCCAACAGCATCGGACCGTCGGCTAACGTCCTCAGCGTCTCGGAGCCGGTCTGTCAGAAGGCGGCTCGCACGACGATCTCCTCGTCACGTTCTTCGACCTGCAGTCCGAGGGACGGGCAGCACACCGCTTCTTCCTCCGCGAATTCATTCGCGAGCAGCCAGTGCTCCTCGTCGCGCGGCAGCCGGACTTCGTAGCCCGTCGCCGCCGCGCTGAACGCCCCGTCCTCGAGTAGCCGATCGATCGGCACGCGGCGGGTACGAGCGGCCTCGGAGGTCAGCAGGCATACCGGCTCACCGCCCGGATCGCTGGGCTCAACGCGACGAACACGAGCGGGTATATCTGCCATCTTTGGCTCCCCTGCTACCCATGCCCCTCTTTGGGGGTCTCATCGGACCGTACGAGTTGGGTGCGTGTCGGCTGGCCCGGACATGGGACTCCACTTGGCCTTCCGGTTGCAGCTCGCACTACTCGATTCCGACCGCGCGCTGCTCTTCGCGCACGAACGCCACGATTGCCTCGATCTGCGCGTCGGTGAGCCCCTCGACCGGCGGCATGTTCCCGAAGTTCCAGTGATGAGCGCGAGCGCCCGCCTTGGCGGCCAGGAAGAACGCGGCGTCCGCGTGGTGCCCCGGACGGTAGATCGCATCCAGGAACGGCGGGCCCTGGTCGGTGCCGCGTAAGTCCGCCCCGTGGCAGGACGCGCAGGCCTGCGCGTAGAGGGCGGCGCCGTCTGCCCCGGTGAACGTGGTGGCCGTCCCTTCTGGGTTGCCCCCGCAGGCAGCGACGACCGCAGCCACCGCTGCCACAGCGACTGCCGCGCCCACCCTCCAGTCCGCCATGCCAATCCCCTTCATCGCAGACCCACGATCGCACGCCGGAACGCGAGCAAGCCGATGGCAGCCACCGCTCCCAGGTACAACAGCGATACGAGCAACGCGTCGAGCTGGTCGAAGCCTGCCGTGAACGAGACGTCGAGTAGCACGTCCATCGGCCAGTAGCCGGGAAGCAGCTTCACCCACCAGGCAACCGCCTCGCGCGGGAACATCGGGTTCTGGATGAGCCCGATGTCGATCATCGGCGCGAAGAACATCAGGTAGGTGCCGCTCATCGGCGAGAGGAACATGCCGACCGCCGCGCCCAGGAACGCGTACTGCAGCGCCGAGACGAGATTGACGAGGAAGAACAGACCGAGCTGCTCCGGCCGGAAGTCGACCAGCGTGACCAGCACGCTGACCGTGGTGATGGCGAGGCTCAGGCCCGCGATCACTACGAGCCGCGCAAGCAGCAGGTTGAGCGCGGGGAAGCCGGCACGCACGAGGCGGCGGTCGCCCTCCCGGCTCACGATCATCACGAACATCCCGAGGATGCCCGCAAGGAACGAGACGGTCATCGGCACCATGATCGCGCCGTGCAGGTCCCTCATCCCGACCGGCGCGAGAGCACTGTCGCCGCCCTCGACCACCGTGACCACAAACGGCACGTCAGGGGTGCGCGCGAACGAGAGCGTGATGAAGGCGATCGGCAGCCCGACCAGTAGCACGACGAAGAGCGCGTTGCGGAGATGTTGCCGCAAACCCATCGTGGTGGCGGTGGTGAGCTGAACGAACATCGTCAGCCCCTCGCCGCCGCGCGATGGAACGAGATTGCGGCGAGCATCCCGACCACCGCTGCGTATGCGCCGATGTAAACCCAGTGCACGCTGTCGTGTGGCTGGCCCGCGGTGACATACAGCAGCACCTTCGTTGGGTAGAAGGTCGGGAGCAGGTTCAGCCCGATGCCGGAGGGGTCACCGAATAACGGGCTGGCGATGAAGGCGTCCATCACGAAGAAGAACAGCAGCGCGAACGAGCCCTCGAGCTCGCCGGGGATCAGCGACCCGATCAGGACGCCGAGCGCGCCATACAACAGCGCCGCCAGGTACATCACCAGCAGCATCTGTGCGTGGTCGATCGGGGTCAGCCGCGTCAATAGCAGCAGGTAGCTGGCGGCCGTCGCGAGGCCGCCGAAGATCGCGATCACCGCGAATCGTAGCGCCACGATCTGTAGCGGCCGGTAGCCGGCTCGCACCAGGCGCCGGTCGGCGCCGCGCGCGCCGGTGATCATGAAGAAGCCCATCATCCCGGTGAGGAACGCCGCGGCCCAGAGCGCGCCCATCGATTCGGCCATGTCGGTCGTCAGACCGGTCGCGAAGACCTGCGAGATGCGGCTCAGTGAGTCGCTAACGGCGAAGATCACGAGCGCTGGGATCACGACCAGCAGCACGATGTTGAGCGTGGTGCGGAAGTACTCGCGCACGAACATCGAGAGCGGCGCGGTCCAGCGCGCCGTCCGCTCAGCGCTCACGCTCGCACCGCCCGTCGGCGACCCGGTAGATGCGGTCGAAGCGCTCGCGGTCCTCGACGAAGTGGGACACGATCAGGATCGAGCGCCCGCGCGCCGCGATATCCGATGACATCTCCCAGAACCGCAGGTATGTCTCGTAGTCGAAGCCGGCGTACGGCTCGTCGAGCAGCAGCACCTCGGGGTCATGGAGCAGCGCCAGCGCCAGGTTGAGCTTCTGCCTGGTGCCGCCGCTCAGGTGCTCGACGCGGAAGTCGTCGTACTGGCCGAACGCGAGCGTCTCCATCAGCTCCGCCTTGCGATCGGCGACAGCGGAGCGGTCGAGACGGTACGCGACGCCGAACAGCCGGAACGTCTCGGCCACCGTCAGCTTCTCGTAGAGCACCGGGTACTGCGGGCAGTAACCGATCCGGCCATCGAGCCTCACGGTACCGGCGTTCCGCGAGAGCGTGCCGGCGATGATCATCATGAGCGTCGACTTGCCCGAGCCGTTGCCCCCGACGAGGGCGACCGTCTCGCCGGCGCCCACCTCAAGCGACGCGTCGCTCAGCACCGGCACCCGCCGCACGAACGGCCAGAGCCCGTAGGTCACGTAGGTCTTGGCGACGTGCTCGACGGCGAGCCGCGGTTCGCCGGATGGCCGGACATCGGAAGCCGCCGTGGCCGGCGCGGACTGCCTATCGCCCGTCATGGTCCCCGTCCATCTGAAGTGATTCGGTCGTTCTGGCCATCATCGGAATCCTCAGCGGGCTAGCGGCTCGCCGCTGCCGCCCGGCTTGTCTCGGGTCGCCGCCGATGTGGCGCGGCCGGCACGAGGAGCAGCGGGCACGGCGAGTGCCGAACCACGTACTCCGCGACCGAGCCCAGCAGCATGCGTGACAGCCCGGACCGACCATGGGTCGCCATGACGATCGCGTCGCACCTCGTGCTCTCAGCCGTCTCGACGATCACCGGGCCGGCGTGCCCCTCCGCCACGATCAACTCGACGTGTTCGACACCGGCCTGCTCCAGCTCGAACTGGACCCTCCGCTGGTGGTCGGCTGCGGCCCGTCGCTGTGCTTCCATCGACGATCGGACGTCCTCTTCGGTGAGGAATCCATCGCCAGCAGGTAACCAGCCCGCCGACGATGCGCGGGCCAGGACCTGCCGCTGCGACTCCGTCACCTCGAGGACCACGACCGCGGCGCCACTGGCAAGGGCGAGCGGCACGAGTTCCAGGATCGCCACGTGTGCGTCGCGCGAGCCGTCGATCGGGAACAGGATTCGCTGGTACCCAGGGCGCTGCTTCCACGGTGATTGAGTCACGTGATACCTCCGATCCGGGGCCGACTACCCGGCTCTGAACCGGCGCAGGCGGTTGGCGTTGGTCACCACTGAGAGGGACGAGAGCGCCATCGCCGCGGCGGCGATCATCGGGCTGAGCTGGAGGCCGATGAAGGGATAGAAGACACCGGCCGCGATCGGCACGCCGACCGCGTTGTAGACGAACGCGAAGAACAGGTTCTCGCGGATGTTGCGCATCGTGGAGCGGCTGAGCTGGATCGCGGTGACGACGCCCTCAAGCTCACCCGAGATCAACGTGATGTCCGAGGACTCGATCGCGACATCCGTGCCGGTGCCGATCGCGATGCCGACGTCAGCCTGCGCAAGCGCCGGGGCGTCGTTGATCCCGTCGCCGACCATGCCGACGAGCTTGCCTTCGTCCTGGAGACGGCGGACCTCGAGCGCCTTGTCCTCCGGCAGCACCTCGGCGAGCACGCGGTCGATCCCGACCTGGCGAGCGATCGCCTCGGCGGTGCGGCGGTTGTCGCCAGTGAGCATGGCTACCTCGATGCCCATCCCGCGCAGCTCGCGAATCGCTGCGGGCGCCTCGGGCTTGATCGTGTCGGCCACGGCGACGAGGCCGGCCGCAGCGCCGTCGACGGCCACGAACATGGCAGTCTTGCCCTCGCCGGCCAGCCCGTCGCGCTCCGGCAGGAGCGCCTGCACGTCGATCCCTGCGTCTTCGAGCAGTCGCCGGTTGCCGACGAGCAGCGCGCGGCCGTCGACCCTCACGCGCACGCCCTTGCCGGTGACAGACTCGAAGTCCGAGGGCTCGGCGAGCGTGACGCCGCGCTCCTCCGCACCGCGCACGATCGCTTGCGCGAGGGGGTGCTCGGAGCTGCGCTCGGCCGAGGCGACGAGCCGCAGCAGCTCGTGCTCCTCGAGCGCACCGCGGGCTATCACGTCGGTCAGCGCCGGCTCGCCGCGCGTGATCGTGCCGGTCTTGTCGAGCACCAGTGCACCGAGGCGGTGCGCGGTTTCCAGCGCCTCGGCAGAGCGGATGAGGATGCCGTGCTCGGCGCCTTTGCCCGTCCCGACCATGACCGAGATCGGCGTCGCCAGTCCGAGCGCGCAGGGGCATGCGATGATCAGCACCGCGACCGCCGCGACGAGCGCGAGCGTCCCCGCCGGCTGCGGCCCGACGTCGAACCAGACGACGAAGGTGGCGATCGCGATGAAGAGCACGGCCGGCACGAAGTAGCTCGATATCAGGTCGGCAAGGCGCTGGATCGGCGCCTTCGAGCCCTGCGCCTGCTCGACGAGCTTGATGATCTGGGCGAGCATCGTGTCGCGGCCGACGCGGGTGGCGCGGAAGCGGAAGGCGCCGGTCTGGTTGATCGTGGCGCCGATCACCGTGTCGCCTTCCCTCTTGGTGACCGGGATCGGTTCGCCGGTGACCATCGACTCGTCGATCGCCGAGCGACCCTCGACGATCTCGCCGTCGACCGGGATTTTCTCGCCGGGGCGCACGATCACGACGTTGCCCAGTTGGACCTCCTCGATCGGGATGTCCTGCTCCTGGCCGTCGCGCAGCACACGTGCGGTGCGCGCCTGCAGGCCGATCAGCTTGCGGATCGCCGCGCCGGTTCCGGCCTTCGCGCGTGCCTCGAGCAGCCGGCCGAGCAGGATCAGTGTGAGGATCACACCGACCGCCTCGAAGTAGACCTCGTTCGATTCAGTCGGTAGTGCGTCCGGGAACACTGTGGCGAAGACGCTGTACGCGAAGGCCGCGATCGTTCCCACGGTGACCAGCGTGTTCATATCGGAGGTGCGGTGCGACACCGTGAGCCAGCCGGTGCGGTGAATCGGCCAGCCGGTATAGAGCATGACCGGCGCGATCAGGGCGAGTTGCACCCAGCGCTCGGTCAGGAAGTCGGGGACGATGTCCTCGCTGATGAAGTCGCCAACCATCACGGCGTAAAGCACGGGCCCAGTGAAGATCGCGCCGAAGATGACCCGCCGCGTCAGGTCGCGGACCTCGGCGCGCCGTGCGGCTGCCTCGGCGTCCTCGGTGGCCTCGGTGCCCGGTTCCTCGCGTCGCTCGACGCGGTAGCCGGTGGACTCGATCGCCTCGGCGAGAGCGCGTTCGTTCGTCTGCTCGGGGTCGAAGTCGACCGTCACGCGCTCGGCGCCGAAGTTGACCTGCGTGCGGTCCACCCCCGCTAGCCCGCCGAGTCGGTGCTCGATCACGCTCACGCAGGTCGGACAGTTCACCCCGCCGCCGAGCAGGGCGAACTCGACCTGGCTCGTGCCGCTGACCTCGCGGGTCGGTCCCACGCCGACGGCAGTGGCGACCAGGTGCTCATGGCCGTTGTGGACGTGCGCACCGTCGCTGCCTGCCGACGTCACGGCTGATCCGGCAGCGGCCGGGGTAGAGGATGTAGCGCCGGCAGCCTCGACGATGATGGTGCCGTGAATCATGTTCATGCCACACGCGAAGCCAAACTCGCCGCTACGGTCGGGCAGGAACTCGACCGCGGTCTTGCCGAACGCAGCGAGGGACTTGCTCACCTGGAAGTCCGGCAGCACCACGCGCGAGGTGCAGTCGCTGTTCTCCTGGCGATTGAAGACCAGGCGCACTGGCACGCCCTGGGCGACCCGGATCAGGTCCGGGGAGTAGCCGCCCTTCACGGTGATCTCGATCTCCTGGATGTTGCCGCGTAGCTCCGCGCGGCGCGCCTCCTTCGGACCGAAGAAGAACCATCCGAGCCCGACCGACAGCAGCGCGGCCGCGAGCGTGACTGCGATCTCAGCGCCATCCACGGGGGCCTCCTTCACCGCGGCTCACCGTGTCTGGCGGCATCACGCGCCCCCGAGGTTGAAGCCGATTGGGCGTTGGTTTCGGTGCCACATCGACACGGTGATGCGGGTGATCAGTCCGTACGGCACGAACATCAGGTCCATCTCGTCGCACGTCTCGCGGTCGCGATAGACCTCCGCAGCCACCCACCGCGCCTCGATGCCCGGGATGTGGCAGAGATCGAGGGTCGTACCGTCCATGAGATGAAGCTCCACGACCGGCACCGCTTCGGGATGCCCGTCGCACGCTGCCCTGACCCGGTCGCCGAGAACCGACACGAAGAACGCGGGATCGAAGGGCGGTCCCACGGGGGCTGGTGCGCCAACTGGTTCCCGATCTGGCACCCCTAGTCTGTCAGTCGCACCGTTCGCAGTTTCTCGATTAGCCATTTGTTCTCTGCCTCTGCTGGAGCGCGGCCATCAGTTCGTCCGCGAGATCCGTGTCACACCGGCGGCGACGAGTGCGGCAATGACCGCAAGCACCAGCCATGTACCCCAGTCGGAGGCAATCAGCGCCAGCCACGCCGCGGCCCCGAGGGCGGCGATGAAGAGAGCGCCTCGCGGCCGAGGCGTCGGGCCTGGACCGGGATGCGCTCGCGCAGCCACGGGAACAGCCGGCCGTCGACTCCGAAGCGACCCGGCCGGTGACCGAAGAAGACGAGGCCCAGTCCCAACAGCACCATCGGCGGGTTGGTCGAGGTGATGCCCGCCCAGAGGAAGGCGAGGTTCATGGTGACGCCGGCGAGCGCCGCGACTCGTGTGAGCAGCCCGATCGCCAGCGCGATGCCGACCAGCAACTCGCCGTAGGACACGAGGTAGGCGAAGAGGTCTGTGTTCGGCAGGAACACGTCCTCGATCAGGTCGTGGTACCAGTGGGGGACCTCAGGATGTGCACCAGCGGTCGACTTCTCGATCGCGCCGCGGAGGAACCCCTCGACCGCCGCGCCCGTCGGCGACGCCGTCCAGCCCGGGTCGCCGACCTTCTCCCAGCCGGCGCGCACCCATTCCACCGCCAACACCAGCCGCACGAACAACCAGGCCCCCGGCTCGAAGCGCCAGAGCGTGGGGCGCACCTCCGCGAGCGTGTCCGACTGCAGCGAGGTCCGCCCGCTCGCCATTCTGGGAATCCTGCCTCCGCCACCGGGCCCGGTGGGACCCTCGGATCGAACGGGCTCGACCGATAACGCCGAATCAGCCACTCGTTCTCATAGGGAGTCTGGCAGGCGACGGGAGGCCTGCCCCCTACCCGAATGGATGGTCTTCGCGCTGCCACGGTTGGAAACAAGCACGCACCGGAATGCGACGACGAAACCGCCCAACGCCGGCCCTGTCGCTAAGGCTCCGTCCGCAGGAAGGCGACGAGGGAGGCGATGTTGGCCTCGCTGAGACCGAGCTGGGACCAGGCGGGCATGCTGGTTCCAGACCGGCCATTCGCGATCGTTTCGGAGTAGAACTCGTCACTCATCGTGAGCCGCGACGGGATCAGCGGCGGGCCGACGCCGCCCTGGCGGTTTGTACCGTGGCACGCAGCGCAGTTGGCCGCGTAGAACTCGGATACTGACATCGCCGCCAACGAACCCTCGATCCGCGTAGGCGAGTGCATGTCCCGCATGCCGCCCATGCCTCCGCAGCCCGCTAAGAAGGCTGCGACGACGATGGCCGCCAGCGCGGGCTTCGGGGTCGCAACGGCCATTCGTCCTCGCTGATTGCCGGTCAGATGCGGTACGGCGTGGACTGTCACAGCGGCCCGCCCCCGAGCGTGTGCACTGCTCGCGAGCAGCGCTGACTCAAGCTCGCGCGGATGGAGGCCGGTGATCTCTCGCTGACCCGACGCGGACGGCCGGAATAGGGATCAGCGAAGACCGCGTGCCCGTCGACTTCGATGTCACGGTCCGCCGAGGAGCCGCATCACATGCTCGCACCAAACGCCCCGGGGCGATTCGGGCGCAGCGGTCTCACGACCATCCGAGTCTCCAGCTCGAGGCGTCGGAGTAGCGCGGACCTCGGCCGGCCGATCACCCGGTGAACTTGGCCGGATCTGCTTCGAACTGGCGCTGGCAGCCCGCGCTGCAGAAGTAATAGGTCTTGCCGTTGTGCTCGATTGAGCCGGCGGCCGACTTCGGGTCGACCTGCATCCCGCATACCGGGTCGCGTTCCATCTGCTCATCCTTTCGTCTGCTCGAGGTCCTCAATGATCTGGAGATAGCGCTCGCGGTCGATATCGCCACCGGCGTACGCGCGGCGGGCGATCTCTCTGGCGTCGGGCTGGGGCCGGGTCTCATTGGACGGGGGCTGGTCACGGCGAGGAGGCCCGCCGAACTCGCGCAGCGCCCAGACGATGATCAGCAGCAGCGGCACCCAGACGATCGCCATCATCAGGCCCATCCAGAGCAACCCCCAGCCGTCCGGTCCGTCGTGCCACTCCCACATCGCTCGCTCCTCGTGCCCGTCTACTGGACGGTCACCGCCGTGTGCATCCCGGACTCGTAGTGCCCCGGGATGTGGCACGCGAACTCCAGCTCGCCCGCCGCGTAAGGATGATCGAACGTGAGGTCGAACTCGTACGTCTGGCCCGCTCCGAGGTCATCCTCCTCGACGACGGCGACCGCCATCTTGTCCATCTCGGTCATGGACATCATCCCGGTCTCCATCGGCTGCATGAGCATGACCTCGTGCGGCGCCTGCCCGCTGTTCGTCACCACGAAGTGGTACGGAGTTCCGACATGGAACTCGGTCATCGAGGACTCGATGCCGAACTCCGTAGCCGTGACCGTGACGGTCTGGGGCTGAGCACTTGCCGCCGTCGCGGTTGCCGTGGGCTCCTTGTCGTCGCTGCTGCTGCAGGCGGTTGCCAGGGCAAGCATCGCGACTACGACAGCGGTCAGCGACAGCCATCGCTTGATGCTCATCGTCCACTCCTTTTCCTGCGATCTCAGTTCACAGGGAGAGTGTCTCGGCGGAGGGGGCGCGGGACGACTACCCGATGGTGTAGTCCTCTTCTCCTAGCGCGACGAGCCTCCGTGCTCGGCGACCCAGCGTGCGACCTCGGTGCGGTTGCGGAGATGGAGCTTGTCGAGGATGCCGCGCATGTGGAACTTCACCGTGTTCTCGCTGATCGCCAGGCGGTCGGCGATCTCGCGGTTGGTGTGACCCGCGGCGACGAGACGCAGGACCTCGTGCTCGCGGTCGGTGAGCCCGTCCACCTCGGATGCGGGCTCGGGATCGCCCCGCTCCCGCCCGAACTCCGCCCAGAGCTGGCGGGCGAGGCGCGGCGGGATCACCGACTCGCCGTGTTCCACGGCATCGAGCGCCTCGAAGAACTCCTCGGCTTCAAGGTCCTTCAGCAGATAGCCGTGTGCGCCGCTCTTCACCGCCTCAACGAGGTCCTGCTCGTCGTCGGATACGGTCAGCACTACGACTTTGACGCGCGGAAACTCAGTCTTGATCAGGCGGGTCGCGCTCAGCCCATCGAGCACCGGCATGCGCAGGTCCATCAGCACGAGGTCGGGTCGCGCACGACGGACGAGCTCGAGTGCCTCCTGGCCGTCGCCCGCTTCCCCGGCGACGTCGTGCCCGCGCGCGCGCAAGAGGCTGGCGATGCCGTTGCGCACCAGCGGCTGATCGTCGACCAGCACGATGCGCATCAGCGGGCCTCGTCGTGCGCGGCGTGCACCGGTACAGGGACGCGAACGCGCACCGTCGTTCCGTGCTCGGGAGCGCTCTCGACCTTGAGCGTCCCGCCGATGGCCTTCGCGCGCTCGGCCATCGTCTGCAAGCCGAAGCGCGGACGCCCGTCGCTCGCACGATCGTGGGGCGCGAACCCGCGCCCGTCGTCGACGACGCTCAGATCCAGGCAATCCTCCTCGACCGAGGCGCGGATCCGGACGCGTGTTGCGCCCGCATGCCGGCGCACGTTCGCCAGCGCCTCCTGCACGATGCGGAGCAGCTGCACTTCCGCGCTTGGCGGCATCTGCAGCGTGTCGCTGGCAACGTTCCAGTCGACGTCGATTCGCAACTCGGCCGACTCACCGAACTCGCTCGCATAGCCGCCGATCAGCTCGCCGAGCGTTCGCCCCGCAACCTCGACACGCAGCGCGCTGATGCCTTCGCGGATGTCGGCGTAGACCTCGCGGGCGGCAGCAGAGAGCTCTGCCATCTGCTCGCGGGCGGACGTGACGTCATCGCTCCGCAAGTAGAGCTCGACGGCCTGCGCCTTCGCATTCACGAACGCCAGCACTTGTGCCAGGCTGTCGTGCATCTCCCGGGCGAGCGCCTGCCGCTCACTCTCGATGGCGAGCGCACGCACCTCGTCATAGAGCCGGTCGTTCTCGACCACCATCGCGCCGTGCGTCGCGAACATGCGCGCGACCTCCTCGTCGGCCGCCGTGAACGGCGCGGCGTCGGCGCGGCGCGCCAGGTAGAGCGTGCCGATCGACGTACCCAGGTGCGACAGCACAACGGCGAGGACGCGATCGTCGCCGCGCGGAGCCGCGACGAGGTCGCTGCCATCGCGCATCGCGGCCTCCAGGGCGCAGCGGGAGGCCGCGCTCGCTTCCATCTCAGGGTGAAGCAGGATGCGGGCGCCGTCCGTCTGGAGACCGAGGACGAGCGCGGCATGGCATGCACCGGCGAGGCGCGCACCCAACTCAACGATGCGCCGCAGCGCCTCCTCGACGCGCGTCTCGCGCATAAGCGCTAGGTCGGCACCGTGTAGCTGCATCAACTGCTGGTTGTGGCGCTCGGTCTGGGCGGAAAGGGCTTCCACCTCGCGCTGCAGCAAGCGCACCGCTCCGAAGACCGCGCGTGTGAAGAACCACACCGCGCCTCCGAGGATGACGGCGAGCAGCACGAAGCCCGGCCAGTGATGGAAGACCGGATGCACCGGACCGAGAACGATCACGTACACCGCGGCGAGGAAGATCATCGGCGCGACGATCGCGAGCAGTTCGAGCTGGCGGAGGCTCAGCCTCCCGAATAGCCTTGAGCGCGAGCGCATCTGCTCCTCCCGGGGAAGACCTGGCCTCGAGGCTATTGCGCGCTGCGAAACCCCGCACCTACCCGGAAGGATGAAACATCGGCCGGGCTGGGCGCTCGCTCGGTTCGCGCAGGCGCTCGACCTCATCGAGCGCGCTGACCGGTCTCACCCCCGGTGGCCAGGGCTCCCGTGAGACTACCCGGTCGTGTAGGTCATCCCCCGAGACGGCAGCCTTACGCTCGCGTGGGAGTCGAGAAGTCCAAGGAGCGACAAGTGGTCGGTGCAATTCGACGCTTATTCCATGGGTCGAACCGTGCGATCGATCCCGTGTGCGGCATGGAGGTTGACACCGGCAACCCACCAGGAGGCAGCTACGAGCACGAGGGGACGACGTACTACTTCTGTGGGCGCGGCTGCCGGTTGGAGTTTGAGGAAGATCCGAAGGGCTATCTCTCAGGCGAAAAGAAGATGGAGATGTAGCGCCCTGGGCCGACGGCCGCTCAAGTCGCCTCGGCAGGCGGCCGGATTGACGGGCGTCTGGCTTGTGCTCTTCATCTCAGGATGCGGCGGCGCCTCGGCGACCTGCTCCCCGGTTCCACTGGCCGCAGACGCCGAGCGCGAGCTGCCTAGCGTCGCTGAGGAGGTCGACTTCGATTTGCTTCCTCCCTGCGCGTTCCGGTCCGGGTTCACCGTCAGGCGCGTCTTCACGGACACGCTTCCCGGTGAGCCGTCCTGGCCCCGTGCCAACTTCGTGGTGACACGCAGCGGTAACGAGGCCTTCATCCTGAGCGAGACGCGCGCCCTGCAACCGTTCAGCGCGATCCCGCAGAGCACGCATCGGCTGGAGGCGAAAGCCGACGGTGTCCTGGCTGCGGGGTTTGCCGGGCCGTCGGGCAGCGGCTCGGACCTCGCGTACCTGCGCTGGCGGGTGGAGGGCCTCACGTTCGAGCTTGCCGGCACGTTGAGCCCCTCGCTGACAGAGCGCGACATACAGGCGATCGGCGAAGCGCTGATCGGGCATGCCGGAAGCTCAACCGCGGCCGGCGACGGAGCGAACGAGCGGTGACGGACGACGATCGGCAGGCCGAGCGAACGCGACGAAGCCACGACCGCATCGCGCCGCTCCGATCCGATGGAGGCGCTCGTCGAGCGGCGATACCGTCGCTGGCGAAAGCAGCTCTGGGCGCTTGTCCGCGGGCCGCGCGTGCTCGAGGTCGGCGTCGGCACTGGAAAGAACCTCCCGTGCTATCCGTCCGAGGCCGAGATCACGGCGATCGACCTCTCGCCGAAGGTGCTCGAACGCGCCATGCGCCGAGCCACGTCGCTGAGCGTGGACGTCGATCTGGGTCTGGGCGACGTGCAGGCCCTGGAGCTCCGCGACGAGAGCTTCGACGAGGTGGTCGGCACCTTCGTCTTCTGCTCCGTGCCAGATCCGGTCGCGGACTGTCGAAGTGGGACGCGTCCTGAAGCCGGGTGGCCGGCTGCTGCTGGTCGAGCATGTCTGCGCAGCGAATGCGCTGGTTGGTCGGCTCCAGGACCTCGCCAACCCGATCTCCGTCCGGATGACTGGCGTGAACGTGAACCGGCGAACCACGGACAACGTCACGAAGGCCGGCCTCGCCGTCGAGCGCGACGAAGCGCTCGGGATGCGCGGCATCTTCCGCCTCGTAGGCGCGCGACGGCACTAGATGCAGACTCGATTGCGAGGCGGCCGCGCGAGCAGCAGGCCCAGCTGGGCGAAGGTCGCGCCACCATGGTTCATACTCGCGCTCGCGCTCGCGGTGGTCGCTGCCTGCTCCGGAGGCGCAGGCGAAGAGCCTGCCGTGTCTGCTTCGGCCCTCGTCGCTCTCGACGAACGTCTAGTCGAGCTCGGGGGGCCGATCTACGCGGCGAACTGCGCCTCCTGTCACGGCACGAACGGTGAAGGAACGGCGGACTGGCGTGTCCGCGCCGAGGACGGCTCGTTGCCCCCGCCCCCGCATGACGCCACGGGCCACACCTGGGACCACGCCGACGGCCTGCTCTATCGCGCGATCCGCGACGGCTGCGACTCCTACTCGGTGGGCACGACGCCCTGCAACATGCCCCGGTTCGGTATCCGGCTCACTGACGAGCAGATCCGCGCCGTAATCGAGTTCATGCGCACATGGTGGGGCCCCGACGAGCGAGCGTTTCAGCAGGAGGTGACCAAGAGCGACCCGTTCCCCTGAGCCGGGGCTTCTCACGTCGGGGCGAACGTCCACTCGTTGTCTTCTCTTCTCAGGAACGAAGCGTCGCTGCCAGACGGAAGCGCTCCGCGCGCCACCTGGCCTTTGACACCGGCTCAGAACGAAAACCGGGCGAGAAATGGGCAAGCGCCGATTTCGCACGAGCACATTGTCATGCCGATGTTCGTTCAATGGTGACCAAATCCTCGTAGGCCGCTGACTCGATCAATGGCACTTCACCGCGAATTGCGACGCTCTGACGCGAAGCAGTCATGTGTGCGTTCAGCGCCTCCAAGAGCAATTCGAGGCGCTCCGCACCGGCCTCGCTGATCCATGCACGGATCAGCTCAAGCGCTCGCGGCATCCTCGTCGTCAGGACCTCGAGGCTCATCTGCGTCGCGACCGGCGCGATGTTGGCGCGCTCCGACTCCAAGCGGGCTCGACGTTCCGCCAGTGCCCGGCTCTCCTCGGCAAGCATGGATTCGGGCAGGTCACCGGCCGTGAACAGCCGCACGAGGCGTCGCTGCTTCGCCTCGATGTCCGCGATCTCCCGATCGAGACTGTCGCGCCGAGTCGTGGCCGGGTCCGCACAGAATCGCTGACGGGTTTCGGCGAGCAACGTCTCTGGGTTGGCGACGAGATCGACGAGTGCGGTGCGGACGGCGTCCTCCAGCAGTTCGGTCGGCACGTACGGCGACTCACAACGGTCGGCTCGCGGGCCAGCGTATGACCGGCGGCACCGGTAGTAGCGGTATCGACCCTTGAGCAGCGTCTGCCCGACCATCGCCGAGCCACACGCCTCGCAGCGGAGGCGCCCGCGCAGCGGGTATTCGAACGAGGCGCGTCCCCGGTTCTTGCGCTCCGGGTCTTCCAGCCGCTGCCGGACGCGTTCAAAGAGCTCTGCCGAGACGATCGCTGGCGTGGCCCCGTCAACCTCGATCCATTCGTCCTGGGGGCGCTCGGTGACGCGGCGGACCCACCGCCCTCGCGCGACGTCTCGCACCTTCTGCACCTGCGTCCTGCGGTAGATGGTGCGTCCGACGTAGGTCTCGTTCAGGAGGATGCGCCGGATGGTCAGCGGGTACCAACGCCCGCCGCCGAAGGCGGGGATGCCCTCGTCGTTCAGGTCGTTCGCCAGCCTGTTACAGCTGCGCCCATCAGCGAACTCCTCAAAGAGACGGCGGACAACCATCGCCTGGCTCAGATCGATGAGGCGCGTTCCAGACTCCACGTCGTAGCGATAGCCGTAGATTCCACGCCCAGTGCCCTGCGGCAGCCGGCCGCCGCGAGCGCGTTCTGCCTTCCCGCGTGTGGTGCGTTCAACGATCTTCTCCCGCTCAACCTCAGCGATGAACGCACGCGCCGCGAGGATGAAGCGACCGACTGCAGTGTCCTCGAACCGCTCCGTCACGAACTCGAGGCGGGCACCTGCCTGCTCAATCTCATCGAAGAGGACTCCAATGTGGTTCTGGTTCCGGGACAGGCGGTCGACGGCGTACGCGACGACCACGTCGACCTCACCACGATGCAGGAGCCCCCGGAGCGTCTCGATGCCCTCGCGGTCAAGATGGAAGCCGCTTGCCGCGTCCCGGATGGAACGCACCACTGACCAGCCCCGGCTTGTGGCCAGCTCGATGCTGGCGCGCTCCTGGGAGTCCAGCGAGGTTCCATCGCGTTCCTGAGCGTCGGTGGAAACGCGGGAGTAGACGACGCAGCGGGTGGACATCGCGAGGTTCCTTTCGTCCGGTACAGTCATGACTACCGTGCCGGACGAAGGCTCAGCAAGGGCAAGGTGACAGGGAATGGGCTAGGCGTGTTCGCGCGATAATTCCAGCGCCCGATTACGCGGATTGCGCGATCGCGAGAGTGATCGAGTGCCGGGCGCCGAGCGCCTGGTTGACTACGTTGGCAAGCATCTTCTCATCCTGAGCGCTTGAACCGAGCCATCCATTCCCTACGAGATCTGCGAACTGAGTATTCGTTAGGTGACGCTCTGCGTTCTCATAGGTAATCCGGGCTCCGCCCCGCGGACCGCGGATGCGGGGCGATTCAACGAGCGACTTCCAGTAGCTCAACGGGAAATACATACCGCGCAGGAGTCCTGATGGTGGCGGCCCGCCCACGGGGTTGTGGTAGACCTTGAAGAAGAACGCGTCGTTTCCCAGCCGGTATTCACTTAGGCCGGCTGGCTGCCGCCGCACCTTAGTCCGAGCGTCCCAGCCCAGCATCCGTTCGTACTCGCGCTCGTAGGTCGTCCCAGTCGGCCGGTAGTAAGGGTGGTTCTGGTCGTCCCGCGTCATTCTCTTGTACTGGACGAAGACGAACGACCGGTACTCGGCATGGAAGTACAGCAGGTCCACGCCGAGCACGTGCTCGATCGGAGTCCGATTCACGTTGGCAACCGTCAAGACGTGGCCTCGGCTCTCGAACGACATCGCGCCGACCGCAGGAACCCCCTGCGGGAGCCAGCCATCGAAGACCGCCGTGTCATGAGCGATACCGACGTCTTCCGGCAAGTCACCGTTCTGCATGGCCGTCACGAACGGAGCATCAGGACCTGCAGCCGCACTAACGCTTGGTACGGTAATGCGGGAACGAGGGTCGAAGATCTCCAATGCAAGCCCGAGTGCATCGCGCTCCTCGGTTAAGACCTGGAGTCGTCGGGGGGTCATCGCCAGCGGTCTGCCGGAGATTTGCCCCTCCAACTCGCTCACGGCTCGCTCGTTGCGTAGGTCGCGCCGCAGGACCCCCAGGCAGGCGTTCCATGTTTGCTGCGGTAGCCATCCATCCGAATCAAGCGCGGACGCAAAATGACGACGCAGACTTGGCGCGATCGCTTCACGGAGGCCATCGAGTTCCACAGGACTCAGCTGCCGGATCGATTCGTATCGAATCCGCACTTTCCCCGTAGCGACGCGCCCTGTACGCGTGGCAAGTGCGAGATGCGTTATGCGTTCACCGTCGAGGGAAAGTAGCGCGAGGAACTGTCTTGGCCGCGAGTCGCGCACGGCGTCAACGACGTCAGTGAATGTGCGCTCGGCCTCCGCCTGTTCTCGGACGAGGTACTCACGGTAGCCATCCCCAAGCTGCACGATTTGGCCGGGCAACACGTGATCCATTCTGCCCGCATGGGCCCACGGCCGTTTCGGGTGTCTACCATCCTCCACCAGTCATTCGCCTCGGCTCAAGCGCGGGCTATGTATTCCCGCTCTGTTGGAGCCGGATCACCGCATCGGCCAGCCGGCGTAATTCCGAATCCTGCCGTCGCAGCCCGAGTGTGAACCCCACGGTTTCGATCTCGTTGGCGGCCAGTCGGACCGTCGCCGCGGCAATACGCACGTCCACGGACGCCTCCCGCAGCTCACCCTGCGCCAACGTCACGTCCCACCCGACATCCCAGTCCTGGTGGTAGACCGCTGGCCCGCCGCCGTAGAGCGGCGACGCCTTCACCCCGACCAGCGCCATCCGCCGCAGCGCCTGCTCGTAGGTCCCGACCGTAGTCCGAGCGTCAGCAGTAGTTGCATAGGCAGCGTCGATCACCACCTCGCGACGCCAGTCCGCGGTGATGCTCCCGGCGTCTGACACCTCGCTCACCGCGCGCGCGGCGCCCGAGCCATTGCCAGCGATGTAGAGGAAGTTCTTGTGCTGCCGATAGTCCTCGACGAACTGGAACTGCGCGACGTTGTCCCAGCTCACTGAGAAGGGACGCGCCCCGGCGCTCACCGTCGCATTCGTCGGCACCGTCACCTTGTAGTCGTACCCGGCGCGGTCGGCGCGCACCGCGATCTCCTGTACGACGTTCCCGGCAATGCAGACCTCCTGCGAGAGCTGCGAGAGGTACTTCCGGTTCGCCGCCACCGAGACCGTCGTGCCACGTCCCTGGTCGGCCTCCACCACGAACGTGGCCGTGGTCAGGTACGTCGCGAGCTGGCGCGGCGCAGCGGCACTCGAACCGAGGTACGCGGTCACGTATCCCTTGAGGACCGTCTCGGCGGCCCCGCTCCGGTTGTCAGGCGTCGTCTCACCCACAACGCGCATTCCGAGCATCCAGGCGGTCAGCTGTGGCCCGCCGACCGTCCAGAACCGCGCGAGCTCGTCCACCTGGCGGAGCTCCAGCGCCCCGACGAACTCCAACCGCCCGTCGCGCATCACCTCGAGCAGGCTGTGCTTCGCCAGCGCTTCCGGTCGGTATGTATCGTTGCGGGGCAGCGTCATCGACCAGGAGCCGAACCCGAACTGGTCGCGCGTCCACTCCGCGGTCTGCACGTCCTGCGGGCGGACCTCGAACGTCACCGCCAGCGACGAGGGGTTCCGGAGCAGGAACTGGTAGTTCGGGATCGCCACGGGCTTACTCGCCCTTCGCGCTGACTGTCGGGTCGACCACCGGTAGCGGCGTAGGCTCCACGACCCGCTCGGGAATCCGTGCGATGTACTCGGTGTTCGCCGACCGGCGGCTCCAGTACTCCTCTTCGGAGATCTCTTGCTCGCCCTCCAGCACCACATCCACCTCGGCGACCCAATCGTCACCGGTGTCCACGCGGAACGAGACGTTGCGAGCGGTGCGGCCGGCACCGAGAGAGTCAGGCACGCGGTCAGAGGCGATGTACGGCATCAGGCGAACGTCCCTTCGATGTCCATGTGCGCGACCGCGCCGTAGTCCACCGAGACCGCGGACGGCCCCGTGAGTCCGAAGGTCCCGTAGATCAGGTTCGTCGTTGAGGTCGGCACATTGGTCATGTGTGTCGCAAGCGTCTGCCCCGCCTGGTTGCGGCAGTACCAGGTGACACCTCCGTCCGGCGTCTCGATCTCGAACCCTTGCACGGTGGTGCGCGAGAGGTTCCCGAGATCCGTCGCCGTCTCGGACGCGCCCTGCCGTGTCACGAAGTAGACATTGCCCGTCGTCATCACGCGGATGTAGGCGCCGCTCGGCGTGGCCGTCGCGATGTTGCTGTAGAACCCGATCCCGGACGCGGCCAAATTCGAGTGCGCCGTGGCCGGGCGGAAACGACAGAGCATGCGCAGTCGCTTGTCCGGGGACACAAACGCGGCAGCGCTGGACGTCGCGCTCGCGATCCAGCCGTAGGTGTTCGCGCCGCCATAGTGCGACATGTTCATGGTCGGCTCACCGTTGGTCACGGTGATGGAGTACGCGTTGTAGTTCGCGAAGCTGAACCCGAGCCCCGCCGGCGGATACGAGATGTCGCCATACACGGGCATATGCGGACGGAACATCGCGATGACCTTCCGGCCGCGCCGGAAGGCCTGTCGCATCGAACCGAACCAGTCCGCCGCCTGGTTCCAGTCGCGCTCGTCGACGAACG
The DNA here is from genome assembly GCA_020845735.1 of Dehalococcoidia bacterium. Lineage (GTDB taxonomy): Bacteria > Chloroflexota > Dehalococcoidia > UBA2979 > UBA2979 > RBC038. The sequence continues at coordinate 24,870 of JADLFF010000089.1, forward strand.
ACGCGATCACCCGCGACGTGCTGACCGTGTACGAGCACAGCTTCACGTCGTACGTGCTCCCGGGGCTCTGCGTCACCGCCGGGATCGCGGCGGTCCCGTCGGGACTGCTGATCTCCGTGATGCGGACGGTCTGCGCGGCCCAGTCGCACCGGAGCACCATGCGACGCCCCGTCGTGCCGACCAACGGCTGCACGACCGTCGTGTCCTTCTGCGTGTCGTTGCGGTACGGGTGTCCGTCGACGATGGCCCAGCCGATCGCGACGCGGATGTCACTGCCGTTCACGCTCGGGGTGAGTTCGCTCAGTACGCCCGGCAAGACGCCACTGCTCTTGCCGGTGATCGCGGCGAAGAGATCGGCTGTGTCACTCTCACTGTGCGGGGATTCGTCACCGCCGCCCGCCGCGTCCCAGATGAAGCTCTTCTCCGTCATCTGTTCGTCCTTACACGCCCACGTAGCGGCGGGGGAACCCGGCCTGGACCGTGGCCGATCCGCTCTCGGTGGAGACCGTGACCGCGTTGTCGCCGACCTCGAGCGGCCACATCTCCGAGGTCGTCGTGCGCTGGCTGATCTGGTTGGTGCCGTCTTGCTTGGTCGCCGTGCGCGCGTCCATGTCCACGGTCAGCACCTCACCCGCGGCGAGGAGGAAGCTGCTGGCCGTCTGGTAGCGCTTGCCGGTCGTCGTGTTCGCGAAGCCAATCCCGCTTGCGCCGCCGCTGCCCGCGGTGACGGTGAACACTGGATACGTGGGCACGTCGCCATCATTGGTGAGCACGAAGCTCCGCGCGCTCGCGGTGAACGACCAGGGGATCGACCACGCGAGCGACCAACCCGACAGCGGGATGGCCTGGAGGACGGCGGCCTGCGCCGCATTGCGCCAGGCCGGGTCGAGACAGTCGAACGCGACCGCCGGACGCTCGCCGCGCCGCCACTCTGCGTCGTCGATACCCAAGCCCGAGTACAGGAGTGCATCGATCTCGTAGACCGCGCGGGAGGGCGCGTACATCAGCATGCCTTCACCGGAGCGCGGGGTGAGTGCCGCCATCAACTCACGGCGCAGCGCATACCAGCCTTCGGCGGTGTCGCCCTCCAGGACGAGCCGCGCGATGAGGCGTCGCTCCTTCAGGCGCGAGGTGATGTAGAGCTTGCCGTCGCGCAGCGGTGTCTCAACGCCCCGGTGCTCGACCGGCGCGGTACCGGCTCCGAGCAGGCGGTCGAAGGTCACGCCCTCGGTGTTCACGAGGTCGAGCGCGGTAGAGCCCATTGGGAGCTTCCACGTGAACGGGTTCGCGCCGTACCAAAGTGCGCTCATCGCGGCATTGATCCGCTCGCCCAGCAGCGGCGGCCGCGAGATACGAAGCGCCGCGAACGCTTCCCACTCGGTCTGGGTGAGCGGTCGTGCACACTCGACGACTGCTCCGTAGGCGGCGAGGAAGCGGCTGCCTGGAATGTTCGGCGCGTGGCCGATGTCGTAGGTCGTGGGCAGGCTCGCCGGGATGTGCGTGTTCGCCTGTGTCGCGATCGTGCTGCCGTTCACGGCGACGGCGACCCCCGTCGCGTCCCAACCGAGATAGAGCACCGAGGGATCGCCAGCCGCGAAGGTCTGGGCGGCCGTCGGTTCGGCAGAGCCCGTCCCGGCCACGCGGTCGATGCGCCAGTTGCCCGCGGCCTTGTTGAAGTAGGCCGCGAGGTAGCCGCTTGCGACGTCGTACCACTCGAAGACGTAGCCGTTCGCGGGCTGGCCGCCCGCGTTCCAGGCGTTGTCGGGGTCGAAGTAGATCACGAGCGAGCCGCTGGCCGGCGTCATTCGCGAGATGGGCAACTGCAGGCGCCCGGAGCCGCGCACCGGGCAGGAGAGCAGCGGCGCCGCGAACTGCCCCACCTCGCGCGCGATCAGCGTGCCCGACTCCACTGTCGGCACCGCGATGCGGCCCCGCGAGTAGGTCAGTGCCGCCTTCACGGGATGCCCTCCAGCGCGAGGTCCGTCCCGAGCCGGACGGTCACTTGCTGCGGCTGTGCGAGGGAGAGCGCGATCTGCAGGTCACCGGCGCCGCGCACCAGCTGCGAGACGACGCCCGTGAGCATCTCGACCTGGCGGCCGAGCACCGACGGTGCGCCGTCCTGCACGCGGACGGTCGAAGCATCGATGCGGCCCGGCACGGCGAGTACGGGCGGCATCGGCTCCGCGATCGCCTGCACGCCGTCCACGATCCGCTGTGCGGCCCGAGTTGCCAGCGACGCGCCATCCGAAATGCCTTCAGCGAGCCCAGCGACGATGTGGTGGCCGATCCCCGCGAACACCCGCGAGGGCGACTGGATGCCGAGCGCGTTCTGCACGAAGCCCGGCATCGCGTCGGTGATCGTCGAGCGGATCGCCGCAAGGAGCGCCCCAGCCATCGACTTGATGCCGTTGATCAGCCCCTGGACGAGGTCGACGCCGACACTGAAGAATGTCTTCACCAGCCCGCCGACGAGTGCGAGCGCGTTCTGCAGCGTCTGCTGGACACCGTTCATCGCGCTGGCGACAACGCCTTCGATCGCGCGCCATGCCCCGGCGAAGTCCCCGTCGAGCAACTGGATCACCGCGTCGATGATCCCGGTCACGATCCCGAAGACCGTGGTGACGACGATCTGCACCTGCTCCAGGACGGGCCGGATGATCGCCTCGATCAGCGGCCAGCGTTCCTCGATCTCGCCGACCAGCCAGACGATCACCTTCTGGATGTTCTCGACGGCCGGCTTGATGTCCTGCTCGTAGTAGACCTGGAACCGCGCGAACTGTTCGCCCGCGAAGTCCGCGAACCGTTGCAGCTGCGGCACGACCAGCGCCACGAACTGCTGGAACGCCGGGATCAGCTGGTCGCGGACGACGGGGACGACATGCTCCTGCATCCACGGCACGAGCTGCGTCGAGATCGCGTCCGCGATCGCTCCGACACCGTTGAAGACGCCGGAGAGCACCGGCTCCAGCGCGACGAGCGCCTGGTTCTTGAGGACCGTGAGCTTCTCGCGCCAGTCGTCGGTGTCTGCGGCCGCGCCGTTGATCGTGTCGCTGCCATCGCGGATCGCCGACAGGTACTCGTCGATCGCGAAGCGACCCTCGAGGATCGCCGCCGCCATGTCCGGGCCGGCGCGTGCCCCGAAGGTGTCCATCGCCAGGGAGGTGGCAGCGGCACCCGGGCCGAGCTCCTGGATCTTCCGGATCGTCTGGTCGAGCCCCTCGCGCATCGGGATGTTGTCGCGTGCGAAGTTGCCCATCGCGATCCGCAGCGAGCCGAGTACCAGCTCGCTGTTCACGCCCTCCTTCTCCCACTTGCCGAGCATCGCGAGGGACTCGTCAAGGCCGAAGCCCATCTGCCGCAGCGGCGCCCCAAACTGCACCACCTTCTGCATCAGGTTGTTCACCCCGATGCCCGTGGACTGCGCTGCACGGAAGACCTGGTCGAGCGTCGCCGACTGGTGGTCGGTGGCGACGCTCCAGTCCCCGAAGAGGCGCGTCGAGTCCGTGATGTTCTGGGCGACGTCCGTGCCGGTGATGCGCGCGAAGTTTAGTTCCTGCTTGGCGAGGTCCTGGAGCGGGCGTCCGGTGAGGCCCAGGCGGGTGTTGAGGTCGGCGATCGCCGTGGATGCGAGTCCGGCATCGGTGGGGACGTCCTTGAGCACCGCCTTGAAGTCCGCCTGGAGCCCCTGCAGCGCCTCGCCGGTCGCACCGGTGCCGCGGCGGATCGTGTCGAAGGCAGCATCAAACGTCTCGCCGAGCTGGAGCGCGGCGAAGCCGCCCGCGATCGCGAGGCCGACTCCGGCACCGACCAGCGCGAACTTCCCGGCGTTCGCCTTGAAGAAGCCGTCCGTCTCGTCCGCGAACTTGGACGCGTCGGGCCGCAACGTGACGAAGGCGTCGCCGATCGCGGTCATCGACCGTGCACCTCGCCACCGGCGCGCAGGGCGATGCGCGCACGGCGCTCACGGCTCGTGCCTTCCAGCTCCGCGTCGAGGGCCTGGCGCTGTCGTTCGGTCATGTGCTCCGTCACCAGCAGGTAGACGACGTTCAGGAAGCGGGCGGCTGACCAGCCATCGAGGACGTCGCTTCCTCCCGCACCGTGCCCCGCGAGAGCGAGACGACCCTCGACGAGCCACCACTGGGCATCGGCCCAGCAGGCGAGCGCGAGGGCCGCTCGGTAGGGCGCGTGGTGTACGCCTGCATCAGCGCCCCCACCGCGGTCTCCAGCTCCTCGAAGGTCACGTCCGGGCGTGTCTCCATGAACCGCTCGAAGCGGTTGCGCTCGGAGGCGGCAAGGATGGCCATCAGGAAGTCGTGGAGCCCAGCGACCTGCTGCATCGCATCGCCGGAACCCTGGCTCTTGGCGAGCTTCATCAGCGCCCACGCCGGCAGCGTCTCCTGCGCCGTGAATCGCTCATCGCGGATGTTCAGTGCGTGGGTCATGCGGCGTAGTCCTCGTCGTGCATGAACTTGAAGGTCGCGGCACCCGAGGGCTTGGTGCAGCGGAAGCTCATCGGCAACGTCGCCTTGTCGGGGGCGCGCTTGCGGGCGATGTCCACGGTCCCGACCTGGATCGCGCGGCGGAACACCCAGCGTTCGAGGCCGTCCGCCGACTCCCACCCGAGCATCACCGGCGTGGGGGCCTCGCTCGCGTCCGGGGGCTCGAAGGTGACGACGCCCGTCGCGGTAATGATCTCGCCCCCGTTGAAGGCGCGCTGCATGTTGGCGGCGGTCACCTCGGCGAGCGCGAAGTTCACGGTCGCGGTACGCGAGGTCTGCACGATCGCGACGGGATCGAGCTCCTCCGCGACGACCACGTCCTCGAACGAGCTCTCGAACACGAAGTTCGAGCCTTCGTCGGTGTATCCGAGGGGCGTCCACGCCACCGCCCACGGGTCGGTGAGGGTGGCGGGCTCGGTGCTCGCCAGCGGGGCGATGTAGAGCCAGCCGGGGCCGACTCGGACTGCCAGGGGATCTCCAGTGGGCATCGGCATCTCCTTCGCTTAGCTGGTGGCGCTTGCTGTGAACGTGACGTCCACGACGTAGCGCGGGGTGTCGCTCTCTTCGTCCGGCTGCCAGCGCACGCCTTCGACGCGGGCACCGAGCAGCAGGGTGGTTTCGTGGGTGTGGCGGCTCAGTGCGTCGGCGGCGGTCGCGAGGTCGGCCGCGAGCGCAGCCGCCGCCGACTTCGTCTCGCCCCACACGTCGAACTGGATCAGGCAGCGGTCGTCCGGCCCGGAGATGCGGGTCAGCACGAGCTGCGGCATCGGGGCCTCGTTGCTCACGCCGAAGAAGACGCGATCCTCGATAGCGGGCAGTACCTCGCGCGCCCATGCACGCACGGCGCTCTCCACGTCCACCCACGTCCGTGGCTCGGCGACCATCAGGCACCTCCGAGTGCACGACGGACAGACGCCTGCGGCGGACTGGTGCGCGTCCCGAACTCGATCGCGACGGCACCGGGGCCACGCATCCCTGCCTGCGCATAGGGGCCGCGATCAGAGACACCGGAGAATGCGAACGTCTCCAGCTCGGCACTGGCCGGTGGTCGGATGCGGCCGGCGATGCGCGTCGCGTGCTCATGCAGCGCGGCAGCGACCTCGGGGGCCTGTTCCTGGAGCAGGCGCTCGCCGGCGTCGGAGTGGAGGTGGAGCCTCATCGCGCGACTCCTGCGACCTGCTTGAGCCCGGCTTCGACGTGGTCGAGTCCGAGTCCCTGGCGGATGCGTGCCCACGTCACCTCGTAGACGGCAGCGGTCTGCTCGTCCTGCACCTGGTCGGTGTGGCGGAGATCGACGGGATCGCACGACAGTCGGAACTCCACCACCTCCTGCGAGCCGCCAGCGGTGCGCTCGCGGCCACTCGGACTGGAGATGTGGGCACGGATACCCGAAGCGATCGCCTCGGCGGCGGGCTTCGCGTCGTAGGGGTCACGAGCAGCGTCTGCGGGCACGCGCAGGACCGCGATGCTGGTAGTGGCGACAGGAACGGCCATCACTCGGCCTCCACCGTCACGAGCGCGCCCGCGAGGGAACGCCCGAACTTCACACGCTTCCTGCCGACCTGCGCCGAGCCGTCGGCGTGCACGCGGACCCGGACGCGCTGACGGTCCTGCGACGGAAGCGCGGAAAGCGAGGGAAGGTCCTCGTCGGGGGTGGTTTGGTCGCCTCGGTCGCTTACCGCGCGGGTCTGCTCGTCGGGCATCAATGGCTCTCCCAGGGGAACGGGCCGATCGGGATGGGGTCGCCGCCACCATCGACAGGGACGGGGTAGCTGCTCGCGGGCATCGACCAGGGCGACGCGAGCTCGATCGCACCGACGGCGGTGGTGCCCGCGGCCCGGCGCACGGCGCGCCGCTCGTCGCGGGTCAGGTACACGGCCGCCTGCCCCGTGCCCCGGTCGTAGGCGACCGACGCGTCACCCAGGCTCGTCTGGCTCACGCCGTCCGGGTTGCGGAAGGCGCGGTAAGCGACGGCGAGCGCGATCGCTTCCACGACGGCGGGGACGCCAGAAAGCTGCTCGGCCTCGTCCACCCAGTCCGTACCGGCCTCGGCGCGGATGAGCGCGGAGGCGTCGTCCAGCACGGCGGCCGCCCGCTCGGCGTCCGCTCCCGCGAGGGTGATGCCGAGCCGCAGCCCGAGGCTGGTGACCGAGGCGAGCGGCTGCATCGCTACGCCGCCGGGGTGAAGTTGAACTTGACCGCCCGCCGGTTCGTCGGCACCAGCCCACCGGCGCCAGCACCGTCGATGTCCACGTCCGGACCGTCGTTCACGGAGGCCGCACCGGCGAAGGAGGAGACCACGGAGCGGTCACGCAGGTAGCTCGGGTCGTAGTCCCTGATCCAGCGGAGTGCGAAGCCGTCGAACACCATCCCGCCGCCTGCCGTGGCACCGTCCGGTACCTCTGGGGCGACGTTCGCGAAGGCAAAGGCCGACCGGTGGGCGGCGACCGCGAAGTCCGGACTGAGCCCTTGGACGTTCCCGATGATCGTGAAGCCCGCCGCGCGACCGATCACCGCCTCGCGCAGCGCGTCCGAGGAACCGGCCTCGTTCACCTTGCGGAAGGCATCCTCCTTGAGCACTGCGGCCTCGACGGTGGAGCCGAGCGCGACGAAGCGGCCCTCGGCGGGGACGTGCGCGTCGTTCAAGATCTTGCGGGCGTCGACGAGGGCCTTGTAAAAGGCGGCTCCCGCGCCGTCGGCGGTCTCGGTGTAGTCCACGACCTTGCTGGGGTCGTAGGGCGCACCTTCGATCGCGGCGGCGACGAGCGCCTCCAGCTCCTCGGCGACGGCCAGCACCTGCGGGTTGAGCACCTGGACCCCGAAGTCGGCGATGTCGAGGGTGAGCTCCTCGTCCGTGATCGCGATCGCGGAGTAGGGGTGCGAGTCCAGGACGACCGGGACGGAGGTCTCAGAGATGTCGTCGAGGACGATCGGGTTGGTGCGGGTGCGCCACTCGTACTCACGCGCGGTCAGGCGCGCGGGGACGCGGACGTTCACGGTGTCGTTCTTGGCGCCTCGGAAGTCCTCGATGCCGAGGCGTGTGACGAGGCGCGGCAGGATCAGCTCACGACGCAGCAGGCCGAGCGCGGTGCGGGAGATGGTTTCGGGCTTGAGGAAGGTGTTCGGCACCTGATACCTCCACGGATGCAGCAACAGCGGGTGACCGCTGCGACCTCCGTGTCGGTGTCGCGGGTGCGGGGTGGCTCACGCCTGTCGGCGGAGCCGGGTCTGGCCTAGAACGCGGAGCGCGGGATTGCGTCTGCGAGCTTGGCCGGGTCAGTCTCGTCGGGCGTCGCTTCCGGCCTGGCACCGGGGCGGAGCCGTTCGCGGGGACGGTGCGGCAAATCCCTGTCGGGCTCGCCTTCGGGCGCAGCGAAGGTGGCGAGCAACTCGTCGGCGTCGGCTTCGAGTTCCTCTTCGGTGTCGCCCACCAGCCGCCGGACCTGCGCCTCGGTGAGGCCCTTCTTCAGCGCGACTCGGAGGCGAGCGGACTCACGCTCGGCGGTGACAGCACGCTCGTCGGCGGTGCGCCGTGCCTCGGCGAGCCGTTCCTGTTCGGTCTTGCCGGATTCTTCGATCTCAGCGAGGCGGCGAGCGGCTTCGGCGTTGTCCTTCGCGGCCTTCTCATGCTTGCGCGCGAGCGCCTTCCATTTGGTGGCCTCGGCCTGCCAGTCCTTGTCGGGCTGGTCATCCGAGGCGTCGTCCGCAGGTGGGATCAGTTCGTCGTCTGCCATGCGGAGATCGTGGCAGAAGGGAGGAGGCGGTGACAGGGGGAGTTGTCAGTAGCGGCTCCTGGTACTCGTACCTGGACGATTCCATCTAGCTATGCGAAGCGAAGTGCGCCAGTCATCAGGGCGCCAAGCGCTCCAGCCTAGCGCGATCCTTGACGCGGATCTCGCGTCGGTCCACCTCGACCACCCCATCGGCGGTCAGGCGACCAAGCGCACGTTGCACTACATCCGGCACCGTGCCAAGACGCGCTGCCAACTCCGGTAGCGTGAGCCAGCGCGGTCGGTCGACCCTGCCATCAACGGCCTCGTCGAGCAGCAGCCGGGCGAGCCGTTCGATCACGGAGCGGAGCGAGAGGTCCGCCACGAGCTCCGTGAGTCGGATCATGTGATCCGCCATGTTCTCGATGACACGTTCGGCAAAACCAGGGTGCTCGCGTAGGATGCGCGTGACAGCCGAGCGCGGGAGCAGCCACGCGTGCACCGCCTCCAGTGCGATCGCCGTTGCCGGACTGGGCCGCTCGGTGAAGACGGCGACCGCGTTCGCCGGCTGCCACGGTGCAAGGATGCTGAGGATGTGCTCGCGGCCTTGCGGTGAGCTTTTCACGACCTTAATACGCCCCGACTCAATCACCAGGAGGCCCGGCGATGGCTCGCCCTCCAGGAAGACGATCTCTCCCGTGGTGAACTTCTGCTGCACCGCAGCTCGTGCTAGCTCCAGCAGCAATCCCGCATCGAGGTCGGAGAAGAACGGCACGAGCGCGAGTTGTTCCGCAAGATGCGTGGCGGAATCGGGCGTACTCATAGGCAGAGAGTAATGCCGCCAGGAGCTGCGAGGCGGAAATCCGACAAAAGTCGGGGTAAATGGGACGGCTTCCGGTCATGCTTCAGGTGATCGATGGAGCTGTGGGTGCCCGAATAGCAGGCCCACCGCGCGCGCTCGATGCGTGAGGAGTGGGAAATGACGAACACAGCCAACTCCCGACCAAGCCCCGTGCGGCTGTTCGGCACGGCTCTGGCCGCGCTCGCGGGGGTGGTGTATCTGACCATCGGGCTGGGGATTGCAGGGGAGGACTTCAAGTCGCCTCCTCCACCCGTGATGCTCGCCGCCGGGGTCTCCTACCTCGTCGGAGGCGGATTGATCCTCGTCGCCGACCGGCGATTACTGCTAGTCGGGGCCGTCGTGAATGCCGTGGTCATCATGCTGTTCCTACTTTCGGTCGCACGGGACAACGCGACCACGGATGCGTTGAGCCTGAGCGGCAAAGCGGCACAAATCGCGCTCGGTGTGCTGTTGGTGTGGGCCGCACGACGAAGGTCTCCCGAGACAAATGCGCGCATCGGAGCGGCGTAAGTCCGACCATCGGGATGAGGCTCGTCGTCGCGAGGCTGCTGACGGCGAACCCGGTGCCCGGCGGCAACAGGTTTGGATAGAGGTCGAGGGATGAACCAGGCTCCGAGCAGTGGCGCTTCGCGGCCATCAGGTGGCGGGCGACGCCTTGTTCGTCACTATCTGGAGATGGTTCTAGCGATGGCGGCGGGCATGCCCCTCTACGGGCTGCTCTTCATCTCTCCGCTCGACCCGCTCGGCTACCGTTCGAGCGTGGCAGCGCATCCATACGTGGCCGAGTTGCTGATGCTGGGAATGATGTCGCTGCCGATGGTTGGCTTCATGGCCTACCGACGTCATGGCATAGGCTCGACGATCGAGATGGTCGCCGCGATGGCCATTCCCTCCCTCGCCGTCATTGGCCTGACGTCGACCTCACTCATCCCGTGGCTGACTCTCAACACCATGAGCGTGGCAAGTCACGTCGCGATGCTCGGCGGCATGCTGCTAGCGGTCGTCTACCGGCGCGCCGAGTACGCGGGCGTGCATGCGCACGGGCACAGTGTCGTGGAGCCAGCCTGAGGAGACGTCGATGAACCCATACTTCACGATGGCGGCACTGTTCGCAGTGATGGCGATCCTGCAGGCGATTGACGCCGCACTGGTCAGTGCTGGGCTGCTGCCCGCCTTCGGCGGCATCCGCTGGCTCCGCGTGCATTTGATCACGCTGGGGTTAATGACAGAGGCGCTCTTCGGTGCGCTTCCGTTCGTACTCGCCTGGCGATACCAGGCGCCAAGGCCTCGATTCCGCTGGCACACCTGGCTGCTGCTCAACAGCGGCCTCGTCGCGCTGCTCGTGGGGATTCCGTCGGTGAACGCGGTGCTGACGTACACCGGCGGCACACTGGTATTCATCGCCACGGTGCTGATGTTCGAACAGTTGCGACGCATGCCGGTTCCGTCTGCAAACAGCCGGAACGACGGTCCTTCCGGTACATGGTTCTACCTGGCGGGTCTGGCCTTCTTCTTGGTTGGGATCACTGTCGGGACGGGATTGTTCTTCAACTGGGCCGGGACGTTGCAGATCAAGACCCCGGTCGAGGTCCATATCCATGCCAATAGCTGGGGCCTGATGTCTCTTGCCTTCGCGGGCCTCGTGGTCGACTTGTTTCCGCGATGGTCGGGCAAGTCGCTGGCGTGGCCGGGCTCGGTGACACCAATCTTCTGGCTGATGACTTTCGGGGCGCTGGGCCTCGTGCTGGGGCCGTGGCTGGGTTCAGAACTCGTCATGGTGCCCGGTTTGCTGATGCATCTCGTAGCCACGATCTGGCTGCTCGCGAACGTCATCAAGCCGCTTCGCGGCAGCGAGCTCTTACGGCAGCCCGGCATCTGGCATCTGATTACCGGATACGGATGGCAATTGGCACCGCTGCTGGTCGCCCCACTCATCCTCCTCAAGGTGCCCGGCGTCCCAGGCCCGGCCATCGAACTGAACGCCCCGCAGGCCCTTATCTACGGGTGGGTGTTGCAGGTTGGGTATGCCCTCTTGCCGTATCTCTTCAGCCGCGTGCTCCTGCCGGCCGAACCTGCGCGTCTGGGTGGATCGTGGTTGAGCCTTGCCGCAATTCACGCGGGCAGCATCCTGCTCTGGGTGGGCATCTTCAGCGACTCCGCCCAGGGCTGGTTCCACGGAGCCGCGTATGTGCTGTGGGCGCTGTCGCTACTCCCGATCGCCCTCAGTCTGTGGCAGATGCTGACGAGGGCCTGGACGGTGGTGGAGGAGCGTACCGATGCCGCGCTGGAGAGGACCGGGGAGCGATGAAGATATCGATGAGCAAAGTCGCCGCTGTGCTCGCGCTCCTTGTTGGTGCGCTCTCTGTCATCGCGGGGAGGCAGGCTGCGCAGGGCTGGGACCCCGGCTACTCAGTCCTGTCCTGGCTCCCGCTGTACAATTTTGGGATGGGTGTGTGGACCGTGCTCGCCCCGGCGATCCTCATCTGGAGGGGCAACCGGTACGGCATGCCGGCCTCCATCGCCACGCTCACGACCCATGCGGTCGTCCTGCTGCTCCTGTTGTCGAATGTCTTCGGAATACCGGCCACACAGAGCATCCTCGCGATGGTGTTCCGAGTGGTCACCTGGGTGGTCATTCTCGGTTTGCTGCGCGTTCACTCCCGAAGACTGGCGGCAACGCGGTGAGTCGCTAGGGAACGTTGACCAGCAACGGCGGCACTGCGGTGTGCGGGTGCGACGGGCGCAGCAGCGTAGTCGATGCGCAGGGCTAACCGTGGGCTGCGGCGTTCCAACCTTGAGCCGCGATCACACCGGCCCATGTCACGGCCACGAACATCATCGCTCCGCCAAGGAGCACGAACACAGGCGACGTGCCGAGCACTACCTCACCGAGGATGCCGACAGGCATCAAGAGTCCGCCGAGTGTGATCCATGCCAATGCGCGCTTCGTCGTGGCACCGGCGGCCAACCTCGGCAGTACCAGCCCCATCGCGATGTTGACTAGAGCGAACAAGTTCCCGTGCGCATGAGCTAGCCGTGTTTCGAAGTGCTTCCCGACGGCATAGTCGGCGACCCAAGCATCCTTGCCGGGTGCGAAGTCGCGGAGGTACACGAGTACAAAGCCTAGAACCACGAACAAGGAAATGAAGAGAAACCCGCCCGCTACGTTCCATCGTCCAGACGCCATCGCCACCCTCCCTGAACACGTCACCATTTGGCGGCAATCTACCCGGAGCGGCAGAGAACCACCACGGTAGGGAGAACTCGCCTACTCCAACGAGCTCAACCCAGCGCAGTTCCGAGCTCTGCTCGAAGCGGAGCGGCGAGAGGTCACCGGTCCTATTGCGCAGTTCGGTCCCGCTGCGCCGGAGAAGCCGATCTGCGGGCGAGTGATGCCGGTTGTGTCCCTGCTGGCCGACGCGGAAGTAACGAGCCGTGGCTTGTACGGTGGGGCTCGATGCCAACCGCAGCTGCTTCGGTCATTCGCATGTGGCTTGCCTAGGACTGCGCCTGCGCGAGTGTAAGCAGAAGAGTCGAGTCCGCGATCGCCTCGACGCTGTGCCGCACCCTGGCATCGAATGCGATGAGCCGCCCGGCGAGCATATCCAGCGTTTCATCGCCCACCTGGATGCGCACCTGTCCATCCAAGACCTGCACCGTCGTCGTACCCGGTGCCGAGTGCTCCGCAATGGTTCCGCCAGCGTGCAAGTGCGTGAGCACAACGCTGAGCCCGCCCTGCTTCACCAGCGTCACAGCCCCTCGGTTCTGGCCGTCGGGCGCGAGTCCGTGGAGCTCGGTGACAGCCTCCCCGAGGTCGATCAAAAGATGTTCCGCTGCGAGATCGTGGGTCCGGAGGTAGCTGTGTTCAGCCATTGCTGGCGTCCTTTCGCAGGGGGCGGTTTGCGTTCCTCAGTAGGCGTCGCTTCCCAACCACCGTACTCGCTCCCATGACTCCTCGCCTGAGCTCATCTCCGCCCGAATTTTGGCTCCAACACACATCCGCAATGGTCGTGCGACTGGAATGTACCGGTCGTCGCGGCATACACCGCCCCACGAGACGCGAGCATCGCGCAGAAGTTGCACGGCTCCGCCGATGTCACCCGCTCCCAGCCAAGCGCACGGGGGTCGTCGCGTACCGATGCCAGCAGCGTCTCCCGGCCGCCATCTAGCACGTGCCGTGTCACCGCGCCGGAGACGCGCACGAGCGCAGTGCGGGAAGGGGCCGGGCGCTTGAGCGCCGTCAGCCGCTCTGTCGTCACATAGCCGGTCACTTGCAGCGACGTCCGCGCGCGCGCCATTGCCTCGGCGTCGAACGCGCTCAGGATCGGTGTAGCCGTGCCGCCGATGCGCTCGGCCGCTCGGAACGCCTCGAAGTATCCGGCAGCCAGTGATGTGGAGTCCGCGCGCCGCTGGCCGATGATCGCGAGCAGCGCGTTCTCTACCGGAGGCCATGACCGCCCGGCATGCTCGGTGTCGAACGCGGGCCAGACCTGCAGCACCTGCCGCAGCGTGATCGCCCGCAGCGCGAGCTGGGCCGAGCGATGCTCCGCCGTCAGCCGCGTCCCAGCGAGCGTCGCCGCCATCTACGCCGCGCTCCCCTGGCGGCTCAGGAGCGCCTCGAGGCTCGCGATGGGGTCGCCTGCCGTGACCGACGCCTTCCAGCGTTCCACGTCCTGCTGCGTGACCCCGGGGATCTTCTCCCACAGCTCCTGCACGGGGACCCCGAGCATCGCCGCCATCTTGCCGAGCGCATCGACCGTCGCCGCCAGCGCGCGCGACTCCGTGTCGCGCCAACGCACCTGTGCGCCGGCGCCCTGCTGCATACCCTGGATGCGACCGGCGAGGGCGAGCGCCTGCTCCCATGACTCCCCGAACGACATCTCGCGCTCGGTGATCTTCCGACGCTGCGACGCTTCCGCCGCTACCAGCGCTTCGGCGGAGAGGTTCACCATCTGCCCGAGCAGTTCGTGCGCCGGTGTCTGCGAGATCGTGGCGGCGTGACGGAGCGACGCCTCGCGCGAGTCGAGGTAGCCCTTGAGGTCGGTCTGCGCGAACTCGCCGACCGCGATCTCGTCCTTCGAGTCCTCGAACGTCCAGAGCCGCGCAGCCGACGCCTTCAGTTGCTGCGCCTCGCTCTCCGCCGTCCAGCCGAGGATGTACCGCTGGCGGAACGCGCCGTAGTGCTGGGCGACCAGCAGCTCGAACGTCGTGAGGTCGATCTGATCCTGGATCGGCATCAGCGGCTCGATCTCGCCGCGCACCTCGTCGTCCAGCTCCATCGTGTTCAGGAAGCGGACGACGGGGCAGACCCCAAGGTCGTGCGTGCGCGTCTCCAGCCAGAGGACTTCGCCGGTGGGCTCGTCCTTGCCGCTCAGGTAGTAGACCGCCTCGTCGTCGTAGAGCCGGAAGATCCACTCCCCGCCCGACGGCTCGGCTCGCAGCGCGAACATCGGCCAGAGGTCGTCCTCGCCGTACACCGCGGTGAGTCGTCGAGGCGAATGGCCCCGGATCACCGGAGCAGTGTCGCCGGGCAGGATCGTCACGTAGGAGACGCCGTAGGAGAGCGCGCCGCGATGCACGCCGGTCTGCCGCGCGTCCATCTGGTTCGCCTGCCAGATGTCCCACGCGGGTGCGTCGTCGGGCTCGCGCTCGGCACGGTAGCCGTCCACATACAGCGACTGCGCCACGGCGGAGATGACGAGGTCGAGCACATTCACGCGCGACATCTCCGCGAGCTGCCGCACTTCGTTCGGGACGCCGGCGGGGATGATCGGCAGCGGCTGCTTGCCGCGCAGGTAGTTGTGGATGCGCTCGAGGTGGTCGGCCTCGGCAGCACGCCACTTGAGCATCGCGCGGGTCTGTTCGATCGCGTTGGCCGCGCTCAGCATGGCAGGGCTCCTAGACGAAGACGGCGCGGCCGGTCTTCTTGCGTCGCTTCTTGTGGTCGGGCAGGGCGAGGTAGTCCTGGCGGCAGAGGCGCGCCAGGACTGCTGCGGCGAGCGCGTCGATCTTGCGTGGGGACACGCGCGCGTCCTTGCCGATCGTGATCCCCCAGGCGTTGGGACGGCGGCGTGCGTTGTAGACGTGGCGCGCGAGACGCGGGTCGCCGTCGTGCGTGAGCGCACCTTCGAGCACAGCCTCGTGGAACGCCTCGACGGCGCGCGTGATCGGACGCGACCCGCCGACACCCTCCGGGTCGTCCTCGGTGCGGCGTCCGGACATGTCCCACTCGATCGCGTGTTTCTGCGAGGCGTGTACGGCGAGACGGTCGCCGTAGCTGTCGGCCCAGGCGTCGATGTAGGACTGCCAGGGGTGACGGTCGGCATAGAAGCCGACCACGTCGTAGATGCCGAAAGCGTGCTCGACCGCGCCATTGATGGCAGCCCGTGGCGCTTCACCGTCGTAGTCCTCGGGGTCCCACACGCCGAGCGTGAAGACGTACCCGGTCTCGACCTCGCAGCCGATGAGCGCACTGTGGTCGCCAGACTTCGCACCGTCGAAGCCGAGCGTGATCGCCGCGCCCTCCGGGACGACGTGCTCGGGGCGAGCGCAAGTGTCCCACTCGTGGGGGGCGAGCCATGCGTCGATAGCCGCCGTCGCCTGGTTCAGGAAGTAGCGCCGCGAGTTCGTCTCGTCGTTCCGGGTGTCCCAGATCTCCGACACCATGCGGTCGAGGTCGATGTATGAGGCCGCATCGCCGTACGCCTCGCGCAGGCCCGCGCGCAGCGAGGCTTCGTCCCGGAGATCAACGTCAGCAGGCGCCTCGCGGTGATCGAACAGCATGCGCGGCCGGCGCACCTTGCCCTCGCGGATGCGCTGGGCGAACGCGTGCGACTCCTCAGCGACCGAGTTTCGCCCGGGCTCGTACATCGTGGAGGACTCGAACGACCACGGCTCGGCGTCGGCGCGCTTCGCCATGTTCCTGCGTACGGTGGCGTACATGCGCTTCAGCTCGGGCAGCAGGTACAAGTGCGTCTCGTCGAAGTTCGTCCACGTCTCCTTGCCGCCGTCCTTCGAGGCAGAGGAAGCGGTCGAGGGGCGGATCTCCCCGCCGCCGGGCAGGTAGATGCGGGTGAGGCCCACGTCGTCCTTGCGCGTGAATGCCTCGGTGAGCGGCCCTTCGGTCAGGTTGAAGTAGATCGCGTCGTAGACGTTCCCGGTCTGGCCTTCCTCCGTCGCCATGCAGCGCAGGAACGGATAGGTGACCGAGCGGCCCAGCGGCTCGCCCGGCTCGTACGTGTAGCGGAAGTCCATCCATTCAAAGACCTCGCCGCCACGCGCCCAGCCACTGAAGCGGCACGGCCCGAACGCCTCGAACAGCGCGATACGCGCGGCCTGGCCGGACTTGTCGGCACCCTTCGGACGCGAGAAGAACACTGAGTCGTAGAGACGGCGGCCATCCTCGTCGAGGGCATAGGAGTCCACGAGCAGCGTCGTCAGTTCGTCGGAAAGTGGGATGCCGCCGGGCGCGGCCACGCTCAACGGACGTCCCTGGATGTCGCCGGGACCGTGGACGCAGAAGTGCTCCAGCCAAGCGGCGGCGAGCCAGCCGAGGGAGCGGTCGCGGAGGTGGTCGGCAGCGCGGATCAGCTCAACCGGCACCGGTCAGCCTCCGGCGGCGCTCGGCGGCGAAGTCGGTGACCCGCTGGTCGTTCGTGTCCTCGGACGGCTGCGCCGGGAGCTCGTGGGTGATCCCGGCACGAAGGCGCGAGACGGGAGTCAGGCCGAGCTGACGTCCGAGTTCGGCGAGGGTTTGCTCGGCGTTACGGCGCATGAGCCACGCCGGGCTGCGGACGAGGTTGCCCTTCTGTCCCCGGACGATCTTGCTGCCCTGCGCCAGCAGTGCATCGAGCTCGACCCAGTCCGCCCACGCCGTGCAGTAGCGGACGAGCAACGCGCGGTCGATGGTGCTGAGGATGCCGGAGCGTTCCAGCTCGGGGACGATCCGATTCCACTCGGCCGCCGCCTCGCCGGTCAGAGAGCGCGGCTTGGTCGGGCGCGCTACGGAGACGTGGCCCGCGACCTCGCGCGCGTTGCGGCGACGGGCGTTCGGCTTCTGGAGCGGCCCGCGCTCACCCACGGGACTCGCCCCACGGCGCGACGTGTGGCGGCTGGGCGCGACAGGCGGAAACAACGGCAGCAGCCCCCGCCAGGGGGCCGCTGTGCGCGACGTAGGCGCGGAGTGTCGCTACGCGGCCGGGCGGCAGAGCCGATCCGCGTTCGCGCGGTGGTGCTCCAACTGCTTCGCTGCGACGAAGGTCTTCCCGCAGGCATCGCAGCGGGGCCGCTCCGTCTTCGCAGGCTGCTTCGCGGCGGACTGCTTGGCTGCAGGCTTCGCGGCGGGCTTCGCGGGCTTCGCAGCCGATCGTGGCGCACCATCGTCGATGCTCCAGAAGCGCCAGCCGTTGCAGGCCGAGCCGCCCATCACCGCGCTGCCCGCCGACGAAGGCGACTTGAACTCGCGCCCGTCGCCGAGTCGGTAGAGCAGCTTGCCGCCCTCGCCCGCGATCACCTGCACGCTGTACTGCGTGCCCTTGTACTTCGCGGTAAGCGTCTGTCCGGCCGCGATCGCCTTGCGCTGGGTTGCATCGATGGCCATGTCGTTCCTCCTCGGTCGGTGCGCCGGGAACGGCTCCCGGCTGGCGAGCGACATGACTCACTCCGCGCGGAAACGAAGTCAACGACTCAGCCAGGTGAGTCGTCACGCGCGGATCGCCTTCTCGCCCGTGAATGCTTCCCAGCGTTCGATGGCGACCTGGACGAAGTTCGGCTCCAGCTCCATCGCGAAGCACCGGCGCCCCTGCTGCTCGGCGGCGATGATCTGCGAGCCGCTGCCCGAGAAGGGCTCGGCGCAAATCGCGCCAGGCGTTGTGTGGTACTGGATTGGGCGCGCGAAGATATCGACCGGCTTCTGCGTCGGGTGGATGCCATCTTGCTCGCCCTGCTGGTTGATCTCCCAGACCGTCGAGGCATTGGCAGGTGGCTTCTTCGCGGGCCGCTTGCCCTGCGGCCAGCCGTAGAAGCACGGCTCGTGCTGCCACATGTAGTCCGAGCGCGTCAGGACCGCGCGCGCCTTCACCCAGATCACCGTCTGGTGCACGAGCAGTCCCGCCTCACGCCACGCCGCCTCGACCAGCGACTGCCTTCGGGTCGCGTGCCACTGGTAGACGGGGACGCCCTCGACGCAGTGCGGGAGCCAGACCTTGAGAAAATCGGCGAAGAACGCGCTCGCGGCATCGGGGTCGCGGTAATCATCCCAGTGCTTGTCCTTCGTTGTCGGCGTGTTCGCCCACGACTGCGGGTGGTTTCCGCCCTGGTAGTCCACGAGGTACGGAGGATCGGTCGCCAGGAGCGTCGCCTGCTCGCCGTCCATCAACCGCGCCACGTCCTCCGCGCTCGTCGAGTCGCCGCACATGAGCCGGTGGCGTCCGAGGACGTAGACCTCGCCGCGCTGGACGTAGCTCTGCTCCGGCACCTCGGGCACGGCATCGGGGTCCGTGTTGCCGCCGTTCTTCCGGCCGGGCGCGACTTTCTCGAACATCGCGAGCAGCGATTCGTCGTCGACGGTGATTTCGGCGAGCAACTCGCGCATCGCGTCGTGGTCGGTCGTCGCCATCGCGGACAGCGGGTCGAGCGAGGCGAGGATCAGGCGCTCTTCGGCCTCGTCCAGTTCGACGTAGACAACGGGGATGCTCGGTTCCTGGCGGGTGATCGCGAGCGCGATGCGGGCGTGGCCGTCCACGACGTGCCCGGTGCGCTGGTTCACGATCACGTCCTGCACCCAGCCGACCTGGTCGAGGACGGCGGCGAGCGCGTCCTGCTGCGCCTTCGGGTGGATGCGCCAGTTGCGGGGGTTGGCGAGGAGCTGGTCGGGGGCTTCGGTACCGTGTCCCGTGATGCGGTTACGCCACTCGGTCATGGCGCCTCCGCAGCACGGATACGATCCGCGAAAACCCGTACACACAGCGAGCTGCTAAGCCCACGCTCTTCGTGCCGCACGTCAGAGGGGGTCTCCCCCACCCCCAGAGAAGCCACCAGAACGCCCAGAACCAGATGCATGGGGTCATCGAGACAGCGAGTGCCAGCAGGACGATGACGAGCGGGTCCATCAGCCTATGACTCCTGGATGTGCGGCCTGCGGCCGGCGTCGAGGTGGATTCGCTTCGTGCGCCGTCTTCGTGCGATGACAGTGCGGAGGCACTCGGTCGTGGATCGGTGCGAGGTTCGACTCGGCGTCGCTTCCCCCACGGAACGCAGGGATGACGTGATCAACCGCGTCAGCACCGGGGTTCCTGCATACGTGGCAGATGCGCGCGTCTCGTTTTAGGACCCGGGCACGTAGTTGCTTCCAGTTCGAAGGCAAGGGCGTGCTGCGGTATCCCATGCAGTGATCGTGCTGCTTCGGGGTGGGCGCTCGCTAAGGTGAGTTGTCAGCGGAGAGCTCGGCGAGCCGCCTGAACACCGTGCGCTCGCTCAGTCCCAGGTGGGCTGCGATCTCCTTGGGCCGGCAGCCTTCCCGCGCGAGTCGCTCGACGTCCCGACAGACATCAGCGATCGTCCATTCCCTCCACCCGCAGCACTCGTTGATGCAGAACAGCACAGCGGCAAGTCGTCCGTTCGCGCCGGGCTGCAACTCCTCCGACAAGAAGCTGCCGCAACCGCGCGGGCAAAACTCCGCGTACTCGCGCTCCACATCGGAGAGACGGGGCTCCTCATACACGCGACCTCGCGTCCTCATCGGGTGCTCTTGCCGCTGTTCTGGTCGCGCTTCTGCAGCCACGCGTCTACAGCGGCTGCGGCACACGGCGAGCACTTCTGGCCAGGCGGTACCAGTGATCCGCATCCGCCGGGACACATAGCCAGCTGGCGCGCCGCAGCCTCCGACTGCGGAACCGTCCACGGACCGTCGGCGCCGGCGGGAACCTCAGGTTCCGCATGCTTTGCGCCAGCCGTCGAATGGAATCGGGACGAGGGCGGAACCTGCGGAAGGTCGAACGGTGCTATTGGCGACGACTGGGCGTCGCCGTCTCTGGACGGGATCGGGGCGGGAGATCCCTGTTCCCGATCGGAATCGAGAACAGGTTCCGCAGGTTCCGCGTGCCGGCGTTGTGAACCTACGAAGGGTGCGATCGTCGGCGGAACCTCTGCGGAACCCGTTGGGTCTGTAACGATTCCCTCCGCAGGCTCCAGAACGAAGAGCTTCCCCTTGCGGTGCGAATCCGAGCCACGCTCGCGGATGAAGAGAGAACCGAACGCCCGGTCACGTCGTGCAGCGATGGCCATGCCCAGACGGGTTCGCGACGCCCGTTCCGACTGCTCGCCGCGTGTATTGCGAAACAGGCTCGGCAGGAGGTCGCCTTCGGACAACAGCGGGAATAGATCAGCCGTCTGGACGGGCTGCCCGCCGAACCGTTCCCACCAGGTGACAGTGAAGTCGCGCCACTCATCAGACTCGGCGTCGGCCTGCCGGTAGAGGTCGTCCCGGTTGCCGAGGAAGCCTTCGATTCCCGCCGCCTCGAGGATGCCACCGACCGTCTGGCACCATGACTCGAAGCTGCCCATCGGCTTGCCGGTCCAGGCAGGTCGGCCAACAGCCATCCAGTGCCGTACCAGTACCAGCAGTGCCCAGACCACCTCGTGTCGACGTTCTCGCACCCAGACCAACAGCGGGTCGTGGCGGAATCCTGAGCGCTCCCAGGGGCGGTCAATCCGGGGATCAATGCGAATCTGGACGATGCGGCGAACGAGTTCACCCGATACGCGCAGGTTGTTGCCTGTGCCGATCCACAGCGAGCGATTCGGGTACCGGCCCGTGAGCGTGGAGCCCAAGACGCGATCAGACCAGACCGTCGATGTGATCGCTGCGGCGAGCGTTGGCGAGTCGAGCTCGCGACTGATGTTGTCGAAGAGGATCACGGGTGTCGCGTCGCGCAACATCGCCGTGATCCGCTTTCGCAACTCGTCGTCGCTTCGGGGCAACGACGTCACTCCTGCCGGGCGTCCGGACGTCACGAACGCGATGACCTCGGTGAGCAGTCCTTTCCCGCTGCCGGGGGTCGGTGCATCGATCGCATGTAGGGGTGTTGGCCCCTCGATCAACTCCCGGACAACGGGTGTAAGCAGGGCCCCGAGGGCATTGGGGCGCGAGGCCTGGTCGGCGAATGGGAAGTCCACGAGCAACTCACCAAGCAGCAGCGAGCGCGCATGCGCGACCTCATCTGCAGACGGCACTTCAGGTACTGGAGGGACGGGCAGCCCAGCCGGGCGGTAGTACAGGCGTGAGTTCGGCTGGTATCCGGGCTCCACCGAGAGCGAGCCATCTGGCGCGAAGGCGGGCGTCCCCGTGACGCCACGCAGGATCGGCACCGGCTTTGCCCAAGTCGCAAGCATGTCGCGAGATACGTCTTCAGGAAGACGGCCCGGAACGGTGAACACCCCGTCATCCGAGCGGCGTTCTCGCACGAACTGAGCGATTCGGTCGAGCGTGAACGCCAGGTCATCCCGAGTCCATTCACGGACATACGGGCTGCCACTGTCATCGTCCTGCACGCTCACCAGCTGTCCCTCGCGCTGAAACGCGAAGGGTTTGTGGTCATTCCACTTCCCAAGCACTGTCCAGCAGTCCTGGGCGATGTCGTGCATGAATCGATCTGTCACGACGATCGCGGGACGCAGCTCGTCGACCGCGTCAGGCACGTCGGCTATCTCCGAGCGACAGAGTGCCTCGATCTCAGCGAACGAGCCGCCAGACGCAAAGAAGTCGTCGATTCCCTGCTTCGCAACCCCTTCGGATGGCATGAGGTCGACGATCTCGACGATCGCTCCGCGCGACTCTAGGAACGCCTTCAGCCTGACCAGCGCCAACCGCACGGCCGGCTTCGTGACGACGTCGGAATCGAACGCGATCCGCACGAGCCGCTCGTTGAGTGCAATCGAATCCCAATCAGGGAGCGCTACCTTCCCGCCGTACTGATTCGTCCCGCGCCAGGCCCAGACGCCGCTGATGTTCACGGCGCAGGCTCCGCGGGCGGCGAGTGCGTCCGCCTTCTTCGCACCCTCGGTGACGTAGAGCGGGATCGCGGGGTTACCGAGCGCTCGCTGGCATCGAGGCGGTACGTCGAGCCGCTTCGAGCCGCCTTTGGGCTCCTCGTACTTGAGAACGCGCCCATCGATGACGCGGGGCTCATCCGGTCGGACTGCGTAGCCGACGAGCCGGCCATCCACGCCGTAGAGCGGTATAAGCAGCGCGGGGACGCTCGCTTGGCGAGCACCGAAGCCGAGAGCCAACAATTCTGACCGAGCAGTGACCGACCGATAGCCGCGCTCCCGCACCACCTCCTCGGTGAGTGACGACGAGGCCAGCATCTCCGCATGGGGCTCCAGCAGCCGGGACGGCGAGGGAGGCGTCTCGGCTGTCATTGCCGGGCCTCCTGCTCCGCGTCTGGTGAGTCGCCGGCAGCAGTTAGAGTGGCGTCATCCCGGGCGAAATTCTCGGCTATGGCATCGAAGATTCGATGCCAAAGCTCGCTCCATGCGGCAGACCGGTGTGTGACCGGTTCGATATGGAGCTGGACGCTCAATGGGGCTGGACGGTTCGCCTCGGTCATGAGCCGAGGCTACGCAAGGGGCTCGTGTCAGAAGCGTGCGGTAACCGAGTATCTCGCGGAACTCAGAGTGCGAGCCGGAATGAGCCGCGAGTGCCCCCACCCACAACGAGCGTGCCCCAGGCTGGACTGTCACGGAACGTGAAGCGAAGCTCGTTGGCCGTCGTTCCGATGCGGTCGAGCAGGTAACCCTGCCCGAGGTCTGGCGTGCCGTTCAACCAGGCATCGAGCAACATCTCGACTACCTGTGCTTGCTGGGGTGTGAGCGAGAACGACTGGCCGTTCCATTGGGCGCTTCGGAAGTCCGCTGAATGCCGGAACCCGGGAACGGGCTCAACGAACCCTGCGGTCGGGGTCGCGCGGATGACCTGTTCGATGGATGGTTCCGCACCGAAACCCCCGGCCGTGAGTCGAGCCAGCAGCGCACCACCGATCGTCCCGAACTCCGGCGCAGTGGTGCGTGACGGCAAGAGAACGACGGGCGGCACACCGCGCACGGTTGGCAAGGATCGCAGGAGAGCCTCAGTGACTGAATCGCTGTGGGCGAGGATTAGGAACACGAGGGATGCGCTACCGAACGTGCCGAGTTGCCAGATCCGATCATCCAGCCGGGTCGCGGGGCCACGGATGTCGAATCTGCGGTTGAACTCAGCAGCCCACGCGACGACGTCGAACTCCCAGAGCAGAACGTCCTCGATCCTCACGTTCACCGGATCGAAGTCCAGGTCGTCGTCATC
>JADLFF010000090.1 GCA_020845735.1 Dehalococcoidia bacterium
CACCCGGCCGCGCTCGGCGACGCGCTGCGTGACTTCCTCGCAGGCCACGCGCCAGTCTGACGCCGGCCCTCGTTCAGGTCGGGCTCACCGGCGGTGTCACCTGCTCGTACCCACAGGAGCCGGCGGAGGGAGCCTGCCCCGGTTTCCCGGACGACCTAGTCTTGGCGGCGATGTCGCCGGGAAGGGAGTCCGGGATGGCTGGTCCGTACCCACCAGAGTTCCGACAGCAGGCAGTCGAGCTTGCGCGGCTGCGTGAGAAGCCGGTCGCCGAGATCGCGACCGACCTCGGGATCTCCGATGCCACGCTCTACAACTCGATGCGCCAGGCGGAGATCGACGAGGGACAGCGCGACGGCCTGACGACCGAGGAGCGGGCCGAGCTCGTCAGGCTCCGGCGCGCCAACCGCGTGCTGGCGATGGAGAACGAGATTCTGAAGCGGGCGGCGGTGGACTCAACCGGTCAGTGCAACAGTGCCTGGAGTCTATCGGCCGGGGTGTCGTAGTCGAGTGTCTTCCGAGGACGGGAGTTGAGCTTCGCCGCGACGACGTCGAGGTCGTCCTGCGTGAGCCCCGCCATGCTGGTCCCCTTCGGAAAGTACTGACGCAAGAGTCGGTTGGTGTTCTCGTTCGTCCCACGCTGCCATGGGCTCCGGGGGTCCGCGAAGTACACGTCGAGGCCGGTCTTGGCCGTGACGGTCTTGTGGTCGGCGAGTTCCATGCCGCGGTCCCAGGTGAGGGTCTTGCCGACCTGCTCGGGGAGCCGCGCCATGGTTCGGGAGAGCCCCTTGGTCACCGTGGCCATGTCCCGCCCATCGAGCTGGACGAGCACGGTAAAGCGGGTGGCGCAGGCGCCCACCGGCCGCGATCTGACTCCAGTGCCGGCCCAGCAGCAGGTCGCCCTCCCAGTGCCCGGGGATCGCCCGGTCCTCAACTTCGGCCGGTCGCTCTCGGATCGAGACGGCGTCGGTGATCTGAGAGCGCCACTGTCCGGTCACCGTGTTGTGGATGTTCCTACGGGTCGGGCGCCTCGTCCGCAGGTGTTGCTGCAGCTCCCTCGCGAGCACCCCGCGGGACTGCACGAACAGCGACTTGTAGATCGTCTCGTGCGACACCCACATTCCGCTCTTGGCTGAGTGCTGCTTCCGCAGCGTCCCCGCGATCTGTTCCGGCGACCAGTCGTCCTGCAGCCGAGCGGCGACGAACGCGCGCAAGTCGGGGTTGGTCGCCAGCAGGCAGGGCCTGGGACGCCTCGCTCGACGCCATGCCCGGTCGTCGGCATCGACGGCTCGGTACCTCCGCCTCCCGCGATTCCTCGTGATCTCGCGGCAGATCGTCGATGGCGCTCGTCCGAGCGTACGCGCGATCAGGCGCATCGAGTGGCCACGCGCCAGCCCGCGCGAGATCTCCTCACGCTCGTGCAGCGTCAGCGTCCCTGGCCGGCGCCGACTTGGCGCTGGAATGTACCCACCGGTCTGCCTGACGACGGTGAAAATCGAGCCGGGCGGGTACCCGATCGCCCGTGCAATCTCGCTGAACGAGTACCCCGACACCCACATCCGCCAGAGCTCTCTCCGGAGCTCGTCGGACATCCCTGGCCGACCCATCTTCGCCATGTAACACCCCCTGCATCCGGATGGTGTTGCACTGACCAGTTGAATTCACCGCGGCGTTCTTCGCCCGCGAGAACGTGCTCCCAAAATGAGGTTCCGGCTGGTCCAGGAGCTCGCCGCGGACGGGGTGCACGTCGCGGTGGCCTGCCGGGTGCTGCGCGTCTCGACCTCGGGCTACTTCGAGTGGCGAGGCCGCCCACCATCGGCGCGGGCAGTTGCCGATGCGGAGCTCAGCGCGCAGATCGTCGAGATCCACGCGATGTCACGAGGCACGTACGGCGTCCCGCGCGTCTTCAAGGAGCTGCGGCTCGGTCGCGACGTGCGCTGTGGCCGCAAGCGCGTCGCCCGCCTGATGCACGTCGAACGGCTACAGGGCGTCTACCGCCGCCGCGCGAAGCACGCTCGACCGGCACCGGCCGTACACGACGACCTGGTGCGCCGGCGCTTCGTTGCCGACGCCCCGAACCGGCTCTGGGTGACCGACATCACCGAGCATCCGACGCGCGAGGGCAAGGTCTACTGCGCCGCGGTGCTCGACGTCTACTCGCGGCGCATCATCGGCTGGTCGATCGCCGACCACCTGCGTGCGGAGCTCGTCATCGATGCCCTGGAGATGGCGCGGTGGCGCAGGCGCCCACCGGCCGGCCAGACCGTCGTCCACTCCGACCGCGGCTCGCAATACACGTCCTGGGCCTTCGGGCACCGGCTCCGCGCCGCAGGCCTGCTCGGCTCGATGGGCCGCGTCGGCGCTGCCGCGGACAACGCCATGATGGAGTCCTTCTTCGGAACGCTGCAGCTCGAGCTGCTCGACCGTCGCCGCTGGGACACCCGCCGCCAGCTCGCCACGGCCGTCTTCGAGTGGATCGAGGCCTGGTACAACCCGCGCCGCCGTCACACCTCGATCGACGACGTCAGCCCTGTCGAGTTCGAGCGACTGTACGCACCGACCGCTGGTGCGGCATGATCTCTACACCTCAGCAGTCCGCGAAACCGGGGCAGGCTCCGGTCCTAGCGACCATCGCCTGTTCCGCCCCCTAAGAAGGTGGTGCTGTAACTCGACTGGTACTCTCCACACGTCGAGGGAGGCGAGATGGTCAGCGAGCACAACGACGCGGTGCGCGAGCAGTTCCGGCTGCAGGCGCCCAGTTTTTCCGAGAGCGGATTTGCTGTCCGCGGCCTCGACTGGATCGTGGCGGAGCTGGCCCCGGCGGCCACCGACCAGGTGCTGGATGTCGCGGCTGGCGCGGCACACCTTGGACGGGCACTAGCCCCGCGGGTTGCGCACGTGAGCGCCCTGGACTTGACGCCCGAGATGCTCGCGCAGGGCCAGCGGCTTGCCATGGACAACGGGCTACGCAACATCGTATTCCTGCAGGGAGACGCGATGTCTCTGCCGTGGATCGATCGGCAGTTCGACCTGACGGCGTGTCGACTCACCCTGCACCAGGTTGCTGACCCACGTGCTGTCGTGCGAGAGATGGTGCGTGTGACGCGGGTAGACGGTCGGATCGCGGTCATCGACATGGTGGCCGTTGATACGCCGCCGGTCGCGGCGGAGATGAACCGCCTCGAACGACTACGTGACCCCAGTCACGGTCGCACGCTGACGCTCGCGGAGACGGAGGAATTACTGACGGAGGCAGGCGCCCATGTCGTCCACCGCGTGAGCCGGGAACAACCGGTCGATGTGGAGGACTGGATGGAGCGCACGGCCACCCTGCCGGCTGTGCGAAATGAGATCCGGGGCTGCTTTACCGCAGAACTGGCAGGGGGAACACCTACGGGGCTACATCCATTCCGTGCCGACGACGGCACACTGATGCTCACACACATCTGGGCGATGACCGTCGCGGTACCGCTCACGTAGCTGCTTGTTGCCGTAGGACGAGGCTGGCCGTCATGCTCTGTCTGGCTCTCTCGTTGGCGCATCTCTCGACCGGCACCTCCGCACAGCGACAGTCAACACTCGGTCCGACGCTAACAGGAAGCCTTACCGGACGAGCGCACGTTTCTCGACGATGACTCCATGAGCCTCATAGACACGGAACAGGCGCTCTCTGGGTGGCGTAACCGGATAACCGGCCACGGCGAGGAAGCGCCCGACCAGCTCCTCGCCAACCCTCGCAACTGGCGCGTCCATCCGAAGGCGCAGCAGGAGGCGCTCGCCGCCGTCCTCGACCAGGTCGGCTGGGTGCAGGACGTGATCGTGAACCAGCGCACCGGCCACGTCATGGATGGCCACGCCCGGACCGCGCTCGCGATTTCGCGGCGGGAGCAGAGCATCCCCGTCGTCTACATCGACGTGGACGAGGCGGAGGAGAAGCTCATCCTCGCTTCGCTCGACCCGATCTCGGTGATGGCAACTACCGACCACGACGCGATGCGAGCGCTGCTCGCGGAGATCAGCGTCGACGACGAAGCCCTGCTCGCAATGTTCGAGAAGGTCTCACCGGGCAAGCGGAACGACGGGAACACCGACCCCGACGCAGTGCCGGAAGCCTCCGAGCAGCCATACGTCCAACGCGGCGAGGTCTACCTGCTCGGCGAGCACCGGATCATGTGCGGCGACTCCACGAACCCCGAGGACGTCGCCCGGCTAATGGCCGGCGAGTGTGCCGTGCTGCTCGCGAACGACCCGCCGTACCTCGTGGACTACCGGGGCGGCAACCATCCGCAGTCCTGGGCCAACGGCAACCGGCCGACGAAGGACAAGCACTGGGACGACTACCACGACCCGGACGCGGCGACGGACTTCTTCGCCGACTTCCTCCGCGCATGGCTCACGCACTGCGTGGAGAACGTCCCCGTCTACCAGTGGCACGCGACGCGCCGGCAGGCGCTCGTCGAGGCGGCCCGGCGCGAAACCGGGCTGCTCGTGCACCAGACGCTGGTATGGGTGAAGTCGCGCCCGATCCTGACGCGCTCGGACTACATGTGGCAGCACGAGCCCTGCTTCTACGGCTGGCCCAGGGTCACCGCCCCGAGCGCAAGCCACCGGCGAACGCCTAGATGTACTGAGCACAGAGATTGGTGACACCGGCAGGTGATCGAAGTGGACCTCCCGGAGAAGGTGTGGCTACCACGGCTATGCCAGCTCCAGGAGGTCCAGCATGCACGGTAACGCCAAGCTCACCCCCGCGGGACGGCGCATCCTCGCCGAGCGCATCGCCTCCGGGCGCCCGGTCGCCCATGTCGCCGCTGAGATGGGGGTCTCCCGCCAGACCGCCTACCGCTGGTGGCGGCGCTGGCTGGCGGAAGGCGATGCAGGCCTGTTCGACCGGCCCTGCCGTCCGCACCGCAGCCCCCACCGCACGCCTCGCGCGGCCGAGCGCCGCATCGAACGCCTGCGCCGCCGCCTCAAGCTCGGCCCCGTCCGCATCGCCTACCGGCTGGGCCTCGCAAGCTCGACGGTCTACCGGGTGCTCCGCCGCCTCGGCCTCCACCGGCTCGCCTGGCTCGACCGCCCCACGGGGCGGGTGATCCGCCGCTATGAGCACGCGCGCCCCGGCGACCTCGTGCATGTGGACAGCAAGAAGCTCGGGCGCATCCCGCCGGGTGGCGGCTGGAAGGCGCATGGACGCGGCCAGGCCGGGGTACGGCAGCGGGTGGGCTACGCCTACATCCACGCCGCCGTGGACGACTGCTCCCGGCTCGCCTACAGCGAGGTGCTGGGAACGAGCGGGCCGAAACGGTCATGGGATTCTGGGAACGGGCGCGGGCGTGGTTCGCGGACCATGGCGTCATGGTGCGCGCGCTGCTCACCGACAACGGGCCCGCCTACCGCAGCACTGGCTTCGCTCGGCTCTGCGTCACTGCCGGCGTCCGCCATCGCTTCACCCGGCCCTACCGCCCGCAGACCAACGGCAAGGTCGAGCACTTCAACCGCACCCTGCTGGAGGAGTGGGCCTACGTCCGCGTCTACCGTTCCGAACAGTCCCGGACCGAGGCGCTGGCTCGCTGGCTCCACCAGTACAATCACCACCGCGGCCACACGGCGCTCGGTGGGCTACCGCCGGTCAGCCGTGTCAACAATCTCCCGGTTCAGTACACCGACGGTCTGGGAGATCGGCCAGCAGGGCGAGCAGGACGGCATCTACCCAACGCAGAAGCCGGTCGAGCTGTTCGCGCACCCGATCCAGTACCACACGACGCCCGGCGCGATCTGCGCCGAGCCATTCTCGGGTACGGGCTCGCAGATCATCGCTGCCGAGCAGCAGGGCCGCCGCTGCTACGCGATGGAGCTGGAACCCAAGTTCGTGCAGGTCGCGATCGAACGCTGGGAGGCGTTTACCGGCCAGTCGGGGCGACGGGAGGGCTGAGCTGTGCCCCGAGGAGTCACCCGCCTGGACCCACGGCCGGAACGGTGGGACGCCGGCGGCCTCGTGGGCGCGGCCCCAGATGGCCCGCCCGCCACGCATGCGGGCGTACGTCTCCAGCTCCATCGAGGTGCGTGTTTTGCCAATGCCCGGCTCACCGACCAGCATCACGACCGAGCCTCGGCCCGCGAACGCCTCGTCGAAGGCAGCTCGCAGGCGCTCGAGCTCGCGCTCGCGGCCCACGAAGACGCCTCGGGCCAGCCGGTCGAGTGGGTTCGCCGAGGAGTCGGAGTGCGAGGCGGGCATTCCTTCGGGGTCCACCCGCTCCAGGGCTGCCAGCACCTCCGTGGCGTTCGTTGGGCGGTCGGCAGGCACCTTCGCTAGCAACCGCAGGATCAGGGCCTCAAGGTCGGGTAGGCAGTGCTCCGAGTGCCACGAGGGGGCCACGGGAGGCGGGTTGATGTGCTGCAAGATCACGGCGGTCGGGTCGTCGGCATGGAACGGCGGTTTGCCGGTCACCAGCTCGTAGAGCATCGCTCCGAGGCTGTAGAGGTCCGCCTGCGGCGTTACCTCGCCGCCGAGCACCTGCTCGGGAGGCATGTAGGCGACCGTGCCAACCATCAGGCCGTGCGTCGTCAGCCGGGAGCGGTCGAGCGCCACCGCAAGGCCGAAGTCCCCGATCTTGGCCACGCCGTCCGCGGTCAGCCAGACGTTGCCGGGTTTGAGGTCGCGATGGACCACGCCCTGCTGGTGCGCGAAAGCGAGGCCGCGCGCGACACCCTTCGCGATCTCCAGCGTGCGGCCAAGCGGGAGCGGGCCGCCGGCTGTCTCCAGTTGTCCCTCGACGTCGCCTCCGCCCATCAGCTCCGTGACGACGAATGGTACGCCGCCCTCTTCGCCGATCTCGAAGATGGCGACCACGTGGGGGTGGGCGCCGAGCCGCCCCACCGCCTGAGCTTCGCGCGTGATCCGCTTGCGGCCCACGTCGTCGAGGCCGTCGGTCTTGATCAGCGCGAAGGCCACGTCGCGATCAAGCCGCATGTCGTGAGCGAGAAAGACACGCTTCTTGCGCCCTCGCCCAGGAACCGCCGCACCTCGTAGCGGCCCGCCACGAAGCTCGCGGGGTGCTCGAAGCTCTGGTTCCGCGGCGGCCTGGGAAGGGGTCCATCGACAGTTGCCTGAGCAGCGCCGAGGTTGGCCTCGGCCGCTCGCAGCAGGGACGGCGCGTCCTCGTCGTCGGGGTCCATCGCGAGGACTGCCCGTGCCTTCTCAGCAACGAGCCGCCACTCCCTCCGCGACATCAAGGCCTCGGCCTCGTCGAGGAGTGCGTCGATCTGCCGCTGAATTCGCTCACTGGGCATGGCGAGGATGATAACGGCCGCGCATCCGTCGGTGCCCGGCATCGGGGTGGTGGTGACGGGCTCGCAGTCGAACGCGGTTCTCCGGGTTTCGCCCGTATGGTGCCCGGAGTGGCTGGTGTCCCTGCCAGCGCAGACCGCTTGTTCGAAGCTCCCTGATCAGTGCTTCCGTGTCGCCGAAGAACCGGACACCAGTTGATGTCCCGAGAAGTGGTGTAGAAGTCGGGACTCGCCTGTAGGGGTCGGTCACCGGGTGATCTTCGGTGTGAACGACCAAGGACACATCGAGGAGGAACCTCGTGACCCTGTCGCCGCCAGCTGAACCGCTACAGCCACCCCGCGCCTCGCCCGCCGAGTGCCGGCGGCACTTCGGTGTGGATGAGGACGACGCCGACGATCACTTCTCCACCACTCCACGGGACGTCATCCAGACCTCAGTGCTCGCTCGACGTGCTCGAGTCATCGAGTTTGTGGGAATGTGCGTAACATCTCGAGGTTCGCATCATGGCGGGGATACAGACGAGCGGCATGCCGAAGCAGGCATCGGGGATTGCGATCAAACGCGTGTACGACCCTCCGGCTGCCGAAGACGGGCAACGGGTGCTCGTCGACCGGCTGTGGCCGCGCGGTATCAGCAAGGCGCGCATCCAGATCGATGCGTGGATCCGCGACCTTGCGCCGAGCACGGAGCTCCGGAGGTGGTTCAACCACGACCCCGCCCGCTGGGAGGAGTTCCAACGGCGATACCGCGAGGAACTGAGAGCACCTGAGCGCGCAGCGCTTCTCGACGACCTCGCTGCGCGGGCGCGCGCGCAGCGTGTGACCCTGCTCTACGGCGCACGCGACACGGAGCACAACGAGGCAGTCGTGCTGCGAGACCT
The DNA here is from genome assembly GCA_020845735.1 of Dehalococcoidia bacterium. GTDB lineage: Bacteria > Chloroflexota > Dehalococcoidia > UBA2979 > UBA2979 > RBC038. Next base: position 8,166 of record JADLFF010000090.1, read on the forward strand.
CCTCGAGCAGTCACGACGTCCTCGCCCGGCCTGACGCAAACGTGCCAACCCTGGATGATCGGGCGGCGGCCCGTGCAGAGGCGAGCCTCGCTGCATCCTGAGAGGTGCGGCGCGACCGGCGAACACGACGAAGAACTCGCTGCCCGGCCCTCGAGGGGGTGCGCCTGGCTCTCACCGTGACGGTGTTGGCCAACCCCGGACGATACGCTGCCGATCTGCGGATCGAGCGCGTCGAGAAACGACGGGATTCACGACAGGCTGGGTCCACTAGGCGATCGGGTGCCATGCGACGGAAGTCACAGCGTGTCCCGTCGTGCTTCGGACAGAATGGAGCTCCGCACGAAGGGATACTGGTGATGGCTGATGATCCCGCATTGAGTGCCGTGCTCGAGCGCGAACACCGCGATATCGACGAGAACCTGGCGCTGTTCACGGAGGGCCTCGAGAGCGGTGAGTGGCGGGTTCGGCCACTCGAGACTGCCGGGGCGGCGCTGCGCCGCCACATCTACCTCGAAGAGGAGCTGCTCTTTCCGTCGCTGCGGGACGCGGGTCAAGTTGCACCGGTGGCGGTGATGCTGCGCGAGCACGGGGACATCTGGCTCGCGCTCGACGAACTGGAGCAGGCTGCGGTCGTCGGCGGAGACGGCACTGTCGCAAGGCGGACGTACGAGCGGCTGCAGTATTTGCTGGAGGCTCACAACGACAAGGAGGAGCAGATCCTCTACCCGCAAGCTGATGTTGTGCTGGACGCCGCCACCAGCACGCGACTACGGGACTCTCTGGAGCACGGAACGCTGCCAGGAGGCTGGGTTTGCGCGGACCTCCGGTGAGCGCTGGGGGTTCGGGATCCAGCAGGATCCAGCACGCAAGAGCTTACAAAGCCCTGTTTGACGTGGCCGACGATCGGCGCGAACGACAGCCGCAGAAACGCCCCTTGCGAGACCACTCATGCGTCAGTACCAAGGAGAGAATGCGTGACATACGTGATCACCCAGCCATGTATCGATGTGCTGGACAAGTCCTGCGTCGACGTCTGTCCCGTGGACTGCATCCACTACGAAGAGGGCGTCGATCGGAAGCTGTATATCGACCCCGATGAGTGCATCGACTGCGGAGCTTGCGAGCCGGCGTGTCCCGTTTCCGCGATCTTCGCCGAGGATGATGTTCCCAGCGATCAAGCGATCTTTCTCGAGATCGACGCTCTCTGGTACAAAGACCGAGAAGCAGCGCGGGCGAAGATCCCGACGTAGCAGACTCCGAATACGACGCAGCCACGCGTGGTCACAAGCGCAGGACGCGTGCAGTCCGCCTGTGCAGCAAGCTCGCCGAATATTGCGCTCGCGATGCGAGGTGCTCCTGCGGGCCGGTGGTCGAGGCCCCGTGCCAGCATGGCGCGAACTCGTACGCCCTGCGCGGCTCCGCGCGCAGAAGACGCTTCCTCGGCGACAGTGCCCGCGGACGCGTGAGCGCAGCTGCGCGTTGCACACGCCATGTCGTAGGTCCTCCGTCGAGCGACCAGCACCTGCCGCGAGCGGAGGTACGCCTAACGCCTCACGAGGTGGGCTCCGCCGCGCGATCCCGTGCGGCGTCGGATTTGGACTGTGACCAAGGTTACTGATCTCGGCCTAGCGCGAGCTTATAGATAAGGTCACCAGGGTGCGACCGTATTGTAAGCCCGCAAGCGACCGCGAAGCCTGCTATCGCGTGCCCCCATCAATCAAGCGCATCGAAGGAGGCATCAGACCATGGCCGATCCGCTAGAGATCGACGTTCGCGCGGTGTTACCCCGCGAGCGTCATCCCCTGATCTTCGCAACATTCGATCGTCTCGCACCCGGCGAGGCGTTCGTGCTCATCAACGACCACGAACCCAAGCCGCTCTACTACCAGTTCCAAGCCGAGCGCGCGGGCGAGGTGCAATGGGAACCACTGGAAGACGGGCCCGAACGCTGGGTGGTGCGGATTGGCAAGGTGAAGGTCGCGGAGTCCGACCACGTGCCCGCGACGCAGCGACCGACGCAGCCTCTCCGTGACGAACACCGTGAGCTGTTGCCCCACATTGAACGGCTGCGTGAACTGGGGGAGGCTGCGAGCGAGACAGATGGCGAGCTGTTCGGCCGCCTCGATGCGGCTGTTGACTTTCTCGAACACCACTTGCTGGTGCACGCACAAGCCGAGGAGCGCGTGCTGTACCCGGAGGTGGGCGCGCTCATGGGCGCGGAACTGGCGACGGCCACGATGTCGCGCGACCATGTTGAGGTGGACCGGCTGACCAGACAGCTGGCAGCGTTGCGAACCCCACTCGCGGAGCGTTTGCCGGCGCCAGCGGACCGGGCGTCCTTGCAGCGGCTGGCCTATGGGCTCTACGCGCTTGTGACAGTGCATTTCGCCAAGGAGGAAGAGGTTTACCTCCCGCTGCTCGACAGCCGGCTCACGCCGGAGCGGGCGCGTGAGTTGTTTGCCGCGTTGGAGAGGGCTGAGTCGGAGATACGGGAGGCGCAGACGCCGTGAGGACCCCGCGTCCTGACGGTAGCGCCAGCACGATCGAGCGCACCGCGTTGGCGCAGCGCCGAGTCGCACCGTTCATGCTCGCAGCACTCGTGTCGTTGCTGCTGGGGCTCTGGGCAGGGCTCGCGCGCATCGGCTGGGACCTGCCGGCAGCCGACAGCAGCCTCATGCTGCGCCACGGCGGCCTGATGGTGGTGGGGTTCGTCGGCACGGTGATTGCCGTCGAGCGCGCCGTGGCAGTGCGGAGCCTACCGGCGTTTGCGGCACCCGCATTGAGCGCCGCGGCCGGCGTCGCGTTGATCGTCGCCGCGCCAGCGCCAGTGGCCCCGGCGCTGGCGCCGGTAGCGGGCGCCGCCTATTCCCTGAACACCGCAATCCTGCTAATGCGTCACCGCCTGCCCCCCTTCACCGTCCTGCTCGCCGGAGGGCTTTGCTTCGCGATCGCGGGGGGCGGTGTGGTGGGATGGAGGCGGCATCCGGCGCGTCGTACCGTGGTGGATGGCGTTCCTGGTGCTCACCATCGCCGCTGAGCGCCTCGAGATCATCCGCTTCCAGCGCTTCTCGAAGGCTGACGCCCTGTCGGGTGCCCTCGTCTTGCTGCTGCTTCTGCTCGGGCCGGCCGTGGGTCTCTCCGATTTGGATACCGGGACGCGCCTGCTCGGGGCTGGTCTCATGACGGGGCCCCTCTGGCTTGTGCGGCGCGATATCGCCCTGCGTACGGTGCGAACGGATGACCTCGCCCGCTTCGCCGCAGTGGGGGTGCTCATGGCCTACGTGTGGCTTGTGGTCTCGGGGATTCTGCTCGTGACCGTTGGCGCTGCGGGGTGGCCTGGAGTACGACGCCGTCGTGCACACGTTCTTCATTGGCTTCGTGTTCGGCGCGATCATCGCTCACGAACCGGTCATCGCCCCGGCCGTTACCGGGCTGCCCTTCGCGTACACGCCATTGCTCTACGCCCCGCTCGCGATGCTTGACGGGGCACTGGTGCTCCGGGTCGGAGCAGACCTCGCCGGCGGCACCGAGCTGAGGCGTTGGTCAGGGATGCTCCAAGCGCTGGCGATTGTGCTCTTCCTGCTGCTGAGCGCGGGTTCGGTCCTAGCAGGTCGGCTGCGCGACGAGCCCCAGCACCGGCCTCGACGGCGTTGGAGGTCTGGTTAGGGAGTTGACCGCAGTGCAATGCGTAAGGCGCCGCGCGTTTGCCTGGAGCGGCCCTATCGACCCGCCTGTCACTTGAGAGGGAGCACATGATGAGTCGCAACGTGGTCGACATCACTATCCTCGGGGCCGGTCCGACCGGGTTGTTCGCGGCGTTCTACGCGGGGCTGCGCAACATGAAGACGAAGGTGATCGAGTCACTCCCGGAGCCCGGCGGGCAACTCGCAGTGCTCTATCCCGACAAGTTCATCTATGACGTTCCCGGGCACCCCAAGGTCCTAGCCAAGGATCTCGTAAAGCTGCTGCTCGAACAGTGCGCGCTCTTCGGCCCGACATACGTCTATGAGCAGCGCGCCCAGACACTGTGTCGCGTCGAGGTGGACGGCGAGCAGGTGTGGGAGATCGAGACGGACGCCGAGACCCACCTCTCGCGAACGGTCGTGATCTGCGGGGGCATCGGCGCCTTCACCCCGAACAAGCTCGACCGGCCGGGAGTGGACGAGTACGAAGGGCGAGGCGTGTACTACTTCGTGCGTGACAAGCGGTCGCTGCGCGGCAAGCGCGTCCTCGTCGTCGGCGGCGGCGACACCGCCGTGGACTGGTGCCTGAACCTCAAAGACTGGGCGAAGGAGATCACGCTTATCCACCGCCGCGAGCAGTTCCGCGCTCACGAAGCGAGCATTGCCGAGCTCAAGACGAGTTCCGTCACGATCCTCACACCCTGGGAGCTGAAGCGCGTGCATGGCGAAGGAGCGGTTGAGGCGGTGACGGTGTTTCAGAATCGGACGAACGAGGACCGAGTTCTGGCCGTCGACGCCGTCCTCATCAACCTCGGTTTCAAGGCCGCCCTCGGTCCGATCGCCGACTGGGGCCTGGACCTCGCCGACGCGCGACACATCCGCGTGGACGCTTCGATGGAGACAAACCTTCCGGGCGTGTTCGCCGCGGGAGACATCGCCGCGATCGAGGGGGCAGAGGCGTTGAACCTGATCGTCACGGGATTTGCTCAGGCAACGATCGCCGCGAACGCCGCGCGCCATCACATCGATCCCGACTCGCGTGTCATGCCTGGACACTCGAGCGAGCTTCGTCTGTAGCGGGCTCCCCGACCACCGCTGGTGCTCGGACTCCGTCTCCGTGCGGAGGATCTAGCCATCACCGCCGAGTTCGGACAACTGCGCCGGGAACTGATCGTCGCACGTCGAAATCAGTGCCGTGGCTCGCAGGCCCGATGGCGCCCACGCTCGCTCTACCGACCGCAGCTCAACCAGCAGTCCTGGGCGCCACCCTCAAAGCGAAGCAGCCAGATCAGGCGTCGACGACGGCGTAGCGGGTTGTAACCGCGTGGAGGGTCTTGCACGGAGACGCGGCTCCTGGCAACCACGTCGCGACGCAGCGGGTCCAGGAACTCGGCCCAGCCGCACGTCACTTCCACGTGGCCGTGCTCCCCGGACCGCCGCCGCGGCTCAGGCACGCCGCCGCAACCGGCCTCCAGCACCCGCTTACCAGTCTCATCTCTTGTGCCATGCCAGCACGCTACTACGCTTTGAGAGGCTCGCTTAGCGTCAGCAGCAGGGTCGAGTCCTCGACCGCCTCGACGGTATGGCGGACACCGGCGTCAAAGGCGACCAGCCGTCCCCTCGCCGCCTCGAATTGCTCGTCGCCGAGCCGGAAGCGCACGCGACCGTCGAGCACGTGGACGGTCGTCGGGCCGGGCGCCGCATGCTCGTGCATGATGGCACCGGGCCGCAGGTGCGTGAGCACGACGCTGAGGCCGCTTTCGCGCACGAGGGTAGCGGCGTGGCGGTCCTGCTCGTGGTCCAACGCCTGAAGCTCAGCGGCCGCTTCCCCAAGGTCGAGGAAGAGATGCTCGGCCTTCAGCATGTGCGTGCGGAGGTAACTGTGACCTGTCATCCGGCACTCCTTCATCCGTCTGCTGATCGGGTCCGCTCACTGCGGTTGGCGGCGGATGGAACCGATGGCAAAGGAATCCACCCGCGCTCTGGCCGACCGGCACTGTGTCACCCCCGCAGTGTGCGAGCGAGCCTACAGCACCGCGCAGTGACTTAAGTCACCGGTGCGCCCGCGGCGCCTCACACGAGGTTCGAGAGCTTGCCGGGCGAGATCATCGTGATCTCGCCACGGTCAATGGAGATGGCACCGGTGGCTTCGATCGCTTTGAGCGCCCGTGCCACGACCTCGCGGCTGGTACCCGCCATCTCCGCGATCTCACGCTGCGTGACGCGCCGCGTCAGATCGGCGCCCGCGCCGATCCCGGAGTGGGGCGAGACGGACTGCAGCAGGATGCGCGCAACGCGCTCGGAGACGTGGCGGAACGAGAGGTCCTCGACCAGTTCCACCAGATGCCGCAGGCGACTAGCCAGCGACTGGACCATCGTTTCAGCAAGCCTCGGTGTATCCGCGATCAGCCCGAGCATCGCGTCGCGCGAAACGATCAGTAGCTCACTGTGCTCGACAGCTGTGGCTGTCGCCGGGTTCGGCCCCCCATCGAGAACCGCAACTTCGTTGAATGACCCTCCCGATGAGACGAATCGCAGGACCTGTTCCCTGCCTTCCGGCGAGAACTTCGAGATCTTCACGAGGCCACGCTGGACGACAAACAGGCCGGCACACGGCACGTCCTGCACGAACAACACCGCATTCGGCTCGTACGTACGGCGCGACCCAAGCGCAAACAGCCGCTCGCGGACCTCTTCGGAGACCGTCTCGAGCAGTGGCGTCGGCTCAGGCGACTGCGCCCCGATAGTTGGCTCAGGCATGATGCGAGAAAAGTTACAGCCCGCGCCGCGGGGATGTCGAACTATTGGGGCACCGACGGCGCCCCGGGAGGGATGCTGGCAAGGACGCCCGCTGGCGGGTTGGTTTACACGCATGCCCCGCGACACTGGTGGAGGCTCCCGGAGTGCAGTACGGCCTCGACGGCCAGGCTGTGGCGGCTGGCGTCGGCTGACACGGCCGCGGTCAGGGACGTTTACGGACGGCTGGGCGTGTCCGTATGTGCGAGACTCTGGACGAAGGCAGGGCCGGCCACGCTGATTGTGTCGGTCGCCGCGTGACCGACCTGTTTCCGAGAGCGGGCAGGGACGGGATAGGAATGACTGACGCTGACGGCGTGGCAGCGCTGTTGTTCGAAGAGGCGCCCGACGCAATCATCTTCGCGGATCGTGAGGGGATCATTCGCGCCTGGAACGCCGCGTCCGAGCGTGTATTCGGCCATGCTGCAGCGGATGCTGTAGGTCGGAGCCTGGACCTGATCGTCCCTGAGCTGTTCCGCGAGGCGCACTGGCGAGTGCTACGCGGGAGCGCTCGCGGCGGGCGACACGAAGTACCGCGGTCAGCCGCTGCCGACGCGGTCGATGCGTCGCGATGGCGAGACTATCTACGTCGAGTTGACTTTTGCGATCGTCCACGGTGCAGAGGGCGCAGTCATCGGCGCTCTCGCGCATGCACGCGATATCACGGAGCGGTGGGGCCGAGAACGCGAACAACGCCGGCAACTGCGCGAAATGCAGGACCGGCTGTCCGAGACAGTTGGCGCGTCGGAGGTGAACCGGGAGCGGCGAGGGAATGCCTGATCGTGCCTCTAGACTCAACAAGCTGCTGGTGCACGGCGGGCCGCCGACCGAGAAGGAAACGGCGCGTCCGTTCTACTTCCAGTCATGAGCGGGAGCCTGCCCTGGTTTCCCGGGCAGTCCACGTCTGGGGATCATGCCGCGGTGAGGCGACCTGACCACTGCGTTCGTAGTCCACCGCGCTGCGGTTGGCGTGCGCAGGGTGGCGTCGGCATTGGTTGTACCAGGGCCCCGATCCACTCGAAGATCGCCCGCGCCAGTTCGACCCGTGTCGCCCAGCACCTGCAGTCAAGCAGCTCGAGCTGGGTGCGCGGCGGTGCGCCACGCACCCAGCTTCGGCGTTCGTCACAACAGCCGTACCTGCTCTCCCACTCGTAGCTGGTCGGTGCGCATCGGCGCTGCGACTGGTCTTCCTACAACAGATCAGTTCGGCCACGCAGAGGTCGTGTTCGAACACGGGACCGACGAGGTTGCTGCCACGATGCTGGAGTCCCTCACCATCGAAGAGAGCCGCGTAGCATGCCGGGCAGCACAGCCGTCGCAGCAGATCTCCCCCTGTGGAGGTGCGGTTTTGGACCAGCACTCTGCAGACGGTCGCCCGCGTGGGGCAACCGCGTGAAATCGGCGGTGGTCGCGGCGACTTCGAACACTCGCTCCGGATCTGCCGGTGCTCATTACGCGCGCGGCGAACTGACGCGAGCAATACCAGCAGATGCGTGCCGACCTCGAATCCTGAGGGCACCTCGCCGACCTCGCCGCCAGATCGGCGTGGGCAGCAGACGCTTCGGCAGCGATCTGACCGTGAACGCGGGCCTGGCACCGGCTCGCCGTTTCAGCTCCCTCGAGGAGATCGAGAGCGGCCTCAAGCGCCTGGCGCCGGGAATCGCGGACGGAGACGCGCGGCGGCTGGCGGAAACAGGCTACGCGCGCGACACCGACGGACAGCTCTACCAATGCCTCGACCCGTTGACGCTTGCGGAGTTCCCTCAGTTCGACAATAGAGCGCTGCTTCCCTTGATCCGTGTTCCGGCGCTGGTCGTCCGCGGTGCGGAGTCGACGGTGAGCAGCGAAGAGGCGGCGCGCGCCGCAGTCGAGGCGCTACCGAACGGGGCGATGTCGACCCTCCCTGGGTCGCATCAACTCCACCTCCAGCACCCGGCCGCGCTCGGCGACGCGCTGCGTG
>JADLFF010000091.1 GCA_020845735.1 Dehalococcoidia bacterium
TCTAACGTGAAGTCGCATAGACCGATATCCAGGTCGACTGTCAACACCTCGGGGAGGTCGATCGGCAACTTGCGAGACGGTCGAGACGTTGCAGGTCGTCGAGGAGGGAGACGGTGTTGGCGCGATCAGCGGCGCGGTGACCCGTCGAGCAGGTGCGTGCGGCCTCGGTGCAGGGGACGCCGTTGCGGTGTGAGCGGTGCTGTGCACCGCGCCGTGCACCGCGCTGCAACCGAGGACGTGACGGTCGGCAGCGGAACGCGCTGAGCGGAAGGCCTTTAGCGGAAGGCCGGGAGCACCTCGGTGGCGATGCGCTCGAAGACGGGGAAGTCGTAGGGCGTGTTCACCATCAGGACGATGTGCGTGAAGCCCGCGTCGAGGTAGGCCTGTGTGGCGGCGCGCATGTCCTCGGCGTTGCCGCCGAAGGTGCGCCGTCGCACCTCGTCGGGGGCCACGTCGAGGCGTTCGGCGGTGCGTGCGACGTAGCCCTCGTAGATGGCGTCCGGGATGACGGGTGCGCCGGCGGTGAGCTGGATGGCCGCGGGGTCGCGACCGACCTCGAGGCAGTGCTGGTGGAGGACCTCGGCCTTGCGCCGGAGCGTGTCGAGTGGACCGAGCCCATTCCACGCGTCGGCGTAGCGGGCGACGAGGCGGAGCGTCCGGCGCTCGCCACCGCCGCCGATCCAGATCGGTGGCCGGGGGGACTGGAGGGGGAGGGGGAGGAAGGGCGCGTCGTGGAGGGAGTAGTGGTTGCCCTCGAAGGAGACGCGGTCGGCGCCGGACCAGAGGCGCGTGATCACCTCGAGGGCTTCCTCGAGCCGGTCGAGGCGCTGGCCGGGCGTGCCGAGCTCGAAGCCGTAGGCCGTGTGCTCGAGCTCGTACCAGCTGGCGCCCATCCCCATGTTGAGGCGGCCGCCTGAGATGTGGTCGATGGTCGTGGCGATCTTCGCGAGGAGCGCCGGGTTGCGGTAGGTGTTGCCGGTGACGAAGACCCCGAGGCGCATTCGCGGGATGAGGGCAGCCAGGGCCGCGAGCGCTGTCCAGCCGTCCATGCATGGCCCGTCGACGTCGCGGGTGCCGGCGGGGATGAAGTGGTCGTGGCACCAGGCGCCGTCGAAGCCCCACGCCTCGAGGCGTTGCCAGGTGTCGACGAGGTCGGCCCAGGCGATGTTCTGCTGGCCGGTCTGGACGCTGAACTCCACGGCGAGCCTCCTCGAGCGGGGCGGGGTGCCCTCGGCGGGTGCCTGGACGGTATGGGGGTGCCCGACGTTTCACAAGCGAGAGAGGGGGCGGAGCGCGGCTAGCGGGGCTCCTCGTGAGCCGCGCCGGGCGATCCCGAGCCGGTCTCGGGTGTTGCGTCGGGGGCGAGGTCGAAGCGTGCAAGGACGGCGATGATGAGGAAGACGAGCAGCGTCGCGATCACGGGCACGACGTAGTGGCCCATGCCGACCAGCATGCCGATGCCAGCCGTGGCCCAGATGCCGGCGGCGCTGGTCAGGCCCTGCACGTTGCCGCGGTCATGGAAGATCTGGCCGGCACCGATGAAGCCCACCCCGGTCACGATGCCCGCGATGACTGCGACGGGGTCGAGCCGGAGCGGGCTCGGGTCGATGGTGTCGGCGGAGAGGTCCTGGATGAAGAGCTGGGTGCCGACCATGAAGAGCGCGGCGCCCATCGCGACGAGCATGTGGGTGCGGATGCCGGCGGCCTTGTTCATGCGCTCGCGGTCGAAGCCGATGAGTGCGCCGAGGAGCGCGGCGAGGATGAACCTGCCGGTGGCCTCCACCTCGGTGAGCGTATCGAGCAAGGTGGCCACCTCCCCGCGCGAGGCCTCGGCGGTGGTTGCCTCACCATTCTATGGGGTGGGGGCGCGGGCCTCCCGAGGGGCTACGCGGCCCTCGAGCCACCCGGTCGGGGGCGGCGGCGACCGCGGCGTGCCGAGGGAGCGTTGCGTTCGCCCTCGATGATGGCGCGGTCGCGGCCCGCCTTCTTGGCCTGGTAGAGGGCGCGGTCGGCGAGGGTGCGCACGGCGCGGACGCGGCGGCCCTCGGGGACATCGAGGGGCACGAGCGCGCCGCCGACCGAGGTCGTGATCTTCACGTAGCCCGCCTGTGTGTCGGCGGCGAAGGCCGAGGTGGCGCCGCGCACGGCGTCGGCGACGCGACGAAGCCCCTCGAGGGTGAGGGGCCCCTCGATGAGGACGGCGAACTCGTCGCCGCCGAGTCGGGCGGGGAGGTCGGCGCGGCGGAGGGCCCCCGCGAGGCGCCTCGCGACCTCTGCGAGCACCTCGTCACCCGCGGGGTGGCCATACTGGTCGTTGACCGTCTTGAAGTGATCGACGTCGACGAGGATGACGCCGCCCAGCCGGCCCTCGAGCACGCGGAGGTCGGCCTCGGCGTCGAACGCGCGGCGGTTCGGGAGGTTGGTGAGGGGATCGCGGAGACTGAGCTCCTCGGCGTCACGCCGTGCATGGACGGCCTGGGCGAGGGCATCGCGGCGTGCGCTGCCGACGTGGCGAGCGGCGGCGGCCCCGACGATGAGCACGGAGGTGCCGAGGAGGGCATCGGCGAGCAGCGGACGACCCTCGATGGCTGACCATGCAACGAGCGCGCCGATGGCGCAGCCCGTGAGGAGGTTGGCGCTGCGCGGCGTGAGCACGACGTGGCTGAACACACCCGCGAGCACGAGATAGCTGAGACCGAACGGGGCGACCTCCGGGGGGAGTGTGAGCATCGTGATGAAGATGATGCCGGTGGTGACGAAGGGAATCGCGGGTTGGATGGCGCGGAAGCGCTCCGGGTAGA
>JADLFF010000092.1 GCA_020845735.1 Dehalococcoidia bacterium
AGGTCGTGGAGGGCAACCGGCGCTTCGCCGCGCAGCGCCCGGAAGTCCCGTTGCACCTCGGTGTCACCGAGGCGGGCCTGCCCCCGGACGGGATCATCAAGACGCGCGTGGCCTTCGAGCAGCTGCTGTCGCAGGGCATCGGCGACACTGTGCGCGTCTCGCTCACCGTGCCCTTCGAGGAGAAGGGCCTCGAGATCCGCGCCGCCCGCGAGATCATCGCGGACATCGAGGCAGGCCGATTCCGCTCGGTGCCGGACTTCACCCACGGGCTGAACATCATCTCGTGCCCCTCGTGCTCCCGAGTCGAGAACGAGGCCTTCGTCGAGCTTGCGCAGGACGTGAAGGCGATGGCGCAGTACGCGAAGCAGCACGACGTGACCATTGCCGTCATGGGGTGCCGCGTGAACGGCCCCGGCGAGACCGACGACGCGGACATCGGGCTCTGGTGCGGGCCGCTCGGCGTGAATCTCAAGCGCGGCGCCGATGTGGTGGGGCACTTCCCCTACGACCGGGTCCTCGACCGAACGCGCGAACTCCTCGACGAAGTCATCAAATCGAAGTGACGGAGTCCCTACCGGACTTCGACCAACCCCTCCACGATCGCCTCGTGACCACCACCCGCCCCCACGCTGACGAGGCGCGCGTGCGCGCAGGACTGCGCTTCAGCGTCCTGATGGCAGGCCTCGAGAACGGCATGTTCTCGTTTGTCTTCCTCTCGTTCATGAACACGTACCTCCTCGATGTGCTGAACGAGGGGCCTGCCACGCCCGGCTACACGCTCGCGGCCTACAGCGCCGTGGTCCTGGTCATGAACACAGTCGCCGGAGCACTCCTCGATCGCGTGCGCCCCGCGCTCATCCTCGCGATGGTGGTCGCGGCGCAGCTGTCGGCGGTCGCCGTCCTCCTCATGACCAGCTCGTTCGAGGGGTTCCTCGTGGCGACGGTGCTGCTCGCGTTCGGGACCGGGTCCGTCTGGCCGCTGGTGTTCAAGGTGCTGGGCAGCACGCAACCCCTCGGGCAGCGCGCGAGTGCCGGAGCCGCGATCGCCGTGTCGGGCTACGCCATGACGGCGATCGGGCTCATCCTCGGCGTGACCCTCGGAGCGATCGCCCACCCCCTGGTCAGCCTCGCGGTGATCGCCGCGATGGCGGTCGCGCCGCTGTACTGGATTCGCGACCCCGTCCTGAGCGCCGGCGTGCCCCAGCCCTCGAGGCTGACCGCACCTCCAGCGGCCGCCCCGCCCGAGGCGGAGCCGGCCGTCGTGCGCCCTCGTGGCTTCCGAGCGGTGGCAGCCCTCCTGTTCCTGGGGTACGGCGCGCGCACGGCCGTTGCTGGGGTGTACGGCCCCTTCTCGCAGCTCACCCTCGATCAACCGCTGCTAGCAACGGCGCCGTATCTCGTGCCGGCCGGGATTCTTGCGCTGATCTCGCTGTGGAGCGTGCCGCGCTGGTCGCGGCCGGGCCGGCGCCCGCTCGAGTTGAGTCTCGTCTTTGCCCTCGCAGCGGGGGGTTCAGTCCTGGTGGCGTTCGCGCACGGTCCGCTGGTGGCCGGGGCTGCATCGATCCCGCTCGTCATCGGGATCACGGCGTGCGCACCGCTGCTCGCCGCGACGGTGCTCGATGTGGGCACCGGCGAGAACAGCGGGCTGATCTTCGGGTCACTCCTCACCATCGAGGGCATCGGCACCGTCGCGATGCGCGCCCTGGCCGCCTTTGCGATCGACCTCCGCGGGCCGCGCGCGGGCTTCATCGCGATCGCTGCGATGTTCATCGCCCTCGCGCTGCTGTCGCCCATGGTCCCGAAGCCACACGAGGACGAGGCCTGACGCCCCGCCCTCGCGAGGGATGTCCAGCGCGCGGGGGTTAGCCGCGGGCGGGCAGTTCGAAGTCCGCGACGCCCTGCAGCGGCCGCTCGCCGCGCTCGTTCTCGAGGAACACATCGGCCTTGAACCAGTGGCGCTCGCCGTCCTCGCCGCTGTCGGTGATGAGGATCTTCGAGGTCAGCGTGTCGTTGTGGAACACCGAACGCCGGAACGACACCTCGAGCGACCGCACCTTGCCCCACACGCCCACGAAGTCGCCGATCACGCGGTACGCCACATCGAGGGACAACACGCCGGGCACGATCGGCCCCGGCAACCCGTCGCGACGGGCGGCGTCCTCGCTGTTGAAGCGGTTCTGGCTGGACCCGAGGCGGTTCCCCGGCATCGCGAGGAAGCGCTGCACGTGGTCCGTGCTGAGCGTGAACGTCTCCTCGAACTCGTCGCCCGGCCCCACGTCCTCGGCGTAACGCTGCTCGACCTGGCTACTCACCACCGGGCACCACCTCGCGACGCACGAACGACTTCTCGGTGGCCACCACGGGCTCACCCTTCTGGTTCGAGAAGATGGTCCGACGCACCTCGAAGAGCATCGAGCCCGTGCGGCCGGTCTTCTCGTACAGCTCCTTCACGTGGATCCGAGCGGTGATGTGGTCACCCGGATACATCGGCGCGATGACCTCCATCTTCTCGCCCGCGTGGAACGCCGCGTTCCCGAACCGGATCTTCGCGTCGGGTCCGTTCCCCATCGAGATCGAGTGGACGATGCCGGGCGGCGCCACGATGCCCCCGTAGGGGCCCGCCTGCGCGATCGCCTCGTTGGTGTACAGCGGGTTCGTCTCGCCGACCGCCGCGCAGTACGCCGCGATCTGCTCCTGCGTGATGTCGAACTGACCGATCTCCTCCTCGACCCCGATCACGCTGGGGTCGAACTTGGCCTCGCCCTCGGCCACGGGTACCTCCTCTGTCGCGTACTGGTTCGCGCAGGGCGCAGATTACCTGAGTAATCGTGGTTCGTGCACCACATCGATGATGGCCGGGGGTGGTGCTAGACGGGCGGGAAGCGGCGCGCGTCCTCGGCGGCGTACCGGGCCACGGCGTCGTCCGCGGCGGCCGTTCCCCGGAGCGCCTCGATGGTGGCCGCCACCTTCGAGGCGGGGAGCGCCACGGTCATCTCCGCGTTGGTCATGCCGGTGCGCACGCGGCTGAGCTGGCAGCCGACGCTCGCCGCCACCTCACCGTGCTCTTTCGCCAGCGCCACGATGTGGCACTGCGGCTTCCCCTCGACGCGGAGGCCCGGCAGCGCGTCGGACAGCACCATGAGCTGCCGCCCGGTGAGCCGCATCAGCACCACGTCGGGGTCCATCGAGGTCTCCGCCAACGGGCCGTACGTCACGGCGCCAGGCTTTGTCGTGATCACGGGGATCTGAGGCACGACCTCCATCGTGACCCACCCACACTCGAGGAGCGCGGCCACGTCGCCCTTGTCGGCGACCTCGCCGAGGGTCTTCATCCCGTGGGTCACCTGCCCCACTGAGCAGTTGCCGTGGTCCTCGGGCACCGTTGAGAAGGTGCGCGAGGTGGACTTCATCCAGAACACGCACCCCGCCGAGACCCGGCCGGTGCGGCCATCGGGCGTGGGCGGTGGCATCGGGTCATCGAAGGGCGCGACGCCCTCCGGCGGTGCATCGGAGAAGGTGATCGCGATCGGCGGCACGTCGGTGCCGAGGGTGTCCGCGAGCGCCGCTGCGCGAGCGCGCCAGTCCTGCGTTGGCAAGCCGCATTCCTCTCGGAATCAGTCGAGTGGTGACGGCCGCAACGATAGGGGACGCGCCCGCGGGGACGCCATGCGTGCTCCAGCAGGACCGGGCAGGGCCGAGCAGGCCGCGCGCGTCAGGCGGCGCGGGCCACCCTCGGCGTGCGCGCCACGGCGAGCTCGCCGCGCTGGTAGAAGTTGCCGTTGGTGCGCGTGAACCCGTCGCCCTCGGCGCCGAGGAGCGCCTCGGTGGCGCCGATGAACAGGTAGCCACCCGGCTTGAGCGCCTCGTAGAACCGCCGAGTCAGGGCTGCCTTCACGGGCGGGTCGAAGTAGATCGTCACGTTGCGGCACAGGATCAGGTCGTAGCCACTGCCGAACGAGTCCTTGAGCAGGTTCAGCGGCTTGAACTCGACGCGGCGGCGCAGCACATCCACCACCTGGAAGCGACCGTCCACGTCGCGGAAGTACGAGGCACGGCGCGTGGCCCCGACGTTCTTCAGGGCATCGGCGGTGTACGGGCCGCCGGCCTGCGCCTTCTGCAGCGAACCAGGATCGAGGTCGGTGGCGAGGAGGGACGAGGTGGTGCCACGCCCGGCCTCGTCGAGGAGCATGGCCACCGAGTAGGGCTCGTCACCACTTGAGCAGCCCGCGCTCCAGATCTTCAGGCGCGAGGAGCCTGCCAGCAGCTCGGGCAGCACCTTCTGCTCGAGCTCGTTCCACTGGGCCTGGTCGCGGAAGAACTCCGTGACGTTGATCGTGAGGGTGTCGCGCAGGTCCTTCAGCAGCTCGGACCTGGTCCCGAGGCCAGTCACGAACACCTGCTCGTCCTGGTCCTTGCCGTTCTGCTCCACCCACGTGTCGAGGCGGCGGCGCATCTGCCGTTGCTTGTACGCCTCCAGGTCGAGGTCAAGGAAGCGCAGGATCTGGCGCTTGAGCAGCTCGTAGGTGGCGTCCTGCAACGGGGTCTCCTCTGCGCCTACGCGAGGCTGTGTCGCACGATGGCGCCCGCGATGTCGTGGAGCGGCACAACGGAAGTGGCGAGACCAGCTTCGACGATCGAGCGCGGCATGCCATACACGACGCATGTCGATTCGTCCTCGGCGACGACGGGGCCTCCAGCGGCACGAGCCAGGCCCGCGCCTCGAGTGCCGTCGACACCCATGCCCGTCAGGATCGCCGTGACCACCTGTCCGCCGAATACCCCCACGGCCGACTCGAGCGTCACGTTGATCGAGGGCCGCACGCCGCACTCCGGCGGGTCGCTGTTCAGGCGCACGCTGTGGCCGCTGTCGATCGTGAGGTGGCTCCCACCCGGTGCAACGAGCGCCTTGCCGGCCTCCAGGCGATCGCCGTCGGCCGCCTCCACCACGCGCAGATCCGAGATCGCATCGAGGCGTTCCGCCATCGACTTCGTGAAGCCCGGCGGCATGTGCTGCACGATCACGACCGGGAGGCCAAGGTCTGCCGGGAGCTGCGAGACCACCTCGCGGAGGGCTGGCGGGCCACCCGTCGAGGATCCGATCACGACGACGCCTCGGCGCCACCGACGCGCGGTCGACGGTCCCGAGGGCAGCACGATGGGGCGCCGCGAGATCGAGCGCCGCCCGATGCGCGCCTCGGCGGCGCTCCGCACCTTCTCGCCGACAGCGGCCGCAATGTCGAGGGCCACGGTCGTCCCGGCACCCGTCGGCTTCTCAAAGAAGTCCACGGCGCCGAGGTCCAGTGCGCGCAACGTCGCGTCCGCGCCCGCGCCCGTGAGGCTCGAGACCATCACGACGCGCGTCGGGCACTCGGACATGATCCGCTGGAGCGCGCCCAGCCCATCGAGGCGGGGCATCTCCACGTCGAGCGTCACGACATCGGGGCGGAGCTCCTTGATGCGCTCGATCGCCTCGAGGCCGTCCGAGGCCTTCCCGATCACCTCGATGCCGGGAGTGGCCGCCAACTGGCGCGCGAGGACGGCGCGGATCGTGGCGGAGTCATCCACCACCAGCACGCGCACTGGCCGGGCGACGGGTACCGGGTCCGCAACCACGCAGCAGCCTTCCTCGAACGGGCGTCAGCGGGACAGAGCCGCGCCTACTTGACCAGCTTCCAGAGGGCCTCTTCGATCCGGCTCGCGTCGAAGGGCTTCACCACGAAGTCCTTCGCGCCGGCCTTGATCGCCTCCATGATCACCTGCTGCTGGCCCATCGCGGTGACCATCGCCACCTTCGCCTTGGGGTCCTTCGCGATGATCGCCTTCAGGGCGTCCAGGCCGTCCATGACCGGCATCGTGATATCGAGCAGCACGGCGTCCGGCGCGTGCTCGGAGAAGAGGCTCACCGCCTCCTCGCCGTTCTCCGCCTCGATCACCTCATGACCGAGCTCCTTGAGGAGCTGCGCGCTCTTCATCCGCATGAAGGCCGCGTCGTCCGCGATCAGCACCTTCGCCATGTCGTCAGCTCCTTCTGAGCTCGGGCGCGCCCGGCCTTACAGTTCGATCTCTTGCTCGCCGGGCACCGTGACGGTGACCCGACCCGTTCCGATCGCGAGGCGCATCGTCCGCCCTCGAGTGCCACCCAGGCTCTCGGCGCTGACGCTCAGCGAGCGCGCCGCAAGCTGCTGGTGCGCCGCATCGCCGTTGCGCTGCCCGATCTGCATCGCACCGCTGGAGTTCTGCAGCATCTGCGCACCGCCCGCGAGGCACACGCGCAGGCGCCGCACGAGCGCCCCTCGGCCCTGCAACTCCTCGAGCAGCAGCGGGATCGCCACATCCACGAACTTCGCGCCGGCCGCCGGGGACCGCCCCGCCGTCGAGTCGGGAAGCACCATGTGCGCCATCCCGCCGACCTTCGCGACCGGGTCGTGCATGGTCACCGCGACGCAGGACCCCAGGCCGACACAGGCCAGTACGGCATCCGCATCAGCGGAGACCGCCCACTCGCCCAGGCTGAGCGCGGTCCCGAGGGGCGAACGCTTCTCGGTGGTGGCGGTCGTCGTCATGCAGCCGACGCGATCTGGTTCGACAGGATCGCGTCGAGCAGGCCCTGGCTGGGGATGACGAAGAACGCGCCCGAGATGTCGCGGTCTGCCGTCGCAAACGTCGTGTCCGCGAGATACGTGTCGTCGCTGTACAGCAGGATGTCCGCCGTCACCACATCGAGCAGCGCGCCAGCCATGTCGGTCATGACCGTGGGCGGCGACGGCCGCAGGCTGAGGCCCGTGGCGTCCGCGATCGCGTTGAGGAAGAACGCGCCGATGACGTTCCCCATCTCGCCCAGCGCCGAGGCCGCCATCGGCGTCATCTCGGTCGTCGTGTCCGGCGCCTGCATCATCAGCAGGTCAACGAACGCAAAGGCGATGCGCGGCTCGTAGATGAGCATGAGGTGGCCATCGGCGGCGCCCGTCACCGTGAGGTAGATCCCCACCGACTGCGCCTCGGCGCCCCCCACGTGCTGAGAGATCGAGGCGACCGGCACCTGCTCCAGCGCGAACTCGCGCACCTCGATGGCCTGACCGATCATCTGCGACAGCCCGGTCATCGCGTTCGCGGTCCCCAGGCTGACCAGGTCGGCCCACTTCTGCATCGCGGGGTCACTCATACGGCGTTCCTCTCGGCTTCCCTGCTCGCAACCGCGGGCGCAGACACGTTCTTGATGAGCGCTGGCACATCGAGGATCAGCGCCACCTGGCCATCGCCCAGGATCGTGGCGCCAGCGATACCCCGGGCACGCCCCAGCTGCCCCGATAACGACTTGACCACGATCTCCTGCTGGTCGATCAGTTCGTCCACCGTCAGCGCGACCGTCCGGTCAGACTCGGACTCGCCCGTGCGGACGACGACCACGTAATTGTCGCCACGAGGCGCGTCCTCAACAGGCGCCGTCGCGGCATCCGGCACCCGCGCCGAGGGCACGCCGGCTCGCCTCAGCATCTCGCTCAGGCTGAGCACGCCCATGGCCATGTTGCGCAGCTGCATCGCCGGCCGCCCGCCGACGGTCTGCTGCAGGGTCGCCTCCGGCTGCACGATCTCGCGCACGTAGGCCAGCGGGATCGCGTACGTCTCGCCGCCCGCGGACACGAGGAGCCCTCGGACGGTTGCGAGGGTGAGCGGCAACCGCAGCACGAACGTGGTTCCGACGCCCGGCGTTGAATCGACGTCGACGCTGCCGTTCAACCCCTCGATCTTGCTGCGGACGATGTCCATTCCCACGCCGCGCCCGGAGACCTCGGTGGTCTGGGCGGCTGTGGAGAACCCCGGCGCGAAGATCAGCGAGACCGCCTCGGCGTCAGTCAGCCGCTGGGCTGCCTCCGCGGAGATGACACCCTTCATCACGGCGACATCGCGGATGCGCGAGGGGTCGATGCCCTTGCCGTCGTCCGACACGGTGATCAGGACGTGGCCCGGTCCGTGGCGCGCGGCGAGGCGGACGGTCGCCTTCTCGGGCTTGCCGAGCGCGGCGCGCTCCTCCGCCGACTCCACGCCGTGGTCCACCGAGTTGCGGATGAGATGGATGATCGGGTCCTTGATCTCCTCGATCACGGACCGGTCGATCTCGGTGTCCTCTCCTTCGACGACCAGCGCGATCTGCTTGTCCATGCTGCGCGCGAGGTCGCGCACGAGCCGTGGGAACTTCGAGAAGATCACGCCCACCGGGAGCATCCGCGCCTGCATCATGCTCTCGTGGAGCACGTCGACCACCTTGGCGATGTGCGTGGACGTCTCGACGAGTACACGAACCTGCTCGTCCTCCTTGTACCGCGACTGCAGCGTGCGGCTGACCTGCGCCACGCGCGTCCGGTCGATCACCAGCTCACCCACGAGGTTGATCAGCGCGTCGAGCTTGGCCACGTCGATCCGCACGGTCTGGGCCAGCGGCTCGATCCGCGGCGTCGCGGCGCCACTCGCGCTGTCCCGAGGTGCCTCGGGCGGGCGCTTCGGGGATGGCGATGCCTCCACCGGTGCCACGGCGCGGGCCGCGTACGGCTCCACGGTGGCGTCGGCGACGTCGTCGATGGCCAGCAGCGCCGCGATGATCGTGTCGCCATCGTCAGTGGTTGCGACGATCGCGTCGAGGTGATCGCCGCCGCGCTCTTCCTCGATGTCCTGCAGCGTCGGCACGGACGTCACGAGGTTCCCGCGACCGGTCAGGTCGTTGAGCACCTGGAAGAGGCGTACGGACTTCCACTCGCACTCGGGCCCGAGGACTGCGGTCACCCGCCAGAGCGGTGCATCGGCAGACTCGAGGGCCGACTGCAGGGTGGTGGACGCCGCGATCGCGTGGTCCACGGTGTACGCAGGTGCGTCCGAGGGCGCCACCGGGCCATCGCCTGCGGCGGCCCGCTGCAACGCCTCGATGATGGGAGCCACGTCGAGCTGGCTGTCGCTCGTCCCCGCGAGCTCGTCACGCAGCTCCTTCAGCCCATCCAGGCTCATCAGGAGCGCATCGACGATCTCGGGCGTCACGACCAGCGTGCCCTTCCGCACGCGGTCGAGGAGGTCCTCCATCTTGTGCGTCAGGTCCGCCATGGCGGTGAAGCCGACCATCCCCGACGACCCCTTGAGCGTGTGGGCCGCGCGGAAGATCTCCTGGAGGAGCTCCGGGTTGTCCGACTCGTCCTCCAGGCGGATCACGTCCTCGTCCAGCTGTTCCAGGATCGACTCGACCTCCTGGAGGAAGATCTTCAGGTCATCGGTAGGAATATCGAGCGCGAGCGCCATGCGGTGCGTCCTTGCAGGTGGGCCGTGAGTCCGGGCGCGCTAGGCGGCGATCGCCT
Source organism: Dehalococcoidia bacterium (assembly GCA_020845735.1). Classification (GTDB taxonomy): domain Bacteria; phylum Chloroflexota; class Dehalococcoidia; order UBA2979; family UBA2979; genus RBC038. The sequence continues at coordinate 9,339 of JADLFF010000092.1, forward strand.
GCCCCTGCGACCGCGCTGACCGCAGCTCGTCGACCTGCTCATCGAGGGCCCGCTCGATGTCGAGCAGGATGAGGAGGCGGTCCTCGAGCTTGGCGATACCCTGCAGGTAGAAGGAGTCGGCGGTGGTAATGACGCCCGAGGCGGGCTCGACGGCGTCGTCGCGCACCCGCAGCACTTCGCGGACCGCGTCCACGACCACGCCGATGCCCTGGCCGCCAATGTCCACCACGACGACTCGGCTCTCCGCGGTCTCATCGGTGGTTGGGAGGGCAAAGCGCTTCCGGAGGTCGATCACGGGAATCACGCTGCCGCGGAGGTTCATCACCCCCTCGACGTACTCGGGTGCATCCGGCACGTGCGTGACCTGCTGCATCCGGATGATCTCGCGGACCGTGTTGATGTCGACGCCGTAGTTCTCGCCAGCAAGGTCGAAGACCACCAGCTGCCGCTCGCCCGTCGTCTGCTCAGCCATCGGTCTCTCCATCCTCGCGCGCGCCTCGATCAGCGTCGGCAGTCGGTTACTGAGCCCGATCATCGCGAGCGGCGCGCAGGCGTCATATCGGGGAATCTCGCACTCCGCCTCGTGCGGACCCCGTGCGGACGCGGCTGGCGGCCGCTCGTCAGCGTGGATTCAGCCAGGGGCGTTCGGCGCGGGCTCGAGCCCCGGCCTCACCTCGGGTGGCCCGAGGCGTCACGGACGCCGGCGCTCCGGCCCTCAGAGGGATCTCCCGATGTCACGCTGTCCGCACACGGCCGACGATCGAGGCAACACGCCTGTTCGAGAGGCCCCCACCCCACATGGCGCACCGAGCCGCCGCCATTCGCTTCTCCCGACTCACGGCGCTGGTCGCGCGCGGGAGCCTGCCGTGGACCGTGATGGTCGGCGGCTTCCTCGTCTTTCAGGTCGTCCGAGGCGCCGCGAACGAGGTGGGTAGCGAGCCCCTGACCAGCCTCGGGGCGGTGGACCGCACGCTGGCGCTCGGCGTCCTGCCGAGCAGCGTCGCGCAGTCCTTCGAGCACACGCTCCTGACCGCACTCGCGCAGGCCATCCACCTCACCTTCTTCACGCTCCCGCTCGCGCTGGGCGTCGCCATGACCTCGAGGCAGTCACTGTTCTCGCGATTCGCGTGGGCGCTGACCTGCTCGTTCGCGATCGGCGGGCTCATCCACGCGATCGTGCCTGCGGCGCCACCGTGGCTCGCCGAGTCCGGCGTCAACGTGCTCCTGGCGCCCACCACGCTGCACGAGCTGCGGCTCGCGACGGACCCCAACCCGTACGCGGCGCTGCCCTCGATGCATCTCGCGGTCGCCACCGTGAGCGCGTTCGTCATCGCTGGCCGGTTCCGAGCGCTGGCGCTGTTCTACCCGCTGCTGATGACGTGGGCGCTCATCTACCTCGGCGAGCACTACCTCGTGGACTGCATCGCCGGTGTGCTGGTCGGCGCGCTGGGGTGGCGCGCGGCGGGCCAACTGACGCGCGCGGGCGTCGCACCCACCGTCGACGCGACGGCAGGCAGCCTTCCGATGGCGGAGTCACCCCTCGAGGGGCGGCGGGCGGCCTAGTCGACGGCGGCGGCGACCACGTCGAGGGCTGCCTGCGCCGCGGCCAGGCGCGCGATCGGCACCCGGTACGGCGAGCACGAGACGTAATTGAACCCGGCCTCGTGGCAGAACGCGATCGAGCGCGGCTCTCCGCCATGCTCCCCGCAGATGCCCACCTTGAGGTCTGGCTTCACGCCTCGACCCTTCTCCACGCCGAGGCGGATCAGCGCTCCGACGCCCTGCACGTCCAGCTCCACGAACGGGTCCCGCGAGAGCAGGCCCGCCTCGAGGTACGCCGGGAGGAACCGGCCGGCGTCGTCCCGGCTGAGGCCGAACGTCGTCTGCGTGAGGTCGTTCGTGCCGAACGAGAAGAAGTCGGCGTGCGTGGCGATGCGGTCGGCGATGACGCACGCCCGAGGCAGCTCGATCATCGTGCCGACGGTGTAGTGCGGCCGCACACCCTGCTCCTCGATGACGCGCTCGGCGACGGCCACGATCTGGCCGCGCAGCCGTTCGATCTCGCCCTCGATGCCGACGATAGGCACCATGATCTCGGGCAGGACCTCGAGGCCCTCCTTCGTGAGGGCGCACGCCGCCTCGATGATGGCGCGCACCTGCACCTCGGCGATCTCAGGGAACGTGACCGCGAGGCGTACGCCGCGGTGCCCGAGCATCGGGTTGGCCTCGGCCAGCCCCTCGACGCGCGCAATCACGTGCTCGGCGGACACCCCGAGGGCCTTCGCCACCTCGTCGATCTCCGCCGTCTGCTCGCGCTTCGGGAGGAACTCGTGGAGCGGCGGGTCAAGGAGGCGAATCGTGACGGGCAGCCCGGCCATCGCGCGGAGGATGCCGGTGAAGTCCGCACGCTGCATCGGGAGGATCTTCTCGAGGGCGGCGCGGCGGCCGGCCTCGTCCTCCGCGAGCAGCATCTGGCGCACCGCGAGGATGCGCTCGGCCTCGAAGAACATGTGCTCGGTGCGGCACAGGCCGATGCCCTCCGCGCCGAATGCCCGCGCCCGCGCAGCGTCCTCGGGGGTGTCGGCGTTGGCTCGGATGTTGAGCGTCCGCGTCTCGTCCGCCCACCCCATCAGCGTCTGGTACTCCTGCGGCAGCTCCGGGTCGAGGAGCGGCAGCGCGCCGAGCATCACCTCGCCGGTCGACCCGTCGAGGGCGATCACGTCACCGCGTCGCACCACCAGGTCGCCCACGGCGAACTGGCCACGCGCGTAGTCCACTTCGATAGCGGCGCAGCCCGAGACGCAGCACTTGCCCATGCCGCGAGCCACGACGGCCGCGTGGGACGTCATGCCGCCGCGCGCCGTGAGGATGCCCTGCGACGCGATCATCCCCTGGATGTCCTCCGGACTCGTCTCGGTCCGCACGAGGATGACGGCCTCGCCGCGCTCGGCCCACTCATACGCCTCTTCCGCGGAGAACACGGCTCGGCCGACGGCTGCGCCCGGCGACGCCGCGAGGCCAGTCGCGATCACCTCGCGAGGCGCCTTCGGGTCGAACACGGGGTGCAGCAGCTCGTCGAGCTGCTCGGGGTCCTGCCGGCGCAGCGCCATGCGCTGGTCGATCAGCCCTTCCTGCACCAGGTCGTGCGCGATCTTCACCATCGCCTGCCCGGTGCGCTTGCCGTTGCGCGTCTGGAGGATCCAGAGCCGGCCCTGCTGCACCGTGAACTCGATGTCCTGCATGTCGCCAAAGTGGCGCTCGAGGCGTTCGCAGGCCTCGAGGAGTGACCCGTACGCGGCGGGCATGCGCTCCTCGAGGGAGTCCGCGCCCCCCGCCCGGCGCACGGGCTGCGGCGTCCGGATGCCGGCCACCACGTCCTCGCCCTGCGCGTTCACGAGGTACTCACCGGTCAGGCCGGCCGCGCCGGTGGCGGCGTTGCGCGTGAACACCACACCGGTCGCGCAGTCCTCGCCCAGGTTGCCGAAGACCATGGCCTGCACGTTGACGGCGGTGCCCCAGTCGGCGGGGTACCGGTAGCGCTCGCGGTAGACGACGGCGCGCGGGTTCTGCCACGAGGAGAACACGGCACCGACGGCGCCCCAGAGCTGCTCCCACGGATCGTCCGGGAACGCCACGCCGAGCTGCTCCCGGATCGCGGCCTTGAACTCGGCGACCAACTCCCGGAGGGCGCTCGCGTCCAGCTCGGTGTCGAGCTGTACGCCTCGCGCGTGCTTCTTCGCCTCGAGGATGGTCTCGAAGGGGTCCGCGTCAGTCTCCCCGTCACGCTCCATCCCCAGCACGACGTCCCCGTACATGGCCACAAACCGCCGGTACGAGTCGTATGCGAACCGCTCGTTGCCCGACTTCCGTGCCAGGCCCTCCGCGGTCGCATCGTTCAGCCCGAGGTTGAGCACGGTGTCCATCATCCCGGGCATCGATACCCGGGCGCCGGAGCGCACGGAGACCAGCAGGGGGTTCTCGGGGTCCCCGAAGCGGGCGCCGACGACTCGTTCGATGTGCGCGACGCCCTCGCGTACCTGCGCGTCGAGGCCCGCCGGGTACTGGCGGCCGAGCGCGTAGAAGGCGTTGCACACCTCGGTAGTAATGGTGAAGCCAGGGGGGACCGGGATGCCGATCGAGCTCATCTCCGCGAGCCCCGCGCCCTTCCCGCCGAGGAGGTTGCGCAGCTCCCCGTGCGCGTCCGCGCGTCCATCACCGAACAGGTACACCAGCTTGTCGGAGAGAGCGGGAGCCTCGGGCTGGCTGGAGACGGTCACCACTGTTTACCCCCACCTCGCGAACGGTGCCGGTACTTGAACACCGGCTCCCGGCACACGTCGCGCGGTCTTTTTCGAGGGATGCAGTATAGCGACGCCCCGTCTCGGGGACTCGACGTGCTCAACGGCCTAAGCGCCTGAGCACGCGGTCCGCCTGCCGGTTCGCTCGCGCCACTCGGTCCTCGCGGCGACGTGTCCGTAATCTGACATCTCGCGCTTGAGATGCCGATGAGTGCGGGTTCACTGATTACGGATGACCGCAGGGCTCACCACCCGCCGAGTCCTCCTCCCAGCGAATCTTGCATTCGCGTATGCACGTGATCGAAAGGCTGCACACACCTACACTCCTCGGACGATGGCCACCGACGCACCGACGCCGCGCCCGGACCCAGCGCCTCTCGAGGCGATTCGCGCGCGCCTCCTCCACGCGGAGTCGCTCCTCGCGCCCCGCGCCGCCCGCGAGGCGACCTCGCAGGGCCGTGCGCGCCCGGAACCCCTCGATCCCCTCCGCCTCGACTTCCAGCGCGACCGCGACCGGATCATCCACACTCGGGCCTTCCGGCGCCTGAAGCACAAGACGCAGGTCTTCGTCGCCCCCGACTCGGACCACGTGGTGACACGGATGACCCACACCATCGAGGTGCAGCAGGTCGCGCGCTCGATCGCGCGGGCGCTCGGTCTCAACGAGGACCTCACGGAGGCGATCGCCCTCGGGCACGACCTCGGCCACACGCCGTTCGGGCACGCCGGCGAAGAGGCGCTCGCAGACCTGCTCCCCGAGGGCTTTCGCCACAACGAGCAGTCGCTGCGCATCGTCGACCTCCTCGAGAACGGCGGTGCAGGCCTCAACCTGACCCACGAGACGCGCGAGGGCATCCGTGTCCACTCGAAGGTGCGGGAGTCGGTGGCCGCCGAGGCCTGGGGCACCGCCTCCACCCTCGAGGGGCAGATCGTGAAGCTCGCGGACTCGATCGCGTACCTCAACCACGACTTCCTTGACGCGATTCGCGCGGGCGTCCTCGCGGAGGCCGATCTCCCCGCCGAGGTGGCGCGCACGCTCGGGCCGGACCACTCGACGCGCGTGGGCACGCTGGTCCGCGATTGCGCGCTCGCCTCGTGGGACGCTGCCTTCGACCTCACCGCCGAGGCGCGGATCCGCCTCAGTCCGCCCGTGCTCGCGGCCACCGATGTCTTTCGCGCGTTCCTGTTCGAGCGCGTCTACCTCGCGGAGGCCGCCCTTGCGGGCGCGCGGGCCGGTCAGGCGATCGTCCGAGCGCTGTTCGAGCATTATGTGCGGCACCCCGAGGCGATCCCCGGCTGGTCCCTCCCCGACGACCCCCCGTGGCGGCGTGCCGCGGATTACGTCTCGGGGATGACGGACGGCTTTGCGACGCGCACCGCGCAGGCCCTCGGGCTCTCCCCTGCCCTCGAGGCGCGCGCGTGACCTCAGGCACGATGCGCGTGCCCCCGGGCACGCTCCCCCTCCGGCCGCCGCCGAGGCGTATGCGCGAGTCGCGTGCGCTAGACTCGTTGGCGGGAGCGGCGGGCTCCCGAGGCACGCTTACGACTACTCTTCGCGCTACCGTCACGCCCGGCGCCGGCGACTCCGCCGCCGTGGCCTTCACCACCCAGCCCCCACAGGCCACCCGGGACGCCGAGGTGGTCCCACCCGCGCGCCCACGACGCACCCGCCACACGCCGGTGCGCAGCGGCCTGCTCGTGGTCATCCTCGCGGGCGCGATTACCCTCGGAGCGCCGCTGCTCCGCCCCACTGCCGAGCCGCCCACGGCGTCCGAGGCCCCGCGCACGCGGCCCGCCGTCGCCACGACCTCGAACGTGCGCGCGCGCCCCGAGGCGGGTGCGCCGGTGGTCGCGGTCCTCCCGGGCGGGCACACCCTCGAGGTGGTCGGGCGCCTCCCGGACAGCTCCTGGCTGCTGGTCCAGACCGGTCCCACCGAGGCCGATCGCGGCTGGCTCCCCGCCGACCGGCTGGCGCTCTCGGAGACGCAGCGGAACGAGCTCGCGGTGGCCGCCCCTGCCGAGGCTGCCCCCGGGAGGGAGTCGACTCCGGCGGGCCTTCCCGACCTCGTCATCGCCTCGGTCTTCCTCATGCGGGACGGCCACATCGCCCTCGAGATCCGCAACGACGGCGACGGTCCGCTCACCGAGGCGAAAGTCCCCGTCCTCGTCACCCGCGCCTCCGGTGAGACGGTCGGCGTCCTCGAGGTGGGTCCCACGACGTTGCCACCGCGCGGCACGGCGACGGTCGTCACGCCGGTGATTGTCCTCAACACCGGGACGTATACGCTGCAACTCGACCGGCAGGAGAGCATCAACGAGGTCCGGCGCGACAACAATGGCGCGACCAGGCTGCTCGTCGCCGGCGGGGGGTAGGCGTGGCAGCGCCGGAGGTCGGACGGCCCGGGTCGTTCGGCTCGCCTCGTGCGCGGCGGGATGGCGTCCTGGCACTGGCCAGCGCCCTGCTCCTCGTTGCCTGCGCACGTCCAGTGCTGCCGGGCCGCGAGACGCCCGCACCGACGATGGCTCCCACCACGGCCGCACGCCCCACGAGCCCGACGCTGGTGCGCGATGTCCCCCTCCGCGCCTCCCCGTCCGAGGACGCTCGCGAGGTGGCGGGCACCGTCGCGGGGACGCCGGTCCGCCTCGCCGGACGCCTCGATGACGGCTCGTGGTTCTACGTCGAGGTGGTGGGCCGCCTCGATGCGCTGGGCTGGGTGCCCGTCGCTGCCCTCGATGGCATCGACGCGACGCGCGCCTCGGTGCCGGTGGTCGCCACCTCGGGAGGACCGATTCCGGCCGCGGGCCCCGGCGAACCACGCGACCTCCCCAACCTCGTGCTCGAGAACGTGTCGGTGCGCCAGAACCAGATCCTCGTCGCCCTCTCCAACGATGGCTACACGGACCTCGCGGGGCCGTTCACGGTGACGGTCAACGGCGGGCCGCCACACTCGATCACGCTGCCCGGCAAGCCATTGCGGCCCGGCGACCGGATCGACAACCCGCTCGCCGGCGAGTATGTGCAGCGTCGCGCAACCGTCGATGTGGTCGCGGCCACGCAGGTGCAGGAACAGTCCACCGAGGACAACCGCCTCGCGCTCACGGTCGAGCCGGACCTCCCCCTGGACCTCGAGATCCTCACGGTGGTGGCCCAGCCGCAGTTCACGGTCACGCTGCGCAACAACAGCCCGATTCCCCTCGTGGGCGCGGTCACCCTCACGATCCGCGAGAGCCGCCCGAGTGACCGCCTGCTCACGCGTGTCGACGACGCGCCCCTCAGCATCCCGAAGGGCGGCACGCAGGAGTTCCGCATCCCCGCGGTCGTGGGCGCGGACCTCACCCGCATCCAGGTGCTCCTCCAGACGTCCGCGATCAACGACTCCGACATCCGCAACGACGTCTACCCACGGTGAGCACTTCGCAGGCCACTCCCGAGGACCTGGCGCGCGCCCTCGATGTCGCGCGTCGTGAGCTGCTCGAGGCGATGGCGGGCCTCACGGAGCGCGACTTCGCCACGGACCTCGGTGAGGGCGTCACGATCGTCGCCCTCCTCGCCGACCTCGCGCGTGCCGAGCACCTCGCGATCGCCCAGGCGCGCGCCGCGGCCGGCCTCGAGCCGCGCCCCACCACCGAGGTCGGTGCGTCCGCGGCGCGTCCACTGCCGCCGCAGGTGACGCACGCGCTGGCCGGCACGCGCTACGAGGCGCGGCTGCTCCTCGATGCGCTGGCGCCCGGCGAGGCGGTGGCGCCGACGATCGCCGCGCCACTCCTCGAGGGCTGCGCCGCCGCCGAGCATGACGCGGCCACGCGGATCGCGGCGCGACCCACCTCGGGTCCGGACCAGCCACCGCCGCGGCTGCAGCTCGCCTGACCGAGGCGTCCCGTTCCACGCAAGGCGCGCGCAAGACTTCGTGCGACTCCGTCCAACTTCTGTCAGATTTCCGGGAATCCTCGGCGCAGGTGCCATCGAGGGCGTAACGATCCGCCTCGGTCGGTGTTCACTCTGTTGAAGCCTGCATCACCGAGGTGCAGGACCTGCAGCCAGGACGTGCATGAGCACCATCGACGACGTCAAGGCTCGACTCGACATCGTGGAGACGGTCGGTAGCTACGTGGCCGACCTCAAGCGGGCCGGTCGCACCTACAAGGCGTGCTGTCCGTTCCACAACGAGCGCACGCCCTCCTTCACGGTCGACCCCGAGCGTGGCACGTGGCACTGCTTCGGCGCCTGCTCGACTGGTGGCGATGTCATCGAGTTCGTGCGCCGCGCCGAGGGCCTCGACTTCCGCGAGGCGCTCCGGGTCTGCGCCGAGCGCGCGGGCGTCGAGTTGCGTCCGCCCACCGCACGTGAGCGCGAGCAGCGCGAGGCCCACGAGCGGCTCCTCCAGGCCAACGAGGCGGCGGCGATCTTCTTCCAGTCGCAGCTCCTCGGGCCGGGGGGCGCCGACGCGCTCGCCTACCTCGAGAAGCGCGGCGTCGACGCCACGACGCGGCAGACGTGGCAGCTCGGCTACGCGCCGGCAGGCTGGCGCACGCTGGTCGAGCATCTGACGGCGCGCGGCTTCACCGAGGGCGACCTCGTAGCCGCCGGGCTCGCCGTCGAGAGCGACGACCGCTCGCGAGGGGCGTACGACCGCTTCCGCGACCGCGTCATCTTCCCGACTCGTGACGCCCGCGGGCGCATGATCGGCTTCGGCGCGCGCGCCCTCCGCCCCGAGGACGAGCCGAAGTACCTCAACACGCCCCAGACGCCACTCTTCGACAAGGGCGCCTCTCTCTACGGCATCGACCGGGCTCACGAGGAGGCGCGCCGGGCGGATCGCGCGATCGTCGTTGAGGGCTACATGGACGTCATCGCCGCCCACCAGTTCGGGCAGCGCAACGTGGTCGCCTCGATGGGTACGGCGATCACGCCCGCGCAGATGGAGCAGCTCAAGCGCTTCACCCAGAACGTCGTGCTCGCCCTCGACGCGGACGTGGCAGGCGCGGAGGCGACCCTGCGCGCCGTCGAGGTGGCCGCCCAGGCCTCGGACCGCACGAGCGCGCCGACCGTCGACTGGCGAGGGCTGGTGTCGTACCAGGACGTCCTCCAGGCGGACATCCGAGTCGTCACGCTCCCGGCGGGGGAGGACCCGGATAGCCTGGTCCGCGCGGATCCCGAGCGCTTTCGCACGCTCATCGCAGCCGCACGCCCCGTGCTCGACCACCTGTTCGATGCAGTGTCGGCGCGCTTCGACCTCACGGATGTCCGTGCCCGCTCGCGCGCCCTCGATGCGCTGGCTCCTGCCGTCGCGGGCGTGACGGACGCGGTCGTGCGCGCGCACTACGTGCAGCGCCTCGCGCGCATGCTGCAGCTCGACGAGCAGGCGGTCGTCGCGCTCCTCAGCCGCCAGCGAGGCCAGCGCCCGGCCCCCGTCGCGAATCGCAAGGAAGAGCGCCAGGCACGGAAGTCGGCAGTTACCTCGGCGCCGGCACGGGACGGCGAGGCGGGCCTCCTCCAGTTGCTCCTCCACCGCGCCGAATCTCTGGACGTGCGCGATCACATCGAGGCAGATGTCTTCGAGGACTCGGCTCACCGTCGCCTGTTCGAGCTCTGGCGCGACGGCCAGCTCGCGAGCCCGCCCGCCGACCTCGATGAAGAGCTGCGCGAGCCGTACGTGGCGCTGACGACCACCATCCCGGACGTCATCACGGAGCGCTTCCTCGACTCGAAGCTCGTCAGGGACATGGCCGTCTCATGGGCGCGGGGACTGAGGCGGCACCGCGTCGCCTCGAGGCTGCTTCCCGCCGCGCGCCAGCGTGCCGAGCAGGCCAGCGCGGCGCGGCGAGGCGGAGCGCCCGTCCTCGAGCGGGCCGTCCAGCAGCTCGTCGACGCGCGGGAGGAACGCGGGGACCCCGTGCCGGAATCCGAGGCCGACGCTGCCCTCGCAGCCCAGGAACTGAACGCGATCGCCGCGCGCCAGCGTGAATTGGCGCGGACCTTCAGGATCGAGATCGGGCGTCAACCGGCGGCAGTCGTCGGTGGCGACTCACAGGGGGAGACACCATGACTCAGACCTTCGACTCCACCGGCATGGAAGAGCTGCTCGCGAAGGGCCGCCGCGTCGGGCACGTGAGCGCCGAGGACGTACTCGCCGCCATCCCCGAGGCCGAGGCCAGCCGCGAGCGCATCTCCTCGATCATTGCCGCCCTCGGCGAGAACAACATCAACGTCCGCATCGACCCCGCCGCCGACCGCGACGCCAGCGCGGTCGTCGATGCCGCGCGCCGCATCGTCGATGAGGCCGCGGGCATCGATGACCCCGTGCGCATGTACCTCCGCGAGATCGGCAAGGTGCCGCTGCTCACGGCGGACGACGAGAAGCGTCTCGCGCGCGCCATGGAGGAGTGGCTCCACGTCGAGACGATCCGCGAGGACTACCGCGAGGAGGAGGGCGACGAGCCCTCGTACGGGGACGTGCTCGTGGCCCTCCTCCGCGAGTTCCACGGCATGAAGAACGTCTACAACGCGCTCTCGAAGCACCTCGACCTGCCGCGCCAGGCGGTCTCCGAGCGCATCGCGGACGCGAAGTTCCGCGGCACGGTCGACCAGGAGCTTGACGAGGCAGCGCACCTGGCCCTCCAGGCCGCCCTCAAGTTCGACGAGGCGAAGGCGGCGAGGGCGCTCGTCGACCTCTCGATCGTGACCCACATCCTCCAGCCGCAGCACGTGAAGTGGGCCGCCGAGCTCGCGGGCGGCGAGGGCAAGCTCTCGCCACCGGCGGCGGATCTCGCCGAGAAGCTCCAGGCCGAGCACGGCCCGGCCCTGCGCTACTACTTTGACAAGCTGTCCTACGACGGGCAGCGCTCTGAGCGCCAGCTCACCGAGGCGAACCTGCGCCTCGTCGTCTCGGTCGCCAAGAAGTACATCGGCCGCGGCATGTCCCTGCTGGACCTCATCCAGGAGGGCAACATCGGCCTCATCCGCGCCGTCGAGAAGTTCGACTACCGCAAGGGCTTCAAGTTCTCGACGTACGCCACCTGGTGGATCCGCCAGGCCATCACGAGGGCGATCGCGGACCAGGCACGCACGATCCGCATCCCGGTCCACATGGTGGAGACGATCAACAAGCTCGTCCGCATCCAGCGCCGGCTGGTCCAGGAGTACGGCCGCGAGCCCACCTCCGAGGAGATCGGGCGCGAGCTGGAGCTGCCCGCGGACCGTGTCCGCGAGATCACCAAGGTCTCGCAGGAGCCGGTCTCCCTCGAGACGCCGATCGGCGAGGAGGAGGACTCCCACCTCGGCGACTTCCTCCCGGACGACTCGGCCCTCGCACCTGCCGATGCCGCGTCGCACCAGCTCCTCAAGGAGCAGGTGATGGACGTGCTCTCGAGCCTCACGCCGCGAGAGCGCAAGGTCCTCGAGCTCCGCTTCGGCCTCGAGGATGGCCGCTCGCGCACCCTCGAGGAGGTGGGCCGCGAGTTCAACGTGACCCGCGAGCGCATCCGCCAGATCGAGGCGAAGGCGCTCCGCAAGCTGCGCCACCCCACGCGCTCGAAGAAGCTCAAGGACTACCTCGACTAGTCCGACCCCGAGGTCAACCGCACGAGGGCCGGGCACTCGCCCGGCCTTCGTCGTGCCTGCGCCCGGCGCACCTCCCCTCGAGGGGCTGTCGGGCACCCTCGGATGGCGCGCGTAACGAGTCAGAACGGGCACGGGCCTAGCGACTCGGGCCGCCGAGGGCGTACGCTGGCGTCCCCCAGCAAGGACGCAGGAGCACTCCCCGTGACTTCGTTCTCCCCCACCATCCCGCAGCATCGGGCGCTTGTGCCCGCGAGCAGGCGCCTCCCTGCACTGAGGCGGGTCGCCCTCGCGACGAGGCCCCTCCAGCTCACGCGTGTCGCCCGAGCGGCGGGCGCCCTCGCCGTGGGGCTGGCCGCCGAGGGCGTCCTGCGGTCGCTCATCGCGCGGCACGAGCGCCAGCTCGTCACGGACGCGCCCGCCTCGTTCCCCGCGATCGGCGCGATGGCTCCCCTCGAGGCCGCGCGCGCCCTCGAAGGGATGCGCGGCGCGGGGCGCCTCATCTACACCGAGTTCACGGTCACCGAACGGCGCTGGCGCCGCTGACCAGCACACCCATCGACGACGGCGGCGGCGAGCGCCTGCAGAAGCTCCTCGCGAGGGCCGGCCTCGGGAGTCGCCGCAGCGTGGAGGCGCTGATCGTCGATGGCCGGGTCACGGTCGATGGACGGCGCGCCCTCCTCGGCGAGCGCGCGGACCCCACCCGGCAGCGCATTGCCGTCGATGGGCGCCCGCTCGACCTCGCAACGGCCGAGGTCACTCTGCTCCTGCACAAGCCGGCGGGAGTGGTGGTCACCGCCCGCGACGAGCGCGGCCGGCGCACGGTCTACGACGTGCTCCGCGACGCGGGCGCACCGACACCGCCCGACCTGCATTATGTCGGCCGCCTCGACTACGACAGCGAGGGGCTTCTCCTGCTGACGACCGACGGTCAGCTGGCGCACCGCCTCACCCATCCGCGCTACCACGTCGCGAGGATGTACGACGCGACGCTCGAGCGCATGCCCCTCGCGCGCGACCTCGACCGCCTCCGCCGCGGCATTGCGCTCTCCGATGGCCCCACGGCGCCGGCGGCCATCGAGGTGTCCCGCCGGGAACCCCCAGTCGTGCGCGTGACCCTCCACGAGGGCCGCAACCGCCAGGTGCGGCGCATGTTCGAGGCGGTGGGCATCCGCGTCACACGGCTGGTCCGCGTGAAGATGGCGAATCTGTCGCTGGGCCGCCTGTGCCCGGGCGATGCCCGTGACCTCACCCGCGCCGAGCTCCGCGCGCTGAGGGCACTCGTGGGCCTGGAGGCACCGGGCGGCGGGCGCTCCTCCCGAGGCGACGCCGTATCATCGAAGCCACCGAACGCCGCCCGGGCCACACCACCAGGCCGCGGCGCTCGTCGACGGGAGGCCTGACATCGAGACCGCAGCCGACAGCAGCGCCGAGGACGCCGCGGCACGCAACGTCGCCCGCTGCATCGCCATCGATGGCGCCACGGCATCGGGGAAGAGCGTCGTGGGGCGCGCCCTCGCGGAGCGGCTCCGCTACGGGTTCTTCGACACCGGCCTGATGTACCGCGCCTGCACGCTCGCCGTGCTCCACGCCGGGCTGAACCCGCACGATGAGGCCGCGGTGATCGCCCTCGTGCGCGCGCTGGACCTCGAGGTCACGTGGCCTCAGCCCACGGTGGCGCGCATCGAGGTGGCCGGCATGGACGTCTCGGACTTGCTGCGCACGCCCGAGATCGAATCGAACGTCTCGCTCATCTCGCGGATCCCCGAGGTGCGGGACGAGCTGGTGCGCCGGCAACGGGCGTTCGCCGCCCGCGAACCCCTCGTCATGGTGGGCCGCGACATCGGCACGCGCGTCCTCACCGAGGCGCGCACGAAGATCTTTCTCGAGGCGTCGCCCGAGATCCGCGCTCGGCGCAGGCTCGGCGAGGAGCTCGACCAGGGCCGCGACACCAACTTCGAGCGCGTGCTCACCGAGACGCGGCGCCGCGACGAGCTGGACGCGACGGGTCATCGGGCCATCCGCCGCGAGCAGGCGGCCCCCGACGCCGTGGTCATCGACACGGACGTCTACGGCATCGAGGAGGTGGTCACCCGCTGCCTCGACGCGCACTTCGCGCGTAACCCGGACGAGGCGACGCCGAACGCCGCAGGCCGCGCCGCGGGCGACTGAGGCATGCCGCAGCTGACTCCGTGGCTCGTCACGCTGTGCTCGACGGTGGTGAACGCCCTGATCCGGCTCGTCCTCTTCACGTTCGGACGCGTCGAGGTCCACGGCCGTGACCGGATCCCCCAGGGGCCCGCGATCATGGTCGCCAACCACCTCCATCTCGTCGACCCGCCCCTCGTCATGGCGGTCTGCGGGCGCCCCGTCCATCCGATGGCCAAGCGCGAGCTCTTCGAGACGCCGCTGGTGGGCTGGATCTTCTGGGGCATGCGGGCCTTCCCGGTCCGTCGCTACTCGGCGGACATGGGCGCCCTCCGGGCCGCGCGGGCCATCCTCCGGCGCGGCGAGCCGGTGCTCATCTTCCCGGAGGGCACCCGCTCGAAGTCGGCTTCGATTCAGCCGGTGCTCCCGGGCGCCGCGGCGGTCGCGGTGCTCTCCGGCGCTGTCCTCGTCCCGGTCGCCATCACGGGCACCGAGGCGATCCGGGTCCCCGGGGTCTTCCTCGCGTGGCTCAAGGGGGCTCGCCCGCGCATCTCCGTCGAGTTCGGGGAGCCGTTCTCGCTCCCTGCAGAGCTCAAGCAGGCGTCCCGCGCCACCGAGGCCAGCGACTACATCATGCGGCGCGTCGCGGCGCTCCTCCCCGAGTCCTACCGGGGAGCCTACGGCGAGGGCTCCAAGGGCAACGTGGTCTTCCGCCGCTCGGAGGTCCGCCCGACCGCGCCCCGTCGCGGCTGAGGGCGGCCCGCACTCAGGGCCAGTCGGACGGCACCACTGGCACGACCCGCCCTCGGCGTTACGATGGAGTGCGGCGGGTGAGAGCGAGCCTCGCATGTGCGGAATCATCGGCTACACCGGGCGCCGGCCCGCCGGACCAATCGTCATCGAGGGGCTGCGACGCCTCGAGTACCGCGGCTACGACTCCGCGGGCATCGCCCTCTTCGACTCGGATCACGAGCTCTATGTCGCCAAGGCGACCGGCAAGCTCGACAACCTCGATGCGCGCGTCGAGGGGCAGCTCCCGCCCGCGGTCGCCGGCATCGGCCACACGCGCTGGGCCACGCACGGCGCGCCCACCGACGGCAACGCCCACCCGCACCTCGATCCCACGGGCCGCGTGGCCGTGGTGCACAACGGCATCGTCGAGAACTTCGAGGCCCTCCGCCGCCGCTTCGAGGCGCAGGGCGACCGCTTCATTTCGGACACGGACACCGAGGTCATTGCACACCTCCTCGCGGAACGGCTCGCGCTCGGCGACGACCTCGCTGAGGCGATGCGCGTCACGATCCCGCTCCTCGAGGGGGCGCAGGCGATCGTCGCCGTGAGTGTCGATGACCCCGGCCGCCTGGTCGCCGCGCGCGTGGGCAATGCGGGTGGCATCGTCGTTGGCTACGGCGACGGCGAGCACTTCGTCGCCTCGGACCTCGCGGCCCTGCTGCCCCACACCCGCCGCGTCGTGTTCCTCGACCCCGGCCAGATCGCCGATGTGCGCCTCGATGGTGTGAGCTACCTCGACGCCGCCGGCCACGCCCTCGAGAAGCCCATCGAGCTGCAGCCGTTCGACCCGGTCGCGGCGGTGAAGGGCCGTTACAAGCACTTCATGCTCAAGGAGATCCACGAGCAGCCAGACGTGGCCCTCGATGGGGTGCGCGGTCGCTACTCGACGGACCCCGCGCGCATCGAGCTCCCCGAGCTCGCGATCGACCGTACCCGCCTCGAGCGGATCCAGCGTGTGGTCCTCGTGGGCATGGGCACCTCGATGCACTCCGCGACCGTCGGCCGGCACTACATCGAGCGGTTCGCGCGCATTCCCGCCGAGGTGGATAACGCCGCCGAGTTCCGCTACCGCGAACCGGTCCTCGATGACCGCACGCTCGTCATCTCGGTCGCCCAGTCCGGTGAGACCGTGGACACGCTCTGGGCGATGGAGGAGGCCCGCCGCGCGGGCTGCCTCCAGGTGGCGATCTGCAACACGCCGGGCTCGCAGGCTACTCGCGTGGCCGACGCCACGGTCTTCATGCGCGCGGGTCCCGAGATCGCGGTCGCGAGCACGAAGACGATGGTCGGCTCGATGGTCGCGCTGCACGCGCTCGCGCTCCACCTCGGCCACCTCCGCGGCACGCTCACGCCGGACCAGCTCTCCGAGCAGGTCACGGGCGCCCTCCACATCCCGTCTGCCATCGGCGACGCGCTGCTCCTCGAGGAGGCGATCGAGGAGCTGGCGGGTCGCTACGCCGAGTACGAGGACTTCCTCTTCCTCGGGCGCGGCCTTGCGTACCCGATGGCCCTCGAGGGCGCGCTCAAGCTCAAAGAGGTCTCGTACATCCACGCCGAGGGCTATGCGGCGGGCGAGATGAAGCACGGCCCGATCGCCCTCATCGACGAGCACATGCCGGTGGTCGCGGTCGCGCTCGACGACGACCTGCACGACAAGATGCGCTCCAACATCGAGCAGGTGAAGGCCCGCCGCGGTCGCGTCATCGCGCTGGTCACCGAGGGCGACACGTCCCTCGATGGGGTCGCGGATGACGTGCTGGCGCTCCCGCGCGTGCTGCCCGCCCTCCAGCCGCTGGTGGCGGTGATCCCGATGCAGTTGCTCTCGTACTACATCGCGGTCCGCCGCGGCGCCGACGTGGATCAGCCGCGCAACCTCGCCAAGACCGTCACCGTCGAGTAGCGCCCGCGCGGAGCGCCCGAGGGCGACTCGGAGTTCGGCGGTGCGGTGGTGAGCCGCCGTATCACGTCACCTCGCCACAGGCCGGGCCGAGGAGCTATAACCTCGGCATGCCGTACTGTGCGAACTGCGGTCATGAGGTCGCCGAGGGCGTTGCGTTCTGTCCTCAGTGCGGCGCCGCGCTCCAGGCGAACGCCACCCCATCGAGGCAGTACGCGGGCTTCTGGCGTCGTGTCGGCGGCCACCTCATCGATGGGCTGATCATCAGCATCGTCGCGGGTGTCCTCAGCGCCACCATGGGCGGAGGCATGCTCGCGGGCAGCGGCGAGGTCGGCGGTCTCGAGCAGACATCGAACGGCATCTCGGCGCTCCTGACGTTCGGGTACTTCTGGTTCTTCGTCGCCCGAGGCCAGACGCTCGGGCAGGCAGCGCTCGGCATCCGCCTCGTGGATGCGGAGGGCAACGCGCCCGGGAACCAGAAGGCGCTCATCCGCACGCTCATGGCGTTCGTCAGTGCCCTCGCGCTCGGCCTCGGCTACCTCTGGGCCGCCTTCCACCGCGAGAAGCGCACCTGGCACGACCTCGTGGCCGGCACCTGGGCGGTCCGCGTCTAGCCACGGTTCGAGGCGCCCTCGGTCCCGGGCAAGCACCGCCGCCGCCCTTGCCGGGCTCCACCTCGAAGGACCGATGGCACGCCGGGGGACCTGACGAGGTGTCGCTGGACGCCTGGCTCGGGGCGGCGGACGCTGATCGAGGCGGGGCTATTCAACTGGCACAGGATCGCCGCTTTCGACCGGCTCACGTGCTACGGCTTGCTCAGGAAGCGTGTGGAACGCTCGAAGGCCAGTCGCCATCGGCGGGCGGTCGCAGCACAGGATGCGCCCACCGCACGGGAGCAGCCCGCTCGCAGGGAGGCCTCATGTCTCGAACCACGCCAGGCGCTGGCCCTCGGCAGGCCGAGGGCGCCGGCGGTGCCCGATCGTGAACGAGCGCATCGATGTCGAAAGCGCGATCCAGTGGTGGCAGCGCGCCGTCATCTACCAGGTCTACCCTCGGTCCTTCGCCGACTCCAACGGCGACGGGGTGGGCGACCTTGCGGGGATCACGAGTCACCTCGACTACCTCGCATGGCTCGGGATTGACGCGATCTGGATCTCGCCCATCTTCCCATCGCCCATGGCCGACTTCGGCTACGACGTAGCGAACTACGTCGATGTCGACCCGTTGTTCGGTTCCCTCGCGGACCTCGACCGGCTGCTGGCTGAGGCGCACGCGCGCGGCATTCGCGTGCTGCTCGACTTCGTGCCGAACCACACCTCGGACCAGCATCCGTGGTTCCTCGAGTCACGCTCCTCGCGCGACAGTGCGCATCGCGACTGGTACGTGTGGCGTGATCCGAGGCCGGGTGGCAGCCCGCCCACCAACTGGCTGAGCAACTTCGGTGGGCCCGCCTGGACCTGGGATGAGGAGACGCAGCAGTACTACTACCACGCGTTCCTCCCGCAGCAGCCCGATCTCAACTGGCGCAACCCGGAGGTCCGCACGGCGCTCGAGGGGGTGCTCCGCTTCTGGCTCGACCGCGGCGTCGATGGCTTCCGCGTCGATGTCATCTGGCAGCTCGTGAAGGACGCGGAGTTCCGCGACAACCCTCCCAACCCCGCCTACGGCCCGGCGCTCGCGCCGCACCATCGCCTGGTGTCGCTCTACAACGCGGACCGGCCCGAGGTGCACGAGGTCATCCGAGGGCTGCGCGCGGTCCTCGACGAGTACCCGGAGCGGGTCATGCTCGGGGAGATCGACCTGCCGATCGAGCGGCTGATGTCCTACTACGGGGAGAGCGGAGGGGGAGTCCACCTCCCGCTGAACTTCCTCCTCTTGATCACGCCCTGGGACCCCGCGCGCATCGATGAGGCGATCCGCCGCTACGAGGCGGCCCTCCCCGCCTACGGCTGGCCGAACTGGGTGCTCAGCAACCACGACACACCGCGGGTCGCGACGCGGAGCGGCGACGCGCAGGCTCGCGTGGCGGCGATGCTGCTCCTCACGCTGCGCGGAACGCCGACGGTGTACTACGGCGACGAGCTGGGGATGCGCGATGTGCCGGTCCCTCCCGACCGGGAGCGTGACCCCTTCGGGCTGCGCCTGCCGGGGCAGGGGTTCGGCCGCGACCCCCAGCGGACGCCGATGCAGTGGAGCACCGCGACCAACGCCGGCTTCTCGGACGTGGAGCCGTGGCTCCCCCTCGATACCGAGTACGCCACGCGGAACGTCGAGGTAGAACGCGACGACGGCGACTCGATGCTCCGCCTCTACCGGCGGCTGATCGAGTTGCGTCGCACGCCTGCCCTCGCGGTCGGCAGCCTCGAGTGCCTGCCGCAGGACGGCGATGTCGTGTCCTACATCCGCCGAGGCGCGGACGCGTCGTTCCTCGTGGCCCTGAACATGGGTGAGACGGACCGTCAGGTGACGCTTCCGGAGGGCTGTCACGGCGGCGTCGTGGTCATCTCCACGCACCTGGACCGCCAGGAGCTGGTAAGCACGCGCTTCACCCTCCGGGCGAACGAGGGCCTGCTGATCGAGGTCACCGACTGAGGGTGCGCACCACCGCGCACCCCACGAGGCGTTCAGCCGCCCGACATCGCGCCTTGACGCGTCGTCATGGTTTCGCAACGCTTTCCCACGTGACCGCGAGGGTGCGACCACTTCTCGGGCCATAATGGAGAGACGCCTGAAATCGGAGGTCTGTTCGGCCCGAGGAGTGAACAACCTCGACAAGCACCCGCTGGAGGCTGCGTGTACGCCATCGACGTCACCGACCCGACCCGGCTGCGCGTGCTCGTCGTCGATGGGCCGGCCGCGTACCTCCCGTCGCTCCCGGACGTGGACCTCATCGAGCGGGACGCCTCGGGAGGTGGTGAGGTCGACTGCGTCCTGCTCGGACCGGTGCCGCTGGAAGCCGCGCGAGACGCGCTCGCTCGCCTCGAGGTGGAGCACGGGCCGCCGGTCGTCGTCCTCCTGGCTGACGGCGGCGAGGCGGACTGCGCGCGCATGCTCGAGGCGGGCGCCTACGACTGCTTCGCGGCCAGCATCGATAGCCGGCGGCTGCGCCAGGCACTCGGGCGGGCCGCCGAGACCCACCGCCTGAGGCTCGATGCTGCGCGGCGACGGGCCGAGCTCGACTCGGTACTGGCGCACGCGGGGCTCGGCGTCGCCCGGATCGCGGTCAACGGGCACGTCCTCAGCGCGAACGCACACCTCGAGGGGCTGCTCGGGTACGGGCCCGGGCAACTCGAGGGCGTCGAGTGGCGTGCCCTCTTCGACGGCGACTCCCCCGACGGCGACCTGGCGCACGACGCCGGCGCTCGGGAGCGCGTGGCGCGACATCGCGACGGGCACGGCGTCGCGCTACGCGTCGAGGTGCAGCTGATCGGCTCCGAGGTGGCGCCGGGGAGCTACTACCTCCTCCACTGCACGGCCGCGGTCGATGTTCCGCCGAGTCCGCTGCGACCGCTGGGCGGTGGCACGCCGCTCTTCCGAGCGCTCCGCGCGGCCAGCGCATCCACGTACGAGGTGGACCTCGTGCATCCCGAGCGCACGACGGCCTTCGGGATCCACCCGCTCATCCAGGCGCGACCGACCTCCGCCGAGGCGAGCGGCGCGTGGTGGGTCGACCACATTCACCCGGAGGACGTCCAGGCGTTCCGTCGCGCGCGGCGCGAGCAGATCGCGGACGCCGGCGCTGGCCCCTCGCGCGTGCGATACCGGGTGCGCCGCGGCGACGGACGATGGGTCACGGTCGACGACCATCGCGAGGTGGTGCGCGACGACGAGGGCCGCGCGGTCAAGCTCGTCGGCACGATCATCGATGTCACCGAACGCGCCGCCGTCGAGAGCGAGCTTGCCCACTCGGAGGAGCGCTTTCGCCTCGCGGCGGACGCGACGAACGCGCTGGTGTACGAGGCCGACCTGCAACGCGGCCGGGTCACGGTGGTCCGCGGCCTCACCGAGGTGCTCGGCTACCGCTCACGAGGGCGACTGCGCATCCGCTGGTGGCGCGAGATCGTCCACCCCGATGACGTCGATCAGTACCAGTACCACCTCGCCGATCAGCTGGAGCAGGGCGGCTCGCGACGCCTCGAGTACCGCATGCGCAACGCCGCCGGTGAATGGCGCCACGTCGAGGACTACCGGCGGGTCGTGATGGCCGAGGACGGCGTCTCGGCACGCATCGTGGGGACCGTCATCGACGTGACCGACCGGCGGCTGGCCGCGGAAGCCCTCCGCGAGAGCGATCTCCGCCTCCGCGAGGCGTTCCGCGCCGCTGAGCTCGGAGCGTGGTCGTACGACCTGGACCGCGATGAGCTGTACTGGGACGAGACGATGAGGGAGCTGTACGGTCTGCCACCCGAGGAGGTGGTGACCTTCGACGCCTTCGAGGCGCGCATCCACCCCGAGGACCATCCCACCCTCCCTACCCTCGCAGATGCGCCCGACCGCGGCGATTTCGAGTTCCGGGTGATCAGGCCGGACGGCGAGGTCCGCTGGATCCACGCGTCCGATCGCGCTGAGTACGACACCTCGGGGAGGGTGGTGCGGCGCTCGGGCTTGAATCGCGACATCACGACTCAGAAGCTGGCGCAGGACGAGCTGCGCGAGGCAGCGGAGCGCCTGCGCCTCGCTCAGGAGGTGGCGGGCATCGGTGTCCTCACGGCGCTCATCGCCGACGAGGCGCTGGTCCTCGACGAGCAGGCGATGCGCATCTTCGGCCTCGATACCCCACGAGTCGCCAATCGCGACCAGCTGCGCCGCATCCACCCCGATGACCGCGAACGGCTCATCGAGATCGTCCAACGGTCGCAGGACCCGGAGCAGGAGGGCTTCGGCCAGGATTACCTCATCGAGTACCGCTACCTCCGACCAGACGGCGCCTGGCGCTGGATCCAGGGCCGAGGCCGCACGTTCTTCGAGGCGCGT
Source organism: Dehalococcoidia bacterium (assembly GCA_020845735.1). GTDB lineage: Bacteria > Chloroflexota > Dehalococcoidia > UBA2979 > UBA2979 > RBC038. The sequence continues at coordinate 31,006 of JADLFF010000092.1, forward strand.
GGCGACTCGATGCGGGCGGTGCGCGCGATCGTGACCGTGCAGGACCTCACGGAGCAACGCGCCGCCGAGGCCGCCCTCCGCGAGAGCGAGCAGCGCGAGCGGCTGGCGCGGACCATCGCCGGGATCGGGGTCCTCTCCTGGGACGCCGCCAGGGACACGCTCGAGTGGGGTCCGCGCGCGCGGGAGCTGTTCGGCGTCGCGGAGGAGTTCACGTCGCCCAGCGCCCTGTTCGAGCGCCTGCACCCGGATGACTACCCACGACTCGCGCAGGAGCTCGCCCACGCACTCGATCCAGCGCGTCACCCCGAGGACGACGACTTCGAGACGGAGGGACGCCTCATCGACCCGGACGGCATGGTGCGCTGGGTCATGGTGCGCGCTCGGGTGTTCTTCGTGGGGCAGGGGAGCTACCGACGCCCCTCGCGGGTCCTGAGCACGGTGCAGGACATCACCGAGCGCAAGCGAGTCGAAGAGGAGATGCTCGACCGGGAGCAGCGCCTGCAACTGGCGCTCGAGCTGGGGCAACTCGGGACGGTCACCTACTACCCGGACCGCGACCGACTCGAGTGGGGCCCGCGCGCGCGTGCGATGAACGGACTCACCGACTCGGTCACCTCGCTGCGAGGGTTCCTCGAGGGCGTGCACCCGGACGACCGCGAGCGTGTGCTCACGGAGATGCGCGAGTCGCTGACCCCCTCGCGTGATGGCGGCGTCTTCGACGGCGAGTACCGCATCGTGCTCGCCTCGGGCGAGGTGCGCTGGCTGTACCGCCGCGTTGCCGTGGTCTTCCAGGGCAGCGGGCATCTACGCCGGGCCAGGCGCGTGCTGATCACGCTGCGAGACCTCACCGAGCGCCGCCGGTTCGAGCAGGCGCAACAGGAGTTCCTGGCGATGGCCAGCCACGAGCTGCGCAACCCGCTGGCCGCACTCAAGGGCTACGCGAGCCTCATGCTGCGCCGAGGGCGCTACGACGAGGCAGGGGCGCGCGCGATCGTGCAGCAGGCCAACCACCTCGAGCGGCTGGTGCGCGACCTGCTCGACATCACCACGGCGACCACCGGCCACTTCCGCCTGCGCCTCGATGCGGTCGACCTCGTCGAGGTGGCGCGCACGGCGGTCAACGAGCAGCAACGCACGACCATGCGCCATCGGGTGCAGCTGCGGCAGGCGCCCACCGAGCTCATCGGGGTCTGGGATGCTGACCGCGTCCATCAGATCCTGACGAACCTCCTCTCCAACGCGATCAAGTACTCCCCGGATGGTGGAGATGTCGCGGTGGACATCGTGCCCACGGAGGTCAGCGTCCGGATTCGCGTGGAGGACCAGGGCATCGGGATTGCGCCCGACGAACGAGAGACCATCTTCCAGCGCTTCTATCGAGTCGAGTCGCAGACCGGGCGCACGGAGGGGCTGGGGCTCGGCCTCGATGTCACGCGCGCACTCGTGGAGGCGCATCGCGGTCGCATCGAGCTGGAGTCCGAGGTCGGCAAGGGGAGCGTGTTCACGGTGCTCCTCCCGATCGACGCGCCCGCGGAGCCGGACCCCCCGGCCGCCTCGGGAGGTGAGGCGCCGGCCTCGGGACAGCGCGTGCTGGTCGTCGACGACGATGCGCTCGTCCGGGGGCTCCTGCAGCACGCACTCCTCGAGGATGGGTACGAGGTGGCCGTGGCGGGCCACGGGATCGAGGCGCTGGAGCTGCTCGAGGAACAGGACTTCGATGTCCTCGTGACCGACTTGATGATGCCTCACATGGACGGGGCCACTCTGGTCCGCACGCTCCGTGAGCGCGGTCGCGCCGAGGGGCTGGGGATCGTCATCGCGTCCGCGGCCTACTCGGCGAGGGAGCAGGCGGCTGCCCTCGGCGCCGACGGGCTGGTCGAGAAGCCGTTCGACCTCCAGCGGCTGTCGCTCGCGGTCCGCGAGGCCCTGACGCGCGCACTGCCGGGCGGCCGCCCTCCGTCCTGACGCGACCACCCCTCCGGTGACCACCCGTCCTGACTCGACCGATCAAGCGAAGGACCGGCTTGCACCGGTCCTTCCTCGGTCTCCTGTCGGCCTGGTCTCCGACCAGCTCAGACGCTGGTGCCGCGCCTCGAGGTGAACAGCCCCACGACGAACATCACGATGAACACCAGCGCGAGGATCTTCGCGATGTCGGCCGCCGCACCGGCGACCCCACTGAATCCCAGCAGGCCGGCAATGATCGCCAGCACCAGCAGTCCGAATACCCAGCTCAACACAGGCAGTCCTCCTTGTTGCGCGCACAACCTACGGGTCGCGGCTGGTCGCGAGCATCCCGCGGGCGCTGACAACATGTCGGCGACGTGCCGAAATCGCCAGCGCGCTGAAACCCCTGGCGCCGAACGTTGTGTCGCTGCTCGCGCGTCCCGCACGAACCTCATCGCGAGGGATTACCTCGCAGCTCCGGAGGACGCGTGAGCAACACGGACAGTGGCATGGGCGACAAGGCGAAGGGCGCAATCAACGAGGCCGTCGGCAAGGTCCGAGAAGCCGCGGGCGCCGCCACCAACAACGAGGAGATGGAGGCCGAGGGCCAGGCGCAGCAGCTCAAGGGCAAGCTGCAGCGCAAGGTGGGCGAGGCGAGGGAGCAGGTGGAGGACGCGCGCGACGAGCTCAAGGAGCGCATGCGCTGACGCCTCGAGTGGTGGCGGGAACACAGAGCGGGCACTCGTCTGAGTGCCCGCTGCTGATCTCGGTTGCGTGCTCGGGGAGCGTGGAGTCTGCCCGCGTCAGCCTGGCTGCATCTCGCGGACCTGCGGGCCTGCCCGCGCGCGTTCCTCGTCAGCTCCGTCCTCCGACGGCCCCTCCGGCCCCTCCGGCTCCGCGCTCGGTGCCCCGATGCCGGTCACGGGGCTGCTGGAGGGGGCGTCGCTGGCCGGGAACGACTCCCGGAGCTGCTCGTCGATCGCCTCGTTACGTCGCTGGCGCTCCTGCGCGGTCTCCGAGGGATGCGCCGCCTGTCGATGGGCCGCACGCTCGCTCTCAGTCGCGAACTCAGCGTTGCAGATCGGGCACGCGAGGCGGCCGGCGCTCGACATCAGAGCCAGCCTTCACAGCCGGCATCGCGCATCTGCTGCTCGAGGCGTGCGATGTCGCGCTGCTTGTCGGCGTCGTCGGGTGTTGCGACATCGCGAGGCGGTTGCGCCATCGCTGTCGCGGTGTCGTACGGCTCGATCGCGGCCACGCCGATACCCACGCTCGCACGCAGGTCCTGCAGCGCCGTCTCGAGGGCCTTGCAGTAGTTATCGCGCTCCTCGGTGGAAGCGAACGGAGGAGGACTGGCGTTCATCGTTCTGTCTCCATCCTTGCTCTCGGTGCTCGGCTCGACAGGGAGAGTGAAACGCGCCCGTCGTACGAGGCGAATCGCACGCTGGGGAGACGGCCTCGCAGCGTTCTTGCGGTCAACGCGGCTCATGCGGTCGATGCATCGTGCAAACCGTAATCGTCCGAGTTTTCAAGGCGCGTGAAATGCAACACGCCCTGAACAATGCGCGATGGGCACACGCCCGCTCGTACGTTCGCCTCCGTTCGTCGCGGGGGAAGCGGTGGGGCGAAGGGAGGCGAGCATGAACACAGTCCAGATCGGACGTGACGGTCTCGGAAGCACGCGGCACGGCAGGGCCGTGGGCCAGCTGGTGGTGCGCGCACCTCACGAGGAGTCCGCGGACGCCTCGCGTACGGCGGGTGGGCGATCGCGCATGGCCTCCCGGCGGACCGTGTGCTCCTCGAGCTTTGCCGCGACCACCGACCTCGGCAGGGCCGGACCGGCCTCGAGAGCGGCCGACGCCCCGGTGGGAGGCCCGGCGGGCGACCTCAGCCCGCTCGCCGGTCACCCCGAGGGGGCGCAGCCCCGGCGGCCCGCATAGCGCGGACCGACTCCGGCGCCGCCGGCGCCGGGCACTGGGGCACCCACGAGGCGTCCCGCCGTCAACTCGGCGGGTCGCCCTCGTGCGTGTACGGAACAGAAGGGAGCGCCCCGTGCGCCGTCTCGTGATCGTCTCCAACCGACTCCCTGCCACCATCCAGATGACGGGCCAACGCGCCCGGTTCGAGCCGAGCGTCGGAGGACTCGCCACCGGTCTCGATGCCGCGCACCGCAAGGGCAACAGCATCTGGATCGGCTGGCCCGGCGCGATGGACGCCGTGCGCGAGGGCCAGCGTCCCGGCCTCGAGCGGTGGCTCAGCGAACGCCGGCTCATCCCCGTCAACCTCACCGCCTCCGAGGTGGAGCGCCACTACGAGGGCTATGCGAATCGTGTCCTGTGGCCGCTCTTCCACTACTTCCCGGAGCGGCTGCCCCTCGAGGGTGGCGACTGGGATGCCTACGAGTCGGTGAACCGGCGCTTCGCGGACGTCGTTGCGCGCGAGCTCCAGGACGGCGACGTGGTCTGGATCCAGGACTACCAGCTGCTGCGCCTGCCGGCCCTGCTCCGCAAGCGCGTGCCCGATGTGCCCATCGGGTTCTTCCTCCATATCCCCTTTCCGTCATCGGAGCTCTTCGCGCTGTTGCCGCAGCGCGAGCAGCTGCTCGAGGGCATGCTGGGGGCGGACCTCATCGGGTTCCACACGGCGGCGTACCAGCGGCACTTCTCCAGCGCCGCGCTCCGCTTCCTCGGCGCGCAGACGCAGGTCGACCGGATCTCCCACGGTGGCCGCGAGGTGCAGGTCGGCGCGTTCCCGATGGGCATCGATGTCGCCTCGTTCGCCGGGCGTGCCGAGGCACCCGAGGTGCAGGCGCTCGCGGCGCATCACCGCGCGCCCGACACCCAGAACATCGTGGGCATCGACCGCGCCGACTACACCAAGGGCATCGTCCGGCGGCTCATGGCGTTCCGTGATCTCCTCGAGCGCCACCCGGAGCTCCGCGGGCAGGTCCGGATGATCCAGGTCGGCGTGCCCTCCCGCGAACAGGTGAGCGAGTACCGGACGCACCGCCGGCGCATCGAGGAGCTGGTGGGACGCATCAACGGCGAGTTCGGCACCTCGACGTGGACGCCGGTGCAGTGGATCGCGCGCGCCCTGCCTCGTGACGAGGTGGTCAGCCTCTACGCGGCCGCCGATGTGATGGCGGTCACGCCCCTGCGCGATGGGATGAACCTCGTCGCCAAGGAGTTCGTCGCCTCGCGCGTGGACAACGAGGGGGTGCTCGTCCTCAGCGAGTTTTCCGGGGCCGCCGCTGAGCTCGCCGAGGCCGTCCAGGTCAACCCGTTCGACATCGAGCGGACCAGCGCGGCGCTCTACGGCGCACTCACGATGCCCTTCGAGGAGCGCCAGAGCCGCATGTCCGCCATGCGCACGCGCATCGAGGACAACACCCTCAACGACTGGGTCGACCGCTTCCTCGGCTCCCTCGAGCGGCGCATGGCCGATCGCAGGCGCGAGCAGGCAGCGGGCCCGGTGCCACTGCCGGACGCGGTGGTGACTCGGATGGCCGAGGCGGAATCGCTGGTGCTGCTGCTGGACTACGACGGCACGCTCGTGCCCCTCGCGCGCGCGCCGTCACTCGCACAGCCGAGCGCGGGCCTGCTCGAGATGCTGCGTACGCTCGTCGAGACCCGGGGCACCGAGGTGCACGTCGCCACGGGGCGTTCACCGGAGCTCATCGAGCGCTGGCTGGGTCACCTCCCCGTCTCGCTCTACGCCGAGCACGGCGCGTGGTCCCGCCCGGCCGGATCGCTGACCTGGGTCGGACGGCCGCTCGCCGAGTCGACGTGGCGCGAGCCGGCGCTGCGCATGCTCCACGACTACGCGAAGAACACGCCGGGCGCCCTCGTGGAGGAGAAGCGGCTGGGCGTCGCGTGGCACTACCGCTGGGCAGACCCGGAGATCGGCGCCTTGCGCTCGCGCGAACTGCGCTCGCAGCTCACCGATCTGCTCTCGAACACCGGCGCGGAGATCCTCCACGGCGACCGCGTGATCGAGGTGCGCCCGGCAGGAATCAGCAAGGCGCTCGTCGTCGAGTCGGTGCTGCTCAACGCCCGTCCCGGCGCCCTCATGGTCGCCCTCGGCGACGACCGGACGGACGAGGAGATGTTCGGTGCGCTGCCGCCGGGCGCGGTCAGCGTGCATCTCGGCTCGGGCCCCTCGAGGGCGCGCTATCGACTCAGCACGGTCGCGGCGGCGCGCGAGCTGCTCGCGGACCTCACCCGGCGCCGGGCCGTGCGAGGCGAGCCGCGCACCCCTCGCGAAACGCCGCCGGAAAGTGACGACGAAGTTGCCTTCCGCTCGGCCGCGGTACGAGCCCCCGCGACTCCCACGACCGTGCACCTGGTCGGCCCGTTGCCGCGACGCCCGGACTCGGCGGCGGTGGCCTGACGGACCGGAAGCCGCCGCTCGCCGCTCGGTAGCCGCGAGACGTGAAGACCCCCCGAGTCGTCCTCGGGGGGTCTCTGTGTGGTCACCCCTTCGTCATGGCTTCGTGACGGCTACGTCACCAGCGGCCGAGGGGTGCTAGCGCGGCTCCGCCCGGGCCTCGGCGGGATCGAGCGCCATCGTCGCGTCCTCGGCGAGGTCCAGCTCGTCCGCCTCGGACAGCGCATCCTCGTCCGCACTCGA
>JADLFF010000093.1 GCA_020845735.1 Dehalococcoidia bacterium
CCGATCCTGATCATGGACGACGCGCTCTCGCACGTGGACACGCACACCGAGGGCGAGATCCTCCACCGCCTGCACCGCTACATGGAGGGCCGCACGACGCTCCTCATCGCCCACCGCACCTCGACGATCCGCAGCGCCGATCTCATCGTCGCCCTCGAGGATGGCACGGTCGCCGAGGTGGGCACGCACGACGCCCTCCTCGATGCCGGTGGGGTGTACGCGCGCCTGTACCACCGCCAGCGCGCCGAGGAGCTGGCCACCCGCTCCGGCACGGACCTCTCCGCAGACGCCCTCGAGGCGGCCGCGGCACGACCCGGCGAGGACGCCTCGTGACCACCGACTTCTACGGCGACGAGTCCGCAGTCGGCAAGGTCTACGACCGCCGCATCCTCGGCCGGCTCTGGAGCTACGTGCGCCCCTATCGAGGGCAGGTGTGGGCCTCGGTGGTGCTCGTCCTCGCCATCTCCGCCCTCGATGCCGCCGGGCCGCTGATCGTGCGCGCGGCGATCGACCAGCAGATCGCCCTCGGCCGCACGGACCGCCTCGGCGAGCTCACCCTGCTGCTCATCGGCACACTCGTCGGTGGCTTCGTGCTCTCGTACGCGCAGGGCATGCTCATGGCCTACGTCGGACAGCACGTGGTGCTCGACATGCGCGTCGAGCTGTTCGCGCACCTCCAGCGCATGGCGATCCCCTTCTTCGACCGCAACCCGGTGGGACGCCTCGTCACGCGCGTCACCAACGATGTCAACGTGATCGAGCAGGTGCTGACGCAGGGCCTCGTCCAGATCTTCACCAACCTCTTCATGGTGGTGCTCTTCCTCGGCGTCCTGCTCTTCCTCGACTGGCGCCTCGCCCTCGCGATGTACGCCTCGATGCCGTTCCTCGTCTGGGCCGTACGCACCTTCGCCATCACGCAGCGCGAGGCGTACAGCGACCAGCGCGTGTGGCTCGCGAGGATCAACGCCTACCTCAACGAGCTGATCACGGGCGTCACGGTCCTCCAGCTCTTCAACCGCCGCGAGGAGAGCATGCGCCGCTTCGATGAGCGCAACACGGGTCTCCTCAACGCCAACATGCGCTCGATCTTCTGGTACGCGGTCTTCGAGCCGACCGTCGTCATCTTCAGCGCGGTCACCACGGGCGCCATCCTCTGGTACGGCGGCGGCCGCGTCGTCCAGGAGACGATGACCCTCGGCACGCTGGTGGCGTTCCTCCAGTACATGCAGCGCTTCTACTGGCCGCTCCGCGACCTCTCGCAGCGCTACACGACGCTCCAGTCCGCGGTCGCCTCGGCGGAGCGCATCTTCGATGTCCTCGACGAGCCGGAGGAGATCCGCGACGTCGCCTCGCCGCTCCGCCTGCACGCGCCGAGGGGTGAGATCGAGTTCCGCGAGGTCTGGTTCGCCTACACGCCGGACACGTGGGTCCTCCGAGGCCTCTCGTTCACGCTCAAGCCCGGCGAGAAGGTGGCGATCGTCGGCGCGACCGGTGCGGGCAAATCCACGATGATGAGTCTGCTCACGCGCTTCTACGATGTGCAGAGCGGCGCCATCCTCATCGATGGCATCCCGATCACGGACCTCCCCCAGCGCGAGCTGCGCCGCCACGTGGGCCTGATGCTGCAGGACCCCTTCATCTACAAGGACTCGGTCCTCGAGAACATCCGCCTCCGTGACCACGACATCTCCGAGGCCCGCGTGCGCGCGGCAGCCGCGGCAGTCGGCGCCGACACCTTCATCAACCACCTCCCCGAGGCCTACGCGACGGTCCTCGCAGAGCGCGGCGCCAACCTCTCGACGGGCCAGAAGCAGCTCATTGCCCTCGCGCGCGTCGCCGCCTTCGACCCGGAGATCGTGCTCGTGATGGACGAGGCAACGGCGAGCATCGACCCCGAGACGGAGGCCGCCATCCAGTCCGGCATCGAGCGAGTGACCTCCAACCGCACCTCGATCATCATCGCCCACCGCCTGAACACGATTCGCTCCGCGCAGCGCATCCTCGTGCTCCATCGCGGCGAGCTCATCGAGGAGGGCACGCACGACGAGCTGCTCGCGTGCGGTGGCTACTACCACCGGCTCTACGAGCTGCAGTACCGCAGTCTGGTCGGCGCCCCAACCGCCGATGGCTGATCCCGACCACCCCACCACCCGGGCGACGCGCACCTCGACGGCGGTGCCCACCACGCTGCGCACTGGTTGCGTGGCGTTCGTTACCGCACCGCCATCCCCCCTCAATCGAGGCGTAACAGGACCTCCGTAGCGTTCCCCCTCGAGGCTGCCGCCGGCAGCACGGTCGCACGCAGCGGGGGAGTCGCCGGTGGCGCCATCGTTCAACCTCACCACGGCCAGCATCGACGACATCAACGCGGCCTTCGATGCAGGCGCGCTGACCTCGGAGCGGCTCGTCGAGCTCTACCTCGCACGCATCGCCGCGTATGACGCGGCGGGCCCGAGGATCAACGCGGTCCTCGCACTGAACGACGGCGCCCTCGAGGCGGCGCGCCAGCTCGACGAGGAGCGCCGCACGAGCGGGCCCCGCTCACCCCTCCATGGCATCCCGGTCATCGCGAAGGATGTCTTCGACACCGCGGAGATGCCGACGACGGGCGGCTACCTGCCACTGCAGGACGTGGTGCCCGCGCGCGACTGCACGATCGTGGAACGGCTGCGCGAGGCAGGCGCGCTCATCCTCGCCAAGGTCAACCTCAGCGACTGGTACGGCAACCCGGACACCATGGCGAGCAGCACGCTCGGCGGCTCGACGCTGAACCCGTTCTGCCTCGAGCGCACGCCAGGCTGGTCGAGCGCAGGCACGGGCGCAGGCCTCGCCGCGCACTTCGCCACGATCGGCCTCGGCAGCGAGACGGGCTTCTCGATCCGCACCCCGACGAGCGACAGCAACCTCTTCGGCCTCTCCACGACGTCCGGGCTGATCAGCCGCGCCGGCCAGATGTGGAGCTACATCACCGGCGAACGAGGCGGCCCGATGGCACACTCGGTGGCCGATCTCGCCGCCACCCTCGAGGTCATCGCGGGCTTCGACAGCGACGACCTCTGGACCGCGAACTCCCTCGGGAAGATGCCGCTGCAGCCGTACACCAGCTTCCTCGACCCGGCCGGCCTCCGAGGCGCCCGCGTAGGCGTCCTCAAGGAAGCGTGGGACTTCACCCCCTGTGACCCCGCCGTCCTCGAGCTGGCGAAAGCGGCAATCAAGGTCTTCGGCGATCACGGCGCCGAGGTCTTCGACCCCGTGGCACTCGACATCAACCTGCCGGGCTACCTGCTCGCCAACGGTCTGCCGAGCAAGTTCGAACGCATCCAGGCGATCAACCAGTACCTCTCGAGGCAGGCGCCCGGCTACCCCTTCACGCACGCGCGCGATCTCCTCCTCGACCACCCCGGCGTGCCGGAGCGCCCGCAGGATCGCGAGGCCCTCACAACCCCCATCGACCTCGACCGCGACCCCCAGTACCGCGCCACCCTCGAGGGCCGCACGCGCCTCCGCGAGATGGTGGTCGGCCTCATGGACCGCTACGGCCTCGACGCCCTGATCTACCCGCACAAGCTCCACGGCCCGCTCGTGATCGGCCCGAAGGACGACCCCGAGCGCGCGTACCAGCCGAACCAGATGAGCCCGCTCACTGGCCTCCCCGCGTTCATCGTGCCGATGGGGTTCACCGAGGACGGCCTGCCCGTGGGCCTCGAGATCCTGGGGCGACCGTGGAGCGAGCCGACGCTGATCAAACTCGCTAGTGGCTTCGAGGCGGTCACGAACAACCGTCGCGTCCCCGCCTCGACCCCGCCACTCCCCGGCGAGTGCATCGAGTACTGACGCGCCCTCGAGGGGCGGCCGCGCGGGCTGGCGGTGCGGAAGTCTCGAGCGCTAGAGGAACGACAGCGTCGGGTAGGCGCCCTGCAGCACGTCACGGGGATCGACGCCGAACCACATCGAGAGGATGGTCGAGTACACCGAGCGGAAGTCGGTCGTGTACCGCAGGTCGCCCTGCTCATCGAGCGCGTGCAGCGAGGGTGGGTCACCATAGAGCCCAGGCCGCACGTCGCCACCGAAGACGAACACTGGCGTCGCGGTGCCGTGGTCCGTCCCCCCCGAGGCGTTCTCGCGCACGCGGCGGCCGAACTCAGTCCACATCACGGTGATCACGTCGTGGTCCATGCCGTGCGCGGCAAGGTCGGCGTAGAACGCACCCACCGAGTCGGACACGGCCTGCAACAGCTGCGGCTGCGTCCCCGCCTGGTTCGCGTGCGAGTCGAACCCACCCGTCGTCACGTAGCCAATCGTGGTCCCGAGGTTGGACGTGGCGATCTGCGCCATGGTCTTCAGCGCGGTCCCGAGCGCATTCGTGGGGTACGTGGCGCCCGGCTGGTAGCCCGCGGTCTCCCGCTTGAGGCTCACCGTGGACTCGTAGGCGGCCGTGCCCACCTTGGACACCAGCGCGAGCGCGCCGCCCATCGCCCCCTGCTCGGCGTAGAGGCGCACCCAGTCCTCGGTGCGCCGCGCGGACTGGCCCTTCGCGCCACCGTCCATCGCGAGGCTGTACGTCGGGATCGAGTCGACCGAGGCGGCAAAGCTCCCCTGCGAGGAGAGCGAGATCGGCAGGCTCGATCCCATGTTCGCGGCATGCCAGTTCGAGCGCTGCTCGTAGTGGGTGGCGTCCATCAGCCGCCCGAGCCAGCCGGTGCGCTCACGCTCATCGGTGGTACCGGCGTGCCAGATCTCCATCGAGCGGAAGTGCGATCGGTTCGGCTGCGGGTACCCCACGCCTCGCACGATGGCCACGCGCCCCTGGTCCCAGAGCCCCTTTACGGCGCCCATGTTCGGGTGGAGGGCGAACCCATCGCCGAGGGGGAGCGCCGCCTCGGGGTTCACGCCGATCCGCGGGCGGCTATCGAAGTACGCGCCGTCGGTCACCGGGATCACGGTGTTCAGCCCGTCGTTGCCTCCGCCGAGCTGGAGCACGACGAGCACGCGGCGGCGCCCACCCGGTGCCCCCGCGGCGTCCTCGGCGAACACGGCACGCACAAACGCCGAGGGAATCACGGTCCCGAGGCCGACCACCGCCAGCCCCTTCGTGATGAAGGACCGGCGGGACAGCGCCGAGGTGAGCCGCGTACCGTCCTCGCGCGGCTCCATCGCCGGGTTGACTCGCTCAGGACCTCGCATCGCTGCCTCCTCCGCGCCTGCGCCTACGCGACCTGATAGAGGGGCATCGTCAGCGCGAGGTAGACCATGCCGTTGAGTGTCCCCTCGCGGGCCGCGCGCTCGAACTCGAAGTGCGTCCCACCGAGGTGGTTGACGAGGATCTCGCGCGTCGTGCTCGGCACGTCGCCTCCGACGAGCAGGTCGAGGACCCAGTCCACCACCGCTCCCGCCGAGGTGGTCACGCCGTGCCCTCGCAGCAGCGCGGGCACGTCCGCGATGTGCTTCGCCTTGAGCCTCGTGATCTCCGAGCTGTAGTTCGAGCGCGCGAGCACGGTCGTCGCGTTGATCCAGGCGGGACCGCCGGCCCAGCCAGCCGGGTTCGGTGGGTCGAACAGGGTCTGCCCCATGCGGCGCGCGCCGTCGTGCTCCGGCTGGCCGTCGGTCGGCACCTCGAGGGCGCGCGTGGCGCCCACCACGATCTCGACCGGCGACTTCACCACCGCGCGGTACGAGGCGTCCTCGAACATCTCCGGCGCCAGCAGGATGGTGCGCATCACCGCTCGGATGTCCCCGCCGGAGCTCGTGAACGTCGAGGCGGCGCGCGCGGTCAGCGCCTCGCTCCCCGAGGGCCGCACGAAGAACCGCACGAGCTTGTCCGCAAGGTGCGTCGCGGTCCGCGGCTGCCGCGCCAGCAGCGCCACGAGGCCCTCATCGTTGAAGTTGCCGCTCTGCCCCAGGATGGTCTTCACCCCGAGGTCGTGCTGCTTGACCTGGAACGTCGGGACGCCCTCGACCAGCCGCCAGCCGGTGAGGGCGCGAGCGGCCTCCTTGATGTCGCGCTCGCCGTAGCCGCCACCCTCGCCGAGGGTGTGCAGCTCCAGGAACTCGCGCGCGTAGTTCTCGTTGGGCGCGGCCTTCGCGTTCGACCGGTTGTCGAGGTAGATCATCATCGCGGGGTCGCGCGTCACCGCCAGCGCCAGCGCCTCGAAGCGGCCGAGCGCATGCGCGCGCAGCGTCTCGTTCTGCCGGTGCATGAGCAGCGGGTTCCCGACCTTGCCGAGGGACGTCGCGAAGTGGTCGTGCCAGAAGTAGGTCATCCGCTCGAGGAGCGGGCGCTGCGACCAGAGCAGGCGCGTGTACCAGGTCCGCGCGAGCGCCTGGCGCTGCCGCGTCTTCACCTCGTCAGAGTCAGCAGCGAGGGCGAACGGCTCCGCGATGGCGGCCACGGCCGCGTCGGCCACGGAGTCGTCCACGGCCTCCGGGTTGAGCAGCCGCTCGACCGTGCCCTCCACGCCGAGGGCTACGTACTCCTCGAGCTCCCGCGAGGACACGCCGAAGGTGGTGCGCCGCAGCAGGTGCTGCACCCGGCCGCGCGTGGTCGCGAGTGCCATGCGAGCTCCAATCCTCCGCAGCATCGGCCATTCCGTCGCGTGAATGAAGGCCCGGCACCCTCGAGGCCACACATGCAACGGGTCTGCGACGCCCCGAGGGCTGCCACGGGACCAACGATGAGGAACGACGATGAACGACGAGGCCCCGTCCTGCATGGCTCGGACGGGGCCTCCGTGTGACGTGCGCGCCGAGGTCCCCTCGGCCTGACTCGCGGCTGCCGCGACTACTTCTCGGTCTGCCAGTACCACCGAGGACCGACGCCGTACGTGGAGTAGCCCCACGTCCCGTTGACGAAGTCGAACCCGGCCCAGTTGCTCTGCAACGCGAAGTTGTCCCGCGCCACGTAGAGCTGGAGCAGCGGCCCGCCCGTCTCGATGTAGTCAAGCTGGAACTGCCGGATCGCCTGCTTGCGCGCCTCGAGGGTGGTCGCCTCCAGCATCTTGTCGAGCGCCGTGTCCGCGGCCGCGCTCTCGAACAGCTGGTAGTTCCGGCTCCCCTTCGAGTGGTAGTACAGCCGCGCATCGAGGGCGGCGTCCGGCACCATCGTGTGGTGGTACGTGCGCGCCTCGTACTCCTTGTTGGTCAGGAGGGCGGTGAACGCCCCGAAGTCGGCGACCGGCACGATGGTCATGTCCATCCTCGGCCAGATCTTCGCCCACTGGTCCTTGAGCCGAACGGCGTTCTCGTACGAAATGCCCGAGGGCGGCCCGCTGATGTTGTTCTTGAACGCAAGGCCCGTGCCGTCCTTGTACCCGGCGGCCTCCATCAGCCGCGCCGCCTCGGCGATGTCCTGCTGCTTCGTCGCCGGGTTGTAGCCCGGGAGCTTCGCCATCTCGTCGCTCTTGAGGGCCTCCGGGAACATCACGTGCAGCGGGCCGCTGTACAGCCAGCCCTGCCCCTGCGGGTCCGCGACGGCCTTGTAGTCGATGGCCATGCGGAGGGCCTTGACCACGCGCGGGTCCTCGAAGGCCTTGACCACCCGCTTGTTGAACGCCTGGTGGTACCAGCCCAGGTTCGCCGAGCCGTACCACTGCGCGTCCCGCACAGCCGCCTTGATCGTGGGCTCCTCGGTCGGAGTCACGGTCGTGATCATCGAGATCTCGCCGGTGATGAACTGCGAGATCACCGAGGCGCGGTCGGCGATCACGAGCTTCTCGTACGCGTCGTACAGCGGCCGGCCGGCCTCCTCGGCCTTGCGGTAGTAGTCGGCGAACGGCTTGAAGACCTGCCGCGTGCCCTCGACGTGCTCGGTCTGGACGAACGCGCCCGTGCCGACGGCCTTGAGGACGTCCTTGTAGCCGATGTCGTCCTGCTCGCGCGGGATCATCTGCGCGCGCGGGTCGGCGAACGCCGCCATGATCGAGCCGTTCGGCTTGGTGAACGTCAGCTTCACCGTCACGTCATCGACGGCTTCCACCTTGTCGAGGCCCACGAACTGGTCTCGACGTGGGTACGCCTTCGCCTTGTCCGCGTCGACCTTCCCCGCCTTGCGGTTGATCGAGTACGCCACGTCCTGCGCCGTGAACACGCGGCCGTTCACCGGCGCGATGTTGTGCGTCTTGATCCCGGGCCGGATCTTGAGGACCAGCGTCGTCGGGTCCACCAGCTCGTACTTTTCGAGCATGTCCGGGACGATCTCCATCGTCCACGGGTTCGCGTACGCCAGCCGGTCGTTGGTCGTCTCGTGGTCGGACCCGGCCGCCGAGACGTCCGGGTCCTGCTGGCGCGAGGTGTCCGTGAAGTGCCGCCGGAACACCCCGCCCTTCACGTACTTCTTGTCGTTGACCGGATTGAGGCCGAGCGCCGGGTCGAAGCCGGGCGCCCGCTTCACGGTCACCGGCGAGTTGCCCGCCGTCGCGGCTCCCGATCCGCCGCCGCCCGTGCTCGAGGCGCTCCCACTCTCCCCGCCATCACCGCCGCACCCCACCAGCACGGCGCCCGCAAGCCCCGCGAGGCCAACGCCCGCACCGCGCAGCACTCCGCGCCGGCTCCAGCGTGCCCGCTTCCAGTATCCGTCTTCCATTGTTCCCTCCAGGCCACCGCCAGGCGCGTCCGAGACGCGACCAGCTTCGCTCCAAGCGTTATATAGGACCTGTGATGGCCGAGGGCAACACAACGATTCATCATGCGCCCTTGTAGTGACTCCGACCTCGAATGTACTATTCGGCCTCCCGATGCGAGCGACACGCGAGCGATAGGACGGGCGAGTGGGGAAGTACATCATGCGGAGGGTCGTCGGTCTGGTCCCGACGCTGCTCCTCCTGCTCTTCCTGGTCGTGCTCCTCATCGACCTCATCCCGGGCGACATCGTCGACCTCATGCTGGCCGAACGGACCGGCAGCAACGACGAAACGGCGCGCGCCGCCCTCGAGGAGCAGCTCGGCCTCACTAAGCCCCTGCCCCTGCGCTACGTCGATTACACGTTCAACGCGCTCAAGGGCGACCTCGGCGCGTCCCTCTGGACCCAGCGACCGGTCACGGAGCTCATCGCCGGTCGCGCCATGGCCAGCATCGAGATCGGCATCCTCTCGATCCTCTTCGGGTCAGTGAGCGGCGTCGTGATCGGCGCCATCTCGGCGGTCCGCCAGGACGGCTGGCTCGACTACCTCCTGCGGTCCGTCTCGATCATCGGGATCAGCGTCCCAACGTTCGCGATTGCGACCGCCATCGTCGTCCTCCCCGCGATCTGGTGGGGAATCGCACCCAGCCTCCGCTACGTGAGCTTCGCCGAGGCGCCCATCGACCACATCAAGATCGTGCTCCTGCCCTCGATCGTGCTCGGCATCGGGCTGTCCGCCACAGTGATGCGCCTGACGCGGACCACCATGCTCGAGGTGCTACGGCAGGACTACATCCGCACCGCCCACGCCAAGGGTGTCGCCGAGCGCGCCGTGGTCTTCAAGCACGCGCTCAAGAACGCGATGATCCCCGTCGTCACGGTCCTCGGGCTCCAGGTCGCGTTCCTCATCGGTGGCTCGGTCATCGTCGAGAGCGTGTTCGCCATCCCCGGCGTCGGTCGACTCCTCCTCAGCGCCATCTCCAACCGCGACTACCCCATCGTCCAGGGGGTCGTCCTGGTCATCGGTGTCTTCGTGATGGTCACCAACCTGCTCGTCGATGTGTCGTACGCGTGGCTCGACCCGCGCATCCGCTACGCGTGACGACCGCCGTGCACCAGAGGGAACGTTGGGAGCACCGATGACCACACAGCCACTGAGCACCGGCGGCCTCGCACCCGTCGTCTACAGGGAGCCCGGCGGCCTCTCGACCTGGTGGAACGCGACGCTGTCCTTCACCCGCAAGAAGCCGCTCGGCGCATTCGGCGGCGCGATCGTGGTCCTGCTCGTCCTGCTCGCCATCGGCGCCCCCGTCATCTCGCCCTACGGACCGCTCGAGAACAACCAGGCGGTCGCCCTCAAGGGGCCGTCCCTCACCGGCATCGAGGGCACCTTCCCCCACCTCGCCGGCACGGACCAGTTCGGACGTGACGTCTTCAGCCGAGTCGTCTACGGCGCACAGACGTCGCTCTACATCGGCGTGCTCGTAACGCTGGTCAGCACGCTCCCCGCGCTCGCGCTCGGTGTCTCCAGCGCCTACTTCGGCGGATGGGTCGACTACCTCCTGCAACGATTCGTCGACACGGTGCAGGCGGTCCCCTACCTCATCCTCCTCATCGCGATCATGGTCGTCCTCGGCCCGAGCTTCATCAACGTGGTCTTCGCGCTCTCGTTCAGACGCGCGGTGACCGAGAGCCGGGTCCTCCGCGGCGCCACGCTCAGCCTGATGAACCAGACGTACGTCGAGGCGGCACGCGCCATGGGCGCCACCGACACCCGCGTGATGCTGAGGCACCTCGTCCCCAACCTCATCCCGCTGCTCATCGTCCTCTCGAGCACGGCCTTCGCCGGCGTCATCCTCTCCGAGGCTTCGCTCTCCTTCCTCGGCTACGGCGTTCCGCCTCCGCGTCCCTCGTGGGGCGGCATGCTCGCCGCCGACGGCCGGGCGTTCATGTACGCGGCGCCCTGGATGCTGATCGCGCCGACGCTGGCCCTCGCGATCGTGGTGTTCGGCGTCAACATGTTCGGCGACGCCCTCCGCGATGTGCTCGACCCGCGCCTGCGCGGCGCTCGCTAGTCCCGCCGAGGGCGCGCATGCCGGTCTACGAGTACTACTGCGCGGACTGCCACGGGGTCTTCGAGCTCGTGCGCAGCGTGGCCGCGGCCGCCGAGGCGCAACCCTGCCCGGTCTGTGACGCTGAGAGCCAGCGGCTCATGCCAACCTCGTTCCATGCCTTCACACTGCGCGACGGCGTCCCCCGACGCATCCCGGACCGCGGCAAGTACTGGCACTACGGCGAAGAGGTCGACAGCCCGATCTCCCAGGCCGTGCCGATGGGCGAACACCCGGAGCTCCTCTACGAGCGCTACGGCCCACCCGCGCTGCCCACGGTCGAAGAACGCGAGGCCCACGAGGCGCAGGTCCTCGAGCGGATGGAGTACGAGGCGGAACAGGTCGGACGCGGCCTGGCACCGACGCAGGACCTGCGCGGCGCCTCGGAGGCCCGCGCCTTCGAACAGCGCGTGCGTGAGACTGCACCCCGCGCAAAGCTCGCCAGGCGCCGCGCCCCGAACGCCTCGATGACACCGCGCACCCGCTCCGGGAAGCACGAACCCTCGCCCTGAGCAGGTCCCGCGGCTACTGCATCGACGTCCGGAGGCGAGCACTACACCCGCTCGGGTGCCGAGTTGCGGCAGGGTGCCGCCGAGATCGTGGACAGGGCGATAGGACCCGGAAGGGGACCCGCGGGGGCGCGGAGACGGCCGCGGAGGGCGCCCGGTGGGCGGTCATTCAGATTCAAGATCGTTGGAGCGGGAGACGAGATTCGAACTCGCGACCCTTTGCTTGGGAAGCA
>JADLFF010000094.1 GCA_020845735.1 Dehalococcoidia bacterium
GCGGCCGGCGAGGTCAGCCGCACCCTCTCGATCCTCCTCGGCAGCGTGGCCGGCATCTCGCTCCTCGTGGGCGGCATCGGCGTCATGAACATCATGCTGGTGAACGTCGCCGAGCGAACGCGCGAGATCGGGATTCGAGCGGCGATCGGCGCACGCCGGGCCGACATCATGTCCCAGTTCGTCGCCGAGGCCCTCGCCCTCTCCATCGTCGGCGGCCTCCTCGGCGTCACGCTCGGCGTCGGCGTCGCCTTCGGGCTCAACGGCCGCGATGTGTCCGGAACCACGATGACCACGGTGATCCAGCCGTGGAGCATCGGCGTCGCGTTCGCCGTCTCCGGCGCGATCGGCGTCCTCAGCGGCATCTACCCCGCCTACCGCGCCAGCCGCCTCGACCCGATCGCAGCCCTCCGCAACGAGTAGGCCCCGCACGTATCGGGGCTGCCCGCACGAGCCGCCGAGCGCGTCCCGTGCGCCGACAGGGCCGGGATCACCCGGACGGATCTCGGCTCCGATGCACACCCTCGGCGGGCGGCCGGGCGCCGGTGATTCGTGCCTTGCGAGGACGGCGGGTGTGGTTCGCCAGGCTCACCACGAACGGATGAGGGCGGGGTGCGGCCAGCACGCCGCCCTCGAGGCCGCCGCACGAGCCTCACGCGCTCACCACGCGGGCGCAACTCAGGGCTTGTGCCCTCTGCTAGCGTGTGCCGTGCGTACGTGATGACCTCGAGGCAGGACGCCCGGGGATCTCCAGGGAGGGAATCGACCACAGGCCCGCGAGAGGGAGGAACCCGGTGCGTAGCAGCGCGTACTCGCAGCGACGGTCCCGCCGAGGGCGCGTCGCGGCCGTCCTCTTCACATCCATCGCCCTCGCGGCGGCGTGCTCCAGCGCCGACGCCCCGTCGGTTCGCGCCTCGTCCTCGAACGGTCCGGCGCCAGCGAGGTCGCGCGAGTACCTCGGCGAGCCCGCACCCCGCAACGACGGGGTCACGGTCGTCCTGCTCCTCGCCGGTGCGGTCTCGGTGGCCGTGGCTCAGCGGGCGGTGCACCGGTACTGGTAGCGCCAACTCGCGTGGCTCGCGTGGCACCAACGCTCAGCACCGAGGCCAGCTCGACGGCCCGTGCCGCCTCAGGACCGTTGCTCGGCCCCGAGCTCGTGCTGCAACCGCCGCACGAGGCGTGCCTGCTCCCGGTTGGCGTCCTCGGTCGTCAGCGTGCGATCCGTCGCCTGGTACCGGATGCTGAACGCGAGTGACTTCTTGCCCTCGCCCAGCCGCTCCCCGCGGAACACGTCAAACACGCGCGCCGAGGCCACCAGCGCGGACGACTCGATGATCCGCCGCACGCGCTCGGCCGTCACGCCCTCGTCGACCACCAGCGCGAGGTCCTGCTCGACCGCCGGATAGCGGGACACCGAGGTCACGGCGCGCCGCCGCAGCGTGTGCGGCAACAGCGCCGCGATGTCGACCTCGAACATGACGACGGGCTGCTCGATGCCGAACAGCGCGAGGGTGTCGGGGTGCACTTCCCCGATCACACCGACCTGCTCCCCGCCCACCTCGAGGTGCGCGACGCGGCCGGGCAGCAGCGCGAACTCGTCGCCCGCCACGTAGTCGAGCGTCACGCCGATCTCGTCGGCGACAGCCTCGAGGGCTCCCTTGGCATCGAAGAAGTCGAGCGCACGCTCACCCGGACGCCCCCAGCGGTCGAGCTCCACGCCCGTCAACGCCCCCACGATGTATTCGCGCTCCTCGGGGAGGGCCTCGGGGCCCTCGGCGTGGCGCGGCAGGTACGCGCGCGCGGCCTCGAACACGGCCACCGAGTCCGCACCGGCCCGGAGGTTGCGGTCCACAGTCTCGAGGATGGCGTGGCGCAGCGTCGGGCGCATCACCTCGCGGTCCGCGGACAGGGTGTTGCGCAGCCGCAGCGGCCGCAGGATCGCGAGGTCCTCGGTGGGCATGACCCGGCGCAGCACGGCCTCGGTCGTCAGCGAGTACGACATGGTCTCCTGCAGCCCCGCACGCACGAGGGCGTCACGCAGGCGCTCACGCAGGTCGGGCAGCGGACGCGGCTCCCGAGGCGGCACGCGCCCGGACACGCCCGTCGAGGCCAGCCGGTCGTAGCCCGCGATGCGCACCACCTCCTCGACGATGTCGTCGGGAATCGCGATGTCGGTGCGCCACCACGGCGGCGTCACCGTGTAGCGCCCACCGTCGCGCTCCACCTCGAACCCCAGCGCGCCGAGGATCGAACGCACCTCGCGGTCCGGCACCCGGTACCCGATCAGCGTGTCGAGTCGCTTCCGCGTGACCTCGACGGGGCGCGGGCTGAACGTGCGCGGGTACACATCGACGCGGCCCTTGCGCGCCGTCCCGCCCCCCACCTCCACGAGCAGCCCGGTCGCGCGCCTCGAGGCGTGCACGGGCAGCTCCGGCGAGAGCCCGCGCTCAAACCTCGACGAGGCCTCTGAGCGCAGGTGCAGCCGCGTCGAGGTGCGCCGGATGCTCACGCCGTCGAACGCCGCCGACTCGAGAAGGATGCGCGTGCTCGCCGCGGTGACCTGCGTCGAGGCGCCGCCCATGACCCCCGCGATGGCGATCGGACGTCCGCCCGCCTCGCCCTCGTCGGTGATGAGCAGCGTCCCCGCGCGCAGCTCGCGCTCCACGCCGTCGAGGGTGGTGATGCGCTCGCCCTCGCGTGCACGCCGGATCACGATCGCGCCTCGCAGCTGGTCCGCGTCGAACGCATGCAACGGCTGCCCGAGCTCGAGCATCACGTAGTTCGTGATGTCGACGACGTTGTTGATCGGCCGCTGCCCGGCCGCGCGCAGCCGGTCCTGCATCCAACCCGGCGAGTGCGCCACGGTCACGCCCTCGACGAGCGTGGCGATGTACCGAGGACAGAGGTCGGCATCCTCGATGCGCACCTCCACGGCGTCCGAGGCGCGCTCCTTGCCCTCCCTGTACCCGGAGTCCGGCTCGCGGACGGCGCCACCCTCGATCGCCGCGATCTCGCGCGCCATCCCGAGCATGTTCATCGTGTCCGCTCGGTTCGGCCAGACGTGCACGTCGAGGACCACGTCGCCGAGGTAATCCGCGAGCGCCGTCCCGATCGGCGCGTCGCCCGGCAGCTCGAGGATGCCCTCGTGCGCCTCGCTGAGCCCCAGCTCGCGCTCGGAGAGGACCATCCCCGCCGACTCAACGCCTCGAATGGTGGCGCGCTTCAGCTCGATGCGCTCGCCGGTGTGCCCGTCGTTGAGCACGGCGCCCTCGCGCCCGAACGCGATGCGCTGCCCCACCGCGAGGTTGGGCGCCCCACAGACGACGCGCTGCGGCTCGGCGCCACCCCAGTTCACCGTCGCGAGGCGTAGGCGATCCGCATTGGGGTGCGGCTCCACCTCGAGGACCTCGCCAATCACGACGTGCTCACGGTCCCAGCCGCCGACCCGGTGGATGCCCTCCACCTCCGCCGAGGCGAGCGTCAACCGGTGCGCCACGCCCTCGGGGTCCGTCGCCAGCGTCGGCGGCGCCGGGTCGAGGTACTCACGCAGCCACTTCAGCGACACGAGCATGCGCAACGCTCCCTGGAGGTTGAGGTCGAGGCAGTCGGGACGAGGCGCGCAGGCC
>JADLFF010000095.1 GCA_020845735.1 Dehalococcoidia bacterium
GGCGGGCATCGTGGTCATTGCGACGACGTTCGTCCTGATGAACCTGACGGTGGACCTGCTCCAGATGCTGGTCGACCCGCGCCTGCGCAAGGCGACGTAGCGAATCGAGAAAGGAGAGCTCGATGACAACGTTGAGTGCTCCCGTCACGGGCCGGATCGCGGCGGAGACACAGGAGGCTGCGGTCGCGCCTCGGTCGTACCTGCAGGAAGTGCGCGAGCGCTTCCTGCGCAAGAAGCTGGGGCTCGCGGCCCTCGCGATGCTGGTCGCGCTGGCGCTCGCCTCGGCGGTGGGCCCGCTGCTCGTGGGGTACGACCCGAACGTGGGTGTGGCCTCGCAGCGTCTGTTGCCCATCGGGACCACGGGGCACTGGCTCGGGACCGACGAGCAGGGGCGGGACATGCTCGCGCGCCTGCTCTACGGCGGGCGGCTGTCGCTGGTGACGGGGATCGCGCCTGTCCTCGTGGCGACGGTCATTGGCCTGGCGATCGGTGCGACCGCCGGCTACCTCGGCGGGCTGGTGGGCGCACTGATGATGCGCACGATGGACATGTTCTACGCCTTCCCCGCGGTGCTGCTGGCCATCGCCGTGGCGGCATCGCTGGGGCCGGGATCGAGGAACTCGATCCTCGCGATCGCGATCGTGTTCATTCCGCCCATCTCCCGAGTGGCTGAGGCCGCCACGCGCAAGGTCGTGTTCCTCGAGTACATCGAGGCAGCGCGGCTCAGCGGGGCGAGCGTCCCAAAGATCGTGGCGACGCAGGTCCTGCCGAACATCTTCAACCCGATCTTCGTGTACGCCTCCGGGCTGGTCGGGCTGTCGATCGTGATCGCGTCGGGCCTGAGCTTCCTCGGGCTGGGGGCGCGGCCGCCCACTCCCGAATGGGGGTTCATCCTCAACAGCATGCGTGGAGCGATCTACATCCAGCCGTGGGTCGCGGCGCTGCCCGGGCTGTTCATCTTCGCCACATCGATGTCCTGCAACCTGTTGAGCGACGCCCTCCGCGACGCGCTCGACATCAAGGATGCGTGAGGTAACCGAGATGATGATGGGTGAGTACCTTGCCTTTGCCGCCGTGCAGGCGCCCGAGCCGGACACACGAGACGTGGCGACGCGGTGGGGCAGTCCCACGGGGTTCCGTACCTACTCGCCACAGGACGTGGCGCAGTCCGACGTGCTCCTCCGTGTGCAGGACCTGACCAAGCGGTTCCCGGTGAGCCTCGGGTTCCGGAAGAAGGCGTACGTCTCGGCCTCGGACGGCGTGTCGTTCGACATCAAGCGCGGCACCACCGTCGGCATCGTCGGTGAGTCCGGCTGCGGCAAGTCGACGGCGGCGCGACTCGTGCTCGGGCTGATCGAGCCGGACTCGGGGACCGTGGCGTTCGAGGGCGTCGACGTGAAGACGTTGAGCCGCGGACGGCGTCGCGAGCTCCGGCGCGACATGCAGATGGTGTTCCAGGACCCGTACTCAGCGCTGAACCCGCGCATGTCGGTCGGCGAGAGCATCGCCTTCCCGATGCGCGTGCACGGGACCTCGAGGAGCGAGGCGCGCGAGCGGGCGGCGCTGCTGCTGCGGCAGGTCGGGCTCCACCCGAACCACGCCTCGTACTACCCGCACCAGATGAGCGGCGGCCAGCGGCAGCGCGTGAACATTGCGCGAGCCCTGGCGCTCAACCCGCGCCTGGTCGTGGCTGACGAGGCCGTGTCCGCCCTCGACAAGTCCGTGCAGGCGCAGGTGCTCAACCTGCTGACCGACCTGCAGGAGGAGCTGGGGCTCACGTACATGTTCATCAGCCACGACCTGAACGTCGTGCAGTACATGTCCGACCGCGTGGTCGTGATGTACCTCGGCCAGGTCGTGGAGGAGTGCGCATCCGACGAGCTGTACGAGCGCCCGCTCCACCCGTACACGCAGGCGCTCCTCGGCTCCGTGGGGGGGCTCGACCCGGATCAACCACCCGGGCCGCGCCTCGAGGGGGAGATTCCGAGTCCGATCGACCCGCCATCGGGGTGCCGCTTCCGCACTCGGTGCCCCGAGGCGATGCCGATCTGCGCGGAGCAGCGCCCGGCCCTGCGCCAGCCGAGAGAGGGCCACTTCGTAGCGTGCCATCTGTTCGAGGAGGACCCCGCGCCCGCCTCGAGCGGTTCCGCGGCGCCGGCGACGGCGCTCGCGGTGTGACGCAGTCCAGCCAGTGACCAGCCTGAGAGGCATCGATGACAACTGACTCGAGCACAGACGCGCAGGTGGAGACGACGGTGCGCAGCCTCCTCGCAGCGGCGGGCATGTCGCTTCCCGATGACAGGGTCGAGCTGTACGTGCGCATCTACCCGCGGCTGCGGGCCTCGGCGGACGCGCTCTTCGCCATCCCCGAGATCCGCTACGACCAGCCCGCGGTGATCTACCCGGCCCAGGTCTAGCGACCGGCCAGAAAGGACGAACCGGTGGACATTCCCCTGACGATCAAGGACGCCGCTGCGGCGCTGCGCGCCAACGAGATCACCAGCGTCCAGCTGACGGAGGCGTTGCTCGACAAGATCCGGGCGCTCAACCCGACCCTCGGCGCGTTCATCACGGTGACCGAGGACGGTGCTCGTGCGGCCGCCACCGAGGCTGACGCGAAGTTCGCGGCGGGCATCGATGTGGGCCCGCTCCAGGGCATCCCGTTCGCCGCCAAGGACATCATTGCGACCAAGGACGCGCCGACCACGGCGAACGGCCTCATCCTCGACCCGGCGTGGGGCGAGGGCTACGACGCGACGGTGATCGCGAAGCTGCGCGAGGCGGGCATGGTCCTGCTCGGCAAGCTGGTGCTGAACGAGTTCGCGATCGGCATGCCGGACCCCGACAAGCCCTTCCCGATGCCCCAGAACCCGTGGGACCTCGAGCGAAGCGCCTCGGGATCGAGCTCGGGCACCGGCATCGCGATCTCGGCGGGGCTGGCGCTCGGCGGCCTTGGGACGGACACCGGCGGCTCGACGCGCGGGCCGTCGTCGTTTAACGGCCACACCGGGATGAAGCAGACGTTCGGTCGTGTCTCGAAGTTCGGGTGCGTACCCCTCGGCTACAGCCTGGACCACATCAACCCCATGGCCCGCAGCGCGTACGACTGCGCGCTCATGCTGCAGGTGATGGCCGGCCACGACTCGAAGGACCCGACGACCGTCGATGTGCCGGTCCCCGACTACGCCGCGGCGTTGAGCGGTGACCCGAGCGGGATGCGCATCGGGCTGCCGATGCAGTACTTCTTCGACCACCCGGACCTCGATCCCGAGGTGCGCACGGCGGTCCTCGCGGCCGTGAAGGAACTCGAGGCCGCGGGGGCAATCGTCAAGGAGGTCGACCTCCCCTACGGCGGCGAGGCGAAGGACGCGAACCAGATCATCATGTATGGCGAGGCGTTCGCGTATCACCGTCCCGACCTCGGGAGCCGGTACGACGTGTACGGCCGGTACACCGCCGAGGTGTTGACGCGCGGTGCGCTCATCGGCGCGAGCGATTATGTCCAAGCACAGCGCTTCCGCTCGTTCTTCAAGGCGAAGGTCGCCGAGGTGATGGCAGACCTCGATGTGCTGATCACCCCGACGTCGCCCTCGCCGGCGCCGCGGCGCTCCGAGATGAGCCCTGAGAAGCAGCTCGCGGGACCGAGCTTCACGGGGCAGTGGAACCTCACAGGCCTGCCGGCGATGGCAGTGCCGGTGGGGTTCAGCAGCAACAGGCTCCCGCTGTCGATGCAGATCGTCGGCAAGCCGTTCGCCGAGGCGACCGTGTTCAAGCTCGGTGATGCGTACCAGCGACTCACCGAGTGGCACCTCGCAGTACCGCCGATCGCAGCGGCCGTTCCGGCCTAGCTCCCACCTCGAGGTACGGGCGGCTGCACCCCGCCCGTACCTCGCTCATACGCCCGCCATGCGCCGGGCCGCCGACGGCCGCAGGTCACCCGCTACACTCGATGCGCAAGGACGTGTGAGTGAGAGTTCGGGCACCGTGCGCGCTGTGGTTGTTCGTGAGTTCGGTCCCGTCGAGTCCCTCGAGGCTGGCGACTTCCCGACGCCCTCCCCGGGGCCCGGGGACGTGCTCGTGCGGACGTCTGTGGCCGGAATCAACTTCGCCGACCTCGGCATGGTGACCGGCGCGGCGGCGAGGCGTGAGCCGCCGTTCGTCCCGGGCGTCGAGGCAGCGGGCGTCATCGAGGCCGCCAGCCCGGACGTCGAGGCCGCGATCGGCACGCGCGTTGTCTACTGGCATCCCATGCCCGGTGCGTTCGCCGAGTTCGCGGCCGTGCCCGCGTGGCGTACGGTCGCCATCCCCGAGGGCGTGAGCGACAGCGTTGCGGTCGCCCTCATGGTCCAGGGCACGACGGCGCACTACCTCGCGACCGACACGTTCAACCTCGGGCCGGGGCACACGTGCCTGGTCTACGCGGCTGCGGGAGGCGTCGGGCACCTCCTCGTGCAGCTGGCCGTCGCGCGTGGGGCGCGCGTCATCGGCACGGTCGGGAGCGAGGACAAGGTCCGCCTCGTGCGTCAGCTGGGCGCCGAGGTGGTGATCAACCGTGGCGAGGCCAACGTCCTCGAGGCCGTGCGCGCCGCCACGGACGGCCAGGGCGTCGACGTGGTGTACGACGCCGTTGGTGCGGCCACCATCGAGCAGTCGATCGCGGCCACGAAGCGGCGCGGGACGTGCGCACTGTATGGAGCGGCCTCGGGGCCGGTGGGCGTGCTCGACACGGCCCTGCTGCAGCGCGCGGGTTCGATCTTCTTCACGCGCCCGGGACTCGGCGACCACATGCGGGACCACGACGAGTACGAGCGCCGCATGACCGAGCTGTTCGACCTGCACCTCGCAGGAGCGCTCGTGCCCCACCTCGGTGGCGAGTGGCCGCTCGAGGGGGCCGGCGAGGCGCTGTCGTCGATGGCCGCAGGGCGCTCGACGGGCAAGCTCCTGATTCGAGTCGGACACAGCGACTAGCCTCGAAGAGTGCGACGCGCGCAGGGTCCCTGTGCGAGGCAGATCGTGAGGGAATCAGAGTGCACCGCCTGCTGAGCGCCGCGGCACTGCTGCTGGTCGCGCTTGCCGCCATGATCGCGAGCGACAGCGCGAGCACGACCAGCCGCGCGATGGCCATGTCCGCCGTTCCGCCCTCGAGTACCGAGCGTTCCGCTCCCGAGCAGATTGGCTACTTCTCGGACTGCGACGGCGGCGCCGCGAACCTGAGTGGCTGCGGGCCTCCTCCGGCGCGGTGGAGTGGCGGGAGCGTGAGCTTCTGCCTCGCGCCTTCCGGACGACCGAGTGGCGTGTCGGATGCCGACTTCCGCTCGATGGTGGCGGAGGCGGCCGCGACGTGGAGTCGTCAGGAGGCGGCCGTCACCGTCGTGATTGGGGCGGACTGCCCGGAAGGCCAGGTCTTCGGCAACTTCCGCAATGAAATCGGGTGGAGCCAGGAGATCAACGCGACCGACGCGAACCGCGCGGCGGCGACCATCGGCCGGTGGCGGACATCCGTCCAGACTGGCGAGAAGACCTTCGTCGAGGCCGACCTGGCCGTGAGTGTGCGGTTCGCGGGCGAGATCCCTCAGCAGTGCCTGCGCGCCGTGATCCTCCACGAGATGGGGCACTCACTCGGCCTGGGGCACAGCACGACTCCCGGCGACCTGATGTACGCGAGCTTCAACCCCAACGTCCTCAGCACCTGCACCACGACGCCGAGCGCCGAGAACCGCCAGGCCCTCCAGTCGCTGTACGGGGTCGCCTCCACGCCGGCGACGCCACCCGTTGCGAACGGTCAGCGGTCGGCGGTGTTCACCTCGACGCCGCCGCGGGGTGCGAGCGGGCTGCTGGTCACGCCGGCGGCACTCTCGAGTGCTGACCTGGTTGCCTCGCTGACCGCATCGGGGTGCCGAGCGGAGGTCGTGGGCGTGCTGCGCAACGGCCAGTGGCTGCTCTATATCGTCGGCGCGCCCGCGCAGGCGAACTCAGCGTTCCCGGCGAACCTGCTCGCATCGACGCCGTTCTACGCGCGTTGCGGGGCCTGATCGACGAGCGGCGGTAACGCGCAATCGTGTTGCACTCGTAGCCGGACCCGGGCCGCCTCGAGGTTGCGGTGTGCCAGTGCTGGTATCCTCGGTGGCCTTGTGGCACGTCGTCCCGACTGAGCGCGCCGGAGCCGATCGCGGCGCGCCCCTCCCCGCATCGAGGGCTGGTGGATGAGACTGAGGATGCACCACGCGCGCAGGGTGTGCGCGCTTGTCATGGTGGTCGCGTTGACCTCGGCGGCGTGCACCGCCGAGGCGTCACGCCCGGCACGCATGCCCACCTCGACAGTCACGCCGGCACCGAACACGCTCCAACCCGTCGAGCACCGCCTCGAGCTGCCTGAGCCGACACCTGAGCCCACGCCGGAGTCCACCCCGACGTACGACTCGCCGGTCGCGAGCATCAGCATCCCGGCGGCGCGCGTCTTCGTCGCCCCCCTCATCCCGATGAATGTGCGCGACGGCTACATGGACCTGCCGTACAACCCGTACCAGGTCGCGTGGTACGACTTCACGGCGAAGCCAGGGATGGGCGGCAACGCCGTGTTCTCGGCCCATGTGGACTACATCAGGTATGGCCCGGCGGTGTTCGCCAACCTGCATCGACTCAGTCCCGACGACGAGGTGGTCATCGGGCTGCAGGATGGGACCGCGATCCACTACACGGTGGTGTCGAACGAGACGGTGCTCCTCGGAAACCTGGACATGCGCGAGGTGCTCGCGTCCACCGAGGAGGACATCGCGACGCTGATCACGTGTGGGGGCTACTTCGACGGACACGACTACTCGCATCGGATCGTCGTCGTCGCGCGCCGCACGAGCGTCGTCACGCCTCAGTAGGGGCGCGACCGGACGCGCACCGGCGCGCGCTAGATCTCGGAGTAGCCCGAGCCTCGGCGGTCGACACCAAGCCCCTCGGCGACATCGATCCAGCCGAACTCCTTGAGGATCTGCTGGCTGTAGGTCACGCGGCCCGTGACCCGATCGAGGGGTTCGCTCGCGAGCAGCAACACCGCGCGGGTCATCATCGACATGGGCTCGCGGTCGGGATCGTCGAGGCTCTTGCTGATCCCGAAGTGCACCGTGCCCTCGGTGGCCACGCCCACACCGGGCGACACGCACGCGACCGTCACGCCGTCGGAGTAGACCTCCTGGGCCAGACCCTGCGTGAAGCGCTCGAGCGCCGCCTTGGACGCGCCGTACATCGTGCCGCCGGGCCGCCCCTGCTCACCGAGGTAGGGCCCGCGTCCCGGCCCGATCGCGCCGACCGAGGAGATGCTCACGATGGCGCCGCTGCGCCTCGCGATCATGTCCGGCAGCACGGCCTTCGAGAGCATGAAGGGCCCATGGAGATTGACGGCGAAGGCGCGCAGCCAGCGCGTCGTGGGGTAGTCGACGATCGGGATGTAGTAGTTGAGCGCTGCATTGTTCACGAGCACGTCGACCGGCCCGTAGGTCTCCTTCGCCGCCTCGACGAGCTGGTTGCAGCTGTCCTCGTCAGAGACGTCCACGACCGCAGCCGTGGCCTCGCCGCCCGCCTCGCGGATGCGCGCCACCGTGCGGTCGAGGGAGCCCGCGAGCATGTGGTCGCCCTCGTGCAGCGTGCGGGCGGCGCAGACGACTCGGGCGCCCTCCTGGGCGAAGAGCTCCGCGATGCCCTGTCCGATGCCGCGACTCGCGCCCGTCACGATTGCGACTTTGCCATCGAGCTTGCCCACGTGCACACCCCGTCTCGCTATCGATCGTCGCGTCAGCCTAGGGCTTCCGCGGAGTGCGATCGCGGGGCGGGCGGCCTCAGCGGACCGTGAAGTCCACCGCGGCGTCGCCGGTCGGGCAGCTGACCGTGAGGCGCCCGGGGCCGGGCGGCGCATCGGTGGGTACGGTCCACTTCCACTCGAGCCAGCCGCCCGCGTCGGCAGTGCGCGTCCCGAGGCCGGGCCACTCGATGCGCGCACCGCCTGCCGTGGCGAAGCTCAGCGTGCAGCCGGTGCCCGGGGTCGTGCGGGCCGCGAGGTCAGCGGCTCCACCTCGAGATCCGCCCTGGACGGCAAACACCTTCACCCCCGACTCCGGCTGAGCTGTGGGCTGGGCCGTCGGCTGCGGTGACGCCGTCGGAAGGGGCGTGGGCGCGGGGACCGGTGCCACGGGTTGCGGCCCTCCCGATTCGCGGACGATTACCCGCGTACCGGCCTGCGCGAACATCCAGAGGAACTGCGCATCCGGAAGCAGCATCCCCACGCACCCGTGACTGGTCTCGGTGGCGCCGAACACGCCCGTCGGCTGCCAGTAGTTGAGGTGGAGGGCGAAGCCACCCTCGGCGAAGTACTGCGTGTAGAGGACATGCTGCACGTCGTAGCGGTCGTTCGGGTCATCGAAACCCGCGCGCTGCGAGGTCATGCGCTCGTCGAGGATGCGCCCGCTGCCAAGGACGCGGAACTCGCCCGTCGGCGTCTCGAACCCGGGCTTACCGGTCGTGACGGGCATCTCGCGGACGATCGTCGTCCCGACCATGGCCCAGGCCATCTGCTGCTCGAGGCTGACGACCACGTAGCGCTCGCCACCACCTCCCGAGGGCAGCGGCGCGGCATCGGGCAGGAACACGAAGGCGCGATAGACGTAGCTGCCGTCATCGAGCTGGTACCACCTCGTTTCCCAGTCGTGGGAGAGGGGCACCCAGTCCTGGTCGCCGATGATCCAGTTCTCGCCGCGCACCTCGTCCACGAGGGACACCCGCGAGCCCGGCGCCAGGTCGCGCACGGCCCGCGATGCCGTCGAGGGCGAGGCGTGGCTCGTGGTGGCCGTCACGACGAGCGCCTCCGTGCCTGCGAACGGCTCGGGCGTGGGGGTCCGCCGAGGGACTGGCATCTCGGTGGGCTCTGGCGTGGGAGTCGGCGAGGGGGACTCGGTGGGGGTCGGGGACGGTGAGGGCGCCACGGGTGTGGCGGGCGGCGGAGTGGCGCGCTGGACCTCGGCGGTGGGTGCGGCCGACGGCGCCGAGGTAGGCGCGACCGACGGCACAGTCTCGAGGACATCGCTGCACGCGCTGAGCCACACGCTCAGCAGGACCACGCTGAATGCCGCGATCGCAGCGCGCGGCGACGGAACTCGATGCAGCCTCAGAGAGCCGCCTCCTTGGGGGAGCCGCACGAGCGTATCAGCGCATCGACTTAGGGAGACCGACAAACCGACCGTGCAAGCGCGTCAGGCCGAGGTCGACCTCGTGCGGACCGAACTGGAGTCGCGCTTCTGGACGAGCGCTGCAAACGAGGTGGCCGTGAGCTCGCGATGGAGCGCATCGCGGGCCGCGGACCACGCCTCGTGGACCGCGCAGAAGCGCGCCCCCGACTCGACGCAGGCCTGGTTGCGCAGGACGCACTCGCGAGGAGCAACGTCCTCGACCGCCGCGATCACGTCGAAGAGCGAGAGCTCGGATGGCGCTCGGATCAGCTCGTACCCGCCATCCTGGCCGGCGGTGGCCTTAACGATGCCGGCCTTGACGAGCCTCGCGAGGATGCGCGCGAGGAACGGCGAGGGCACGTGCGTGGCCTCGGCAATCTCGCGGTTCTTACGTCGACCGGCACCGTGGTGCGTGGTCAGGTAGAGGATCGCGCGGACCGCGTAGTCGCCGCTCTTCTCGAGTGTGACTTTCACGAATCCACTGTCCCATTACGCTTACGGAGGCCACAAGGCCGAACGTCCCCACCCGGACGGAACGCAGCCCTCGAGATCAGCGCAATGTGGAGGGAACCGGGGGCAGCGAACGCCGGCCCCCGGGAGTCGGCCCTGCCGAGGACCTACGCCTCGCCGATGGTCGGGATCGTCTTGATCTGAGTGATGATGTCGCGGATCTGGTCCTCTTCGTCGGGATTTCGAGGCTCGACACCGAAGCCCACCTGCGAGTTGATACCTGCGTACTTCTCACGCATCTTCGCGGGCATCTCATCCCACGTCCCCATGACGCAGAACTCTTCCATCATCTCATCGGTAATGACGCCCACCATGTCGTCCCACTTGCCCTCGACGGAGAGGCGGTGCAAAAGCGACGCCTCATCGTCCCAGCCGTGCGTCGACATGACTCGGGAGTACGAACGCGTCGAGGCGTAGAACGAGAGCTGCCGGCGGGCACGCTCCTTGGCCCTCGCGAGCTCCTCCTCGGTGCGCCCGGTCACGACGAAGCCGCCACCCCGGATCTGGAGGTCGGCCGGGTTCTTGCCCGCACGACGAGCGCCCTCGTGGACTGCGGGGATGAGGACCTCGCGGATGTACTTGAAGGTGCTGAACCCGTGAATCGCGATGCCGTCGGCGACCTCACCCGCGAGGCGCGCGTTGAACGGGTTGACCGCCGCCAGCAGGATCGGGATGTCCGGGTGCTCGATGGGACCCGGGTTAAAGAAGGGGCTCGTGAGCTTGTACTGGTAGTGCTCGCTCTCGAAGTTGGGCTTCGTGCCGTTCTGCCACGAGTCCCAGACGGCCCTCATGCAGTTGATGTAGTCGCGCATGCGGGGGCCGGGAGCGACCCACGGGACGCTGAATCGCCGCTCGTTGTGGCCCTTTACCTGGGTGCCCAGCCCGAGGATGAAGCGCCCCTTCGAGTAGCGGGCGAGGTCCCAACAGAGGTTCGCCACGACGTACGGAGCGCGCGGGAAGGCAATCGCGAGGTTGCTGAAGTGCATCCGTTCGGTGTGCTCGGCGCCGAGCACCATCGGGAGGAAGGGGTCGTTCCCGATCTCGCCCACGCTTGCGACGTCGTAGCCCAGGCTCTCGAGCTTGCGTGCGCGTGCCGGCACGTCCTCGAGCTTGCTGGTCAGCCCGGTCCCCACCGCCATCGCCATCGATCGGTCCTTTCGACGAGCCCAC
>JADLFF010000096.1 GCA_020845735.1 Dehalococcoidia bacterium
GAGGCCGCGTTGCTCGAGGCGCTGGTGGAGGACGTGCACGCCTCGATTCCCCGGCCGATCCTCGTGACCTACAACGGCCGCACGTTCGACGCGCCGATGCTGGACGCGCGGGCCACCATGCACCGCCGGCGGTTCGGCTTCGATTCGCTGCCGCACGTGGACGTGCTGCCCCCGGCACGCACGCTGTATCGAGGCTGGCTCCCGCGCTGCCGGCTGCTCGATGTGGAGTCGCGCATCCTCGGGGTGACGCGACCGTCGGCCGACGTCGATGGTGCCGAGGTGCCGGCGTGGTACTTCCGCTACCTGCGCTCGGGGGACATGCGCTTCGTCGAGCCGATCGCGTCGCACAACCTGCTCGATGTGCTGTCGCTCGCTGCGCTGACGGGGCGCATCGCCGCGCTGGTTCGCGGCGACGAGGAGCCCCTCGGGGCGGAAGCCCTCGGCACCGCGCGCCTGCTCTCGAGGCGCGCGCCGGACCGTGCGATCGCGCTCCTCGAGGCTGTCGCCCCACGCGACGTGCCCCGGCGCGCGGACCTGGTCTGGCTGCTCGCGGCGCTGCTGAAGCGCCAGGGCCTGCACGATCGCGCGGTGCCCCTCTGGCAGGAGCTTGCGGACAGCCCCGGACCCTGGTCGGTGCGCGCGCTCGAGGAGCTGGCGAAGTTCTGTGAGCACCGCTCGCGGGACCTGGCAGGCGCGATGGAACACGTCGATCAGGCACTCACACGCATCGCGTCGGACGCGTCACGACTCGACGCCGACGACCGCGCGGTCGCCGCCTTTCACCATCGGCGCCAGCGCTTAACATGGCGACTGGATCGGGAGAGCCGCAGCGCCTGACGCGTCGCGCGTGGGCGTCGAGCGCTGCTCCGGGCCCTGTCCCCTGTCCGCGCCGACGGGAGCACGTCCTGTCCTCGGCCCACCCTGCCCGCCCGCGCTCGGTGTTGATGGTCTCAGCGATGGCGCTCGTCCTCGTGGCGTGCGGCGCACAACCGTCGGCGGCGGGCACTTCCGACGACGGGCACCTCGGCGAGGCGTCCACGGCGGTCGAGCGCCAGACGCACGCTGCGCCGGAGGGCCCCGCCAGGAGCCGGGTCGAGCTCATCCTTGCCGGAGACCGCGCGCGCGCCATCGAGGTGCTGACCGCGCTCGGGGGCCTCCCCGAGGCGGCCAGCCACGACCGCCTGCAGGCGTGGCTGCCGCCGGGCGCCCTCGAGGCGGCGCTCCTCGATCCGGTCTTCTCCGGCGTGGGCGCAACGCCGATCACGGTGCCACTGCAGGCTTCCGGCGCCTCTCAGACGCTGCTCGGCGTGGACCGCTGGAAGCAGGCCGGGTTCACGGGCTACGGCGTCAAGGTGGCCGTGGTCGATGGCGGGTTCCGCGGCTACGAGTCCCGGCTCGGGAGGACGCTGCCGCCCCGCGTGACGGCTCGTTCGTTCCGTGTGGGCGTCGATGCCGGCGCCGGCACGGATCACGGCACACTGGCCGCCGAGGTGGTGCACTCGATCGCACCGGGCGCGCAGTTGTACCTCGTCAGCTTCGGCACGCTCACGGAACTCGCCGAGGCCATCGACTACCTCGCCGAGGAGCGAATCGACGTCGTCTCGTTCTCGCTGGGCTTCCTCCACAGCGGACCGGGCGACGGCACCGGTCCCGTCAACGAGATCATCAGCCGCGGCGTGGGGACGGGCGCGCTCTGGTTCGTGGCGGCGGGCAACTGGGCGCGACAGCACTGGCGCGGCCCCTACGTCGATACGAACGGCGACTCCATCCACGAGTTCATTCCCGAGGTGACCGGCAACTCGCGTTTCTACGCGAGCGGCGATCTGATCTCCGTGTCCCTGCGCTGGGACGACACCTGGGGCGGCGCCTGCTCGGACTTCGACATCGAGCTATTCGCGCCCTCAGGCACCCTCGTGCGGGCGTCGCGGCGGCCGCAGGCGTGCAACGGCGACCCCGTCGAGGGGTTCCAGGTACTGGCCACCGAGACCGGCAGCTACGCCGTGCGGATCATCGGCGCGGATGTCCGACGGAGCCACGCGCTGGACCTCCTCATGGTCGGCTCGCCCGATCGCGGCGACGCGGTCGAGTTCGCGTCGGCGATGGGCTCCCTGAGCGAGCCCGCGGACCATCCGGGCGTGATGAGCATCGGCGCCATCGCGCCGGTCAACGGTGTGCTGGTGGCCGCCCCGTTCTCCTCGCGGGGCCCGACCAGCGACGGCCGCTCGAAGCCGGAGCTGCTCTCCCCCACCGGAGGCCTCCCCTCGGGGACGTCGAGCTTCTCCGGGACCTCCGCGGCGGCGCCGCACGTCGCGGGGATCGCCGCACTCCTGCGCGAGGCGCGCCCGACCAGCTCGGCGAACGAGGTGCGCGTCGACCTCCTCGGCCGGGGGATCGGGCTGGGGCGGAACACCATCGGGGCTCCGGAGGTGATGGCGTCGCTGGGCCAACTGCAGGGCCTCGGGCCGTTGCTGCCGTTGAACGCCTCACAGGCGCGCTTCCTCGGCACGCTGCCCCGGGCGGGCGGGCTGGCGCTCCTGGTGTACGTGGGTCCCGAGGGGTACCCAGCGCGCTTCGGCCACCTGCTGACGCCGGGACGTGCGCCGCTGGCCTACTTCCGATTCGACGAGTCGTCGCAGGCGTTCGACCGCTTCATCCTCGGCGCCCCCGACCGCGTGCAGACGTTCTCGGTGCTCGAGAATGGGCGACCGTACGTCGTGCGGTACGCCGAGCCGTAGAGCGGGTCGGTCGGGCCCGGCTCAGGGGGTGGTGTGCGCTCGGTCTTCCTGGATGGCCTGGATGGCCTTGCTTGCCGCGAACACGCCGTCCTCGGAGGCGCGCTGGGCAGCCATGAGCGCGGGCGTCGAGGACACGCGCGGGGCGATCTCGCCGAGCTTGATGTGGGTGGTCGCAGCCGCCTGGTAGTACGAGATCACGTCCTCCACGCGGACGGCGCCCGGCGACTGCTCGATGAGGGCCGTGACGTTCAACGTCGTCTCGGCGATCGACCTCAGGAGCACCGGGTCGAGGTCCTCACCTCGATCGGCCGCGGCCACCACCGCGTCGAGGGTCGACTGCAGGCTGCGCAGGTCCTCCTGGATGGAGCGCTGGGTGAGGTTTGTCGCGACGGCGGCGCCGCTGCTCTGCGCGCCACCCGGCCCGTAGCCGAGCTGCGTGGCGCCGAGGACGGCGGCGATCGTGAGCCCGGCAGCGGCCGCCGCAGAGGCGAAGGGCACGAGGAACGACTGCCGGCTGACGATGGGCTGCACGCGCGCGCGCTTGCGAGCGAGTGGCTGGGCCGCATCGACGATGAGTGCGCGCGAACGGGCTCGATAGGCGGCGCGCGGCTGCAGGGCGGCCGCTCCGCCGGCAAGCTGGCTCGCGAGCTGCAGCTCGGCGTAGAGGTCAGGCGCCTCGTCAGGAGAATCGGCGAGCGGGCGGTTCGTGGCGAGCGCGTCGATGGCGTCCGCGAACTGGCTCGCGTCCGCCTCTTCCCCTCGCGTCATCCACTCCTCGAACTTGTCCATCAGCGTGCTGCCCCGCCCTGGACCTCAACCGGCGCCGCGACCTCGATGTGGCGCGCTAGCGCCGACGGAATCGCTGCAGTGACACCGGCTCCACGGCCGCCTCGACGGCCTCGAACATGCGCTTGAGCCGCTGGATGCCCTTGTGCTGCAGCACCTTCACGTTGGTCTGCTGCTTCTCGAGCACGTCCGCGGTCTCGGCCACCGAGAGGCCGGACACGAAGCGCAGCAGGATGACGTCGCGCTGAGCGTCCGGCAGCTGCCGAACGGCGTCCATCACTTCCTGGATCGCGATCCGGGTCTCCGCCAGCTCCTGCGGCCCACGACGGTCGTCGCGCAGGGTCTCCGTGAGCTCCGCCGAGGTGCCTCGGGCGGCTGCCCGCCGATGGAAGGACACAACGTGGTTGTGGGCGATCCGAAACACCCACGAGCGGAACGGACTGCGTTCCGAAGAGCCCTGGTCTGATCCCAGCGTGCGCCACTCGAAGCCCTCAATTGCGCCGATGACCTTGAGGAAGATCTCCTCGGTCAGATCCTCGGCATCCGATGGGTTGCGCACGCGCCCCAGGCAGTAGCGATACACCTGCGACACGTACACGTCGTAGAGCCGGCCAACGGCGTCGGCCTCACCCCAGCGAGCGCGCTCGACGAGCTGGCGCTCATTCTCGAGGCTGAGGCCTTCGTCGAGTCCGAAGGCTCGGGCCGCTCCGCCGGCGGGGAGTTCTGGTGGCACGCGTCGCTCCGAGTTCGCTGCGCGTGCTCTGCTTCGGGCGCTACATCGCTTCGAGCGTTACCTCGGGCGATGCCGATGGCGCATCCGTGCGCGCAGAGTACGTCGCGAGCGTACTACCCCCGAGGGGCAAGTGTCAGTCACCTCGGCAGGGTGTGAGCCCCACCCGGGTGACGACTACCTCTCGGTGGCCTGCCGTCGCCTCGCGTCCTTCCCGCCGGTCGTACACGACCTGACGTAAGTGAAACGCGAGGATCGGGCTCCAGTTAACTGCTGCGGCAAGATATCCGCTCAATTCGACTCGTTTGCGAGCGTTGAGCGTGGATCCGGCCGCTGCATATTGTCTGGCGCGGCTCGCGGCGCTCTGTGACAGCGGGGTGGTGTTAACCTCGGATGGTGTTTCGCGTTTATGTTCTAGCGGGCCGGTATCTGCGCGACCGGTGGCGCCTGCACGAGCAGCAGGAGCGGCGGGTCACTTTCGATATGCGCATTCCTCAGTCTCCGTTCGCGCGCCGGCTCACGGGCTGGAGGCGCACGTTCGCACTCGGGCTGCTGATGGGCGCTGCCCTCACTCTCCAGCCCGCGAGCGCCTTCGCGGCCCCGGGCGACGGCCCGTGCACGGTGATGCCGGGCACGGTCTCGAACCTGGCGCCCACGCTGGTGACGCTGCGCTCCGGCGCCGACGACGCGACGAACCCGATCAGTGCACACGTGGCCCTCGAGCACCCGCTGGTGGTGCGCGACCCGGGCGGCGATGGGACGGCGAAGCCGAACCTGCGCTCGATCCCGGCGGCGGAACAGACGGTGGTGGGCGAGAACATTGGCTTCTCGATGCCGCCGGCGAACATCGCGGGGCAGTTCGAGGTGTTGACGCTGACGGGCGAGGGGTCGAGCGACTGCGTCTCCGCCTCGACGGGACTGGCGCCGGCTCCGGCCACGCCGACGCTGACCTCGAGCGCCGCGACGACGACTGCCTCCGGTGTCTACGACGGGATCGCGATCGGCCAGGGCGAGATCCTGCAACTGGCGGCGGACGCGACGACGCCGCTGCAGGTGACGGTCCGCGGCGCGAGCAAGGGGCTGCCGCTGAAGCCGGCGACGGTGGTGACGCTTTCGACGTCCCGCGGGGAGTTCACGGCGGTGAACGGCGAGGAGATCGCGCC
>JADLFF010000097.1 GCA_020845735.1 Dehalococcoidia bacterium
CTGTCCGAGATGATGCTCGCCGAGCGCACGCAGGACATCGTGAGGCCGGACCCCTCGAAGGTGGTGCAGGAACGCCGCATGGTGTCCGTCGGCGAGAACGGGAACCGGCGCTACAAGGGCAGCGAGATCACCCCGATGCCCGTGCCGGGCGGCCCCGGCGCCTATGTCGCGAACGCCTCGGAGCACGACGACCAGGGAGACACGACGCACCTGCCCGAGGTGCACGTGGAGAAGACGCACCGCCGCTTCGGCAAGCTGAAGCTCCTCGAAACGGGCACCTTCGAGGCCGACAACGCGTCCGCATCCGTTATGCTGATGCCATGGGGAGGCTCGAAGGGATCGGCCCTCGCGGCGTACCGCAACCTCCGCGAGGAGGGCATCGACATCGGGTGGTTCTACACCATGTACCTGAACCCGATGCCGCCCGCGCTCATGGAGCAGCTGCTGCAGAAGGACCTGGTGCTCATCCCGGAGCTCAACTACCTCGGACAGCTGTCCAGCATCCTGCGGGCGAAGGGCGTGCGCGCCGAGTCGATCACGCAGTACACCGGACTCCCCTTCAAGGTGCGTGATCTCACCGAGCGCGTTCGCACGCGCATCGGTGCGCCAAGCGGAAGGCTGGCAACCGTATGACCAAGCGGAACCCCGACTACGACTTCAAGTGGTGCCCGGGTTGCGGTGACTTCGGCGTGGTGCGCGGCGTCGAGCTGGCGCTGGCCGACCGGATGCAGCGCCTGGGCGAGCCCGTCGAGAAGACCGCGATCGTGGCGGGCATCGGCTGCTCCGGCAACCTCGTGCACCTGCAGGAGGGCCCCCAGCCCTTCGGCATCCACGGCATCCACGGGCGCACGCTGCCCATCGCGTGGGGGCTGAAGGCGAGCCGCCCGGACATCAACGTCCTCGTGGTCGCCGGCGACGGCGACTTCCTGTCGATCGGTGCGGAGCACATCGGACCGCAGTCGAAGCGCAACCTCGATGTGACCGCGGTGATCATGGACAACGGCATCTACGGGCTGACCAAGGGCCAGGCCTCGCCGACGACGCACCTCAACGTCGTGACGAGCACCACGCCCTACGGGAAGCTCGACGACCCGGTGAACCCCCTCGAGATCTACCTCGGGCTGGGGGTCTCGCTGATCGTCTCGGCGGTGTCGTCGCGCCCGAAGGAGCTCGCCCAGCTCATCGGCATGGCGATGGACCACCCCGGGTTCGCGATCGTGCACGTGCAGTCGCCCTGCGTGACCTACAACGACACCTACGAGGCCCTCAAGGGGAACGCCAAGAAGGGCATCGAGCCCGCCGCGTATGACCTCCCCGAGGACCATGACCCCTCGGACATGGCGTCCGCGTACCAGCACGCACGCAGCGGCCGCATTCCGCTCGGCGTGCTCTACCGCCGCCCCGACAGCGTCCCGATGCACGAGCGCCTCGAGAAGGCGAAGGCGGCGCACAGCGCCAAGCAGCGCACCGTCGACGAGATGCTGGCCACCTTCGTCGTCTAGCCCGCGCACGCGATTCGAATACAGAAGGGCAGCCCGCGGGCTGCCCTTCTGCTTGCATCGACCGGAGGCGAGCGCCCCATGAACGACCTCGAGGACCGTTACGTCACCGTCGAGGGCGTACGCCTCCGCTTTGCCGCCGCCCACATGGCCACCCTCGGCGATGAGCTCGAGCCCCTCCACGGCCACAACTACGAGGTCTCCTGCCGCGTCGAGGGGCCACTCACCTCGGATGGCTGGGTCATCGACTTCTCCGTGCTCAAGCGCCTGGTCCGCGAGGTCTGCGAACGCCTCGACCACCGCTTCCTGCTCCAGATGCGCTCTCCCCTCCTCGAGATCATGGAGCGCGGCGACTCGGTGACCATCAAGCATGGGGCGAAAAGTTATGTCTTTCCAGCGAAGGACGTGGCACGCCTCCCGATTACAAACACCACGGCCGAGCTGCTCGCGGAGTGGATCGCGAACGAGGTGCGCGCCTCGCTGCCCTGGGAATGCGACAACATACGTCGTATTCTGGTAAACGTCGGGGAAATGCCGGGGCAGTCAGCTGGCTTCACTCTGTCGATTCCGGCTTTCTGAACAGGCGTTCTCGGCCCGCGGATCTCCGAGCGATCTCCGAGTTGACTTGCCCTGCGCACCTCTTAGGATTGGGGTGCGGAGCGGGAGCCGGAGCATGCGTATCAACTGGGAAGAGGCGATCAATCAGATCTTTATGGATCGCCTGAGCTGCCCTCGCTGCGGACAGGACTTCGACGAGCTGGTCGCCGGCTACTCCCGCAAGCCCGCCCTCAACCGATTCGCCCCTCGGCACCGCAACTGCCCTCGAGGCGACGAGTGTGACGCGCGCAAGCTCATCACCCTGTGTCCGGACTGCGCGCGCAACGAGCGACTCCGGGGCTCCCCCGTGGACCCCGAGGCGCTCCTCGAGACGTACATGCTCGATTGCCGCCGCGACCTCGAGGAGTCGCTCGACTACCTCGCGGAGTACTGGCGCGACGACTTCGATCTGCCTGAGGACGAGCTCGACAGCCCCCTCGACCAGGTGGACCCCGACACCTTCGCGGAGGAGACCGAGTGGCGCGAACGCCTCGAGGAGGAGTACCTCCGGTACCACCGCGAGTTCCGCCAGCGCCAGCGACGGCTGCCGCACCCCGGGTGGCGGTCGGAGTACGTCGAGGAGATCGTGGCCCTCGGCTACACCACCCTCCTCGGCGACTGAGCCTTCGCGTCCCCGCGAGTGACCCCGTGACTGCCTCCCGCCGCGGCGCGCAGCTCGTGCTGGGGGTCGGCGTCCTCGGGGTGTTCGCCCTGGGGGTGCTCGCTGGCTTCGTGTACGGCCACGAACCCGCAGCCGCCGTGACGGTCCTCGAGCTGCAGCCCGCTGCCGGGACGCCCGCCGAGGAGGTTCGCGGCACCGTGCTCGTGGCGGGCCCGGACTTCCTCGAGGTATCGACCACCGAGGGTGTGCGACGGGTGTCCTTCACCAGCGCCACGCCCGTCGAGGAGCTGACGCCGGCACGGGAGGCGTCCGCGGGCGCGGCGAACATCGGCGGGAACCACACCGAGAGCGGCTTCGTGCTCACCGGCATCGTGTTCCTCGGTGAGCAATGAGCGGCGTGCTCTCGTTCCGCGTGACGGTGCTCGCCCTCGGGGTGGCGCTGCTGCTGACGCTCGCCGCGGGCGGGCTGGTCGGCGCGCGCCTCGCGCGGTGGGCGAGTCAGCCGGTCACGCAGGCCCTCGAGGTGCCCGACCCCGCCTCGGCGCCTGCCACCACGCCGGGAGGCCTGACATCGCGCGCAGGCTTCACGGGCTTTGGTGGGCCGCCGGCGCTGCAGGGGGTGGTGCTGCAGTCGGGGACGGCCGCGCTGTCGCCGGACGGCCGAGTCGCGATCAACCTCGAGGGTGGAGGCGCGGATGTCGCCTTCACGGATACGGGGCGCCTGTTCCGCATCGTTCCCGCGACCACAGGCATCGCCGCGGGTGATCGAGTCGTGATCCGCCTCGATGGCACGGCGGCGGCGGCCGTCCTGCGGTCGGCGGTGGAGATGCCGGAGTCGGCGGCCCGATAGCCCCGGCGAGCCCTAGCGCGTCAGGCGGAGCTGGGCCGCGTCCGCGCGGCGCATCGAGGCGCGCCACACGCCGAGGATTCCGACCGTCACCCCGGCAATCAGCACCAGCGCGCCGACCCCGACGGCGCCCCAGCTCGTCTGTACCACGAACGGCGGCACGACTCGCGCGCCGGTCTCGGTGACGTCGAGGAAGGACATCATCACGCTCGCGACGCGGCGGCCGAGGACGATGCCGAGCGCGACCCCGGCGAGGGCGACCGTGCCCCACTCGACGAGCAGGGTCCGCAGCAGCTCACCGCGCGAGAGCCCCACGGCACGCAGCACGGCCACCTCGATGAGGCGTGAGCGCTCGCGGGCGGTCACCGCGACGATGAACCCGAGCAGCGACAGCCCGAGGACGGCCGCGAACGCCGCACCGAGGATGCCGCTCCCCGAGGCCTGCAGCGT
The DNA here is from genome assembly GCA_020845735.1 of Dehalococcoidia bacterium. Taxonomy (GTDB): domain Bacteria; phylum Chloroflexota; class Dehalococcoidia; order UBA2979; family UBA2979; genus RBC038. Next base: position 4,016 of record JADLFF010000097.1, read on the forward strand.
CGGGTCCGTGCGCGTCTCCTCGATGTCGAGGCCGGCATCGAGGCCGCCGCCGTCGACGGACACCGTCCCGAGGAGCGACCGCACCGCCTCGGCGGCCGCGAGCCGCTCCTCGGCGGTTCCGGCGTCGAGGCGGACCCAGAGCTCCGTTGCATTGCGCGCGCTGGGCGCCTCGATCAGCCGCGCCAGTGCCTCGAGATCCCCTCGATTCAGCACGACGAATCCCGGATCGGCGCTGAGCGTCGGGAACAGCGAGGCGTGTCCACGGACCGTCACCGGGACGCGCACGCCGTTCAGGTGCAGCGTGACCGTATCACCAACGTTCACACCCAGGCCCGCCACCGCGGAGTCGGACAGGACCGCGGACAGTGGTACGTTGCCAGGGTTGATCGCGAGGATGCGCCGGCCATCGGGTGAGCCGGGTGTCCAGCTCCAGCGCAGCGAGTGGCTGCCGGACCGCGCGTGGTCGGGTGAGAGCTCGAGGTGCTCGGCGCTGCGCTGGTCGGTGAGGTGGAGCCACCCCAGCCGCCCCTCGAAGTCATCGATGAGCTGCGGCTGGCCGCCGGGGACCAGCGCGTGCACATCGTCGAAGTAGAGGCTGCCCTGCCGCTGCACGTTCACCCCGCGGGCGTCCGTGATCAGCATGCCGAGGAAGTCGACCGGTGCGGCCAGGTCCTCGGGGAGGCGCGCCTCGAAGGTGGTCCAGCCCTCGGCGGATGCGCTCCCGAGCTCGATGTTCGCGTAGCGTCCGGAGGCGTCGCGGACGCGCGCCCAGATGAGGCTGAACGACCGTGTTCCCTCCGCGAAGACGGCCACCTCGATGCCGGTGGCGTCCGCGGGCAGCTCGATGCCGCCCCCCGGCGGCACCGCGCTCTGCAGGCGGCGCGACAGCGCATCGAGGGGTTCCGTCGCGAAGTCGTCGCGGAACCACGCGGTCGCGGCGAGTTGCTCGGCGTCCACGCCGAGCGTCTCGAGCGATGTTCCGCCCGAGGTGGTCAGCACGGTGCGGGTGGCAAGGAGCGCGGCCTCGGCACCCGCGACCGACCGCGCGGTGCTCGCGAGCTGGTCGGCGTCGACGGCGACCGTGTTCGCGATCGGCAGCCGGAGGTCGGCGCCGGCCTCGTAGCGCGTGCGGTCCTCGCGGGATGCCTGCACGGTCGGGCCGTACGAGGCCGCGAACGTGCCCACGGCCAGCGCCAGCACGACCAGCAGCAGGACTCGCGCGTACGCCGCCGGTGCACGCGCGGCTCGGCGGAGACCGATCGCGAACGCCGTGCCACGACCGAGCGCGAGCAGCGCCGCCCCGAGGCGCAACAGCGGCGGGTAGAACCTCAGCAGCAGGGCCGCCGCGCCGAGGGCGGTCACGAACGGCGCCGCGAGCAGCAGCGGGTCGCTCGACCAGCCGCCGACGGTGTCCGTCGAGAACGCGGTCCCACGTCGGCGGAGCTCCCAGAGGAGGAGGCCCGCCAGCGCGACGACCGCCAGATCGAGGTAGTAGCGCTGCAGCGCGGACCGCGTCGCGGGGCGGGCCGACGCACGCTCGATGGTCATGACGGAGCGGTTCGAGCCCAGCACGACCGGCAGAATCATCGCGCCGACCGCGAGCAGCGCGGCGCCCCCGGCGAGGAGGAACGCGACGGGTGACAGCGTCGCGGGGAGCAGCCGCCCGGCCGAGAGCACCTCGAAGGCGGGGGTCCACCCGAGGAGGCGCACGCCGAGGACGGCGATCAGCGGCGCGACGAGCGCGGTGGGAATCGCGACGACGCTCGCGACGAGCGCGTGCACGACGGTCATCTGTCCGGCGCTCGCGCCGCGGCTCCCGAGGATGCCCAGCTCCTCGGCGTCCCGGTCGACCATGACCTGCGACACGATCACGAGGTAGTACAGCGCGATTCCTGCGATCTGCAGCAACATGATCAGCAGCGGGACCTGGTTGAACGATCGACTGCCCTCGAACTGGCTCAGGGCCTGCACCACCCCGAGGTTGTAGGCGGGACTGAGGCCCGCGCGGCCCTCGAGGTCGGTGCGCAAGGCCTCGTACTCCGCCAGGCCGCGGTCGACCTCGGAGCGCGCGATCGCCGAGGTGTCCACGATGAATCCGGTGCGATGCCGCCACTCGAGTGTCCGCGCGCTGCTGAGCGAGCCTGCCAGCGTCTCGGCGGGTACGAGCAGCGGCAGCGACCCCACGCCATCGGCGGCAGCCACGCGATCACGAGGCGACAGGCCGGGCCCGGTGACGTACAGCGGACGCTCCGGGACCTCGAGGTTGAGGGGCGAGAGCGCCCACGTCGGGTCGGCCGCGTCACGCGCGCGCACGAAGCCGACCACGCGCACCTCGAGGTACGGGCGGAGGGTGGTGGTCGGCCGGCAGGGCACCTCGGCGCGTGCTTCGTCCGGGTCCTCGGAAACCGGGCGGCGCTGGCAGTCATCGAAGCTCCCGAGGCGGAGGACGACCGTGTTGCCGAGGGGCACGTGGCGCTCGAAGCCCTCGATGAGGACTGCCTCAGGGGTGGCCGCTCCGGCGTCCGGCAGGCGCCCCGCCACCACCTCGACGCGGCCGTCGAGATCGCCGATCGCGTGCACGAACGCCGCCCAGTCCGTTGGCGCGTCGCGACGATCGCGGCCAATCACCGCCTCGAGGCGTTCGGAACGGTCGACGCTCGCCACGCTCTCCGCCAGCCACCCGAGGCGTGCCGCGAGCACCTCGTCCGTGGCCTGGCGCTTCGCCCGGTCCTGCGGCGAGGTGAGCAGGCCCTCGAGCGTGACCGACTGCAGCGGCGCCTCGGCGAGCGACCTCGCGAGGCGGAACTGCAGGCCGAGCTCCGACATGGCGCCGGTGTACACGGGCGCCGCGGCGAGGAGCACAGAGGCCGCGAGCACGCCCACGCCGGCCACGAGGAGGAGTCGCCAGTTACCTCGCAGACGCGCGGGCAGCAACCACCATGCGGCGAGGAGGCCACTCACGCGCGAGAGTGTAGCGTCGCGGCTGCCGCCCTCGGTGCCCCCGGGGTGACCGCTGCGGCTGTACGGTCGTGCGGTGCGCGTCTAGCATGGTGGCCGGCGGACGCTGAGGGGAATCTATGGACGGCAAACAGCAGCTGCGCTTCGCCGCGGCCGCGTTCATCGCCGGGTGCCTCTGGGGCTACCTCCGGAACCGCGAACGAGGTAACCGCACGCTCCTCAGCCTGCTCCAGGGCGTCGAGTGGTTCATCGCCTACGGTGGCGCCACGGCGCTGCTCGAGGGGTTGCGCGCCTTCGTCGACCGCACGCCTCCTGAGGACGAACCCACCTCGGAGCGCGTGACGCAGCTGCGCCAGATCGTCGCCGAACGCACCGGCACCGAGGGGTAGCCACCCCTCGCAGGCCGCGCACGACGGCCTCCGCCGGCGGGCCATCGCGGGCGTGTTCGCCGTCGCCGCTGCGCACCTCGCGAGTGGCACCTGAGTGGGGGCCGCTGCTACGGTACGGTCCGAATCCAGATCCGAAGGGATAGAACGAGTTATGCCAGCACCCTGGAGTGCCTACGAGCCCGTCGTTGAGCACACGCTCTCACTGGTTCCCGAGGCCCGCCGCTCCGACTTCCTCGACATCTGCTGGGCGAACGACCTGGGCGACGACGTCATCGATGGCTTCGACTCCATCGACGAGCGGGTCGTCATGAAGACCGCCGAGGACGTGAAGAAGCAGCTCGAGGCCCTCGGACAGCTCTCCGGCTGATCGCGGGCGCGCGCGATGGGGGACGACTCGACCATCGACGCGCGCGAGCGCGCCCGCACCTGGGCGCTCGCCCTCCTCGACGACACACCCTGGCCCGAGACGCGCACACGGGCGGCCCTCCTCCTTGCGGGGCCGCCTGTTGCCTCGTGGGTGACCCCGGCGCACATCGAGGGGGGCCAACCCTCGGCGTGGCTGGTCGTCGACCGCATCGACGTGCGTGCGCTGCCTCCGGCGCAGCGCGAACCCCTCGCAAAGGACGGCGTGTACCTCCAGTCGACGCCGCGCGGCGAGCTCGTCGCGATCGTCTTCGAGGCACTCGAGCTGGTTCTCGATGGCGTCGGGCGGCGCTCGCTCGAGGCGCGATGGACCCTGGCCCACGCTGAGGCCCTCCACGATCCCCTGCACCGTCACGAGCAGCTCCGCCGCGCCGCCGCGGTGCTCCCCCGTGACGGCGAGGAGCGCGCGTTCCGTCCCCTCTACGTGCAGCTCGCCGAGGCGATCCGCGGCCTCGGTACCGGCACGCTGCCCGCCGCCGGCGAGGCCGCTGCGGCCGCGTGCCGTCTCGTCGGCGTCCTCGAGGAGGGGATGCACGCCCCGGTCGAATGGCTGGCCAGCGACGCCGCCGAGACCGACCTCGGGCGACGCTTGCGCATCTGGCTCGACGACCTGGCGGCCGCCGCGCACGGGGACGACGGCGCGAGGCGTCGCGCACTCGCGGCGGGTGACGGCGTCCTCCGCACGTTCGCGGAGCCGATTCGCCAGCGCATCGGTCAGACCCCCTGGCTCACCTCGCCGCTGGCGTACGCCATGCGCCCCCCGCGCTGACCGTCACGCCTCGAGGTGGACGCTGAGGTCATCGGCTGGTTGCGCTCCGAGGAGGGGCGCACCGCGACGGTGTCCGCTCGTGCGCGCCTCGCCGAGGGCGCCTCGGAGCTGAGCGTCGGCGCCGCGCTCCGCAGCCGCCTCACGGTGGACCAGTCTCGAGGGGTGATGGCGCTCCTCGAGGGGCGGCGCGTGGCGGCAGGCAAGTTCGAGGATGCGGAGCGGCTCTTCCTCGACCGTGCGGCCGCCGAGCAGGCCTCCCCCGCCGAGGTGGCGCGCTACACCGCGTCCCGCCTCGCAGCGGCCGTGGGGCGTGGCCGCGTTGCCGACCTGGGTTGTGGCGCGGGCGCCGACACGCTCGCGCTGGCCGAGCGCCTCGAGGTGATCGCCGTCGACCTCGACCCGGCCCGCCTCGCGATGCTGGAGGCGAACGCCGCAGCGCGCGATGTTACGTCGCGTGTCTCCGTTGCCTGCGCGGACCTCGTGGAGTGGGTGCCGCCCGCCGAGGTCCGCGCCGCCTGGCTGGACCCCTCGCGACGCGACTCGAGCGGACGCCGTCTCGACCCGCGGCGCTGGACGCCGCCGCTGGATGTCGCCATCGAGGTGGCACGCCGCTTTGCGGTCGCGGGCATCAAGCTCGCTCCCGGCATCGACGTGGCCGCGCTGCCCGCGGAGGCCGAGGTGGAGTTCGTCTCCCTCGAGGGGCGGCTGGTCGAGGCCGTTCTCTGGCTGGGCGCCGGCTTCGAGGCGGGCGTCGTGCGGGCGACCGCCCTGCCCTCGGAGGCGACGCTTGCGCGGCGGCGGCACGAGGCGGATGTGGCTGCCGATGTCCGCCCGCCGGGGGCGTACCTCTACGACCTCGATCCTGGTGTCGGGCGAGCGGGGCTGGTGCGGCGGCTGGCGCGGGACCTCGAGGCGTGGCAGCTGTCCGAGGAGGTGTCGTACCTGTCCGCGGACGTCCCGCGCAGCACGCCCTTCGCGAGGCGATTCGCCGTCCTCGGCGTGCGGCCGTTCTCGGAGCGTGGCGCGCGTGATCTGCTTGCCGCTGCCGGGACGGGTCGCATCGAGGTGATGCGCCGGGGTGCCCCGGTGGACACGAATGCCCTCGAGCGGCTGCTCAACGCGAGGCTGCCGGGAGGCGATCCGGTGCACACGCTGGCGCTGACGCGCGTGGGGGGACGTCTCACGATGCTGCTCTGTGCCCGCGAGCGTTGACTAGCGAGGCGCGGGCGCCGTCTGCGGCAGCTCGCGGAGCTGGTCGAGGATGGCCGCGGCCTCGTCGGGAGTCGCGGGGCGCGGCCGGTGCTCGGTCGGGTCCGTGCGCACCGGCGCCACCTCGAGGCGTGGCGGCGCGCTCCTCGAGAGGGTGATGCGCGCGACGGCCGCCTGGAACGGCCCTTCCCCGAGCATCCGCATGTCGTCGCCGTCGAGGTCAAAGACGAAGTTGCCGAGGCTGTACACCACCAGCGACCCGTCCATGCGCTCGACGGGCTGCAGGACGTGCGGATGCGCGCCGATCACGAGGCTGGCGCCTGCCTCGACGGCGGCGCGGGCGAGCTCACGCTGACGCGCCGTCGGCGCCGCGCTGTACTCGGCGCCCCAGTGCGCGAATACCACGACGTAGTCGGCCTCGGTGCACGCGGCCTCGACGGTGGTGCGCACGCCCTCGAGGTTAGCGGGAGCCACCCCCGGCCGCCCGATGCCCGCCCAGAGCACCTCGCCAATGTCGTCCACGCCGAGGAAGGCGACCCGGGCACCGTTCTCGGCGCGGACCACGACCGGCGCTGCCGCACGCTCGGCATCGAGGCCCGCGCCGAACGCGCGCACACCAGCCTGCTCGAGTGCGCCGAGGGTGTCCTCGAGGCCCGGTACCCCGAAGTCGGTGGCGTGGTTGTTCGCGAGCGACACGGCATCGAGGCCCGCGAGGCTCAGCGCCGAGGCGAGCTGGGGCGGCGTCCGAAACGTGTACTGCTTGACGAGGGGTGTCCCGCGCTCGGTGAAGGCGCCCTCCATGTTGCCGACCGTGACGTCGCCCTCGAGGAGGTCACGCACGCGCTCGAAGGGGTATGTGGGGCCCTGCAGCTCCATCAGCGTCGTGACCCGCCTCGCGAGCATGATGTCCCCGACGGCCACGATCGTGACGTCCGGGATCGATGGCGGTGTCGGGACCTCCGTGGCTGCGAGGGGAGTGGCGACCGCCTCGGCAGTGGCCGGGGTGGCCGAGGCGGCGGGCGTACCGCCCTCGCGAGGCGGCATGACGAATCGCGCGCGCGGCGGCGTGACGCCGCAGGCGACGACGCCCACGGCACCGAGGGCGACGAGCGCCAGCAGCAGGTGCCGGGCGCGCTCGTTGCCCTCGGTCCGCCGTGTCGCCCGTCGCACGCTCAGCCGACCGCGACCGCCGACTCATCGAGGACCTCGCTCGCGATGCGCTGGCGCACTGCGTCGATGCCCCACCCGTGCACCGCCGAGGTCAGCAGCGGACCCATGCCTCGGGCTGCGGGATTGGGGAGCTCGATGGCGCGGGCTTCTGCCTCGGTCTCCACGAGCGTGCCGTCCGGCCGGGCCAGGCCATCGATCTTGTTCAGCACGGTGAGCAGAGGGGCATCGCCCAGCCCGAGGTCATCGAGGGTCTGGAGCACGCTCTCGGCCTGTGCGGCGGCGTCGGGCGACGTGGCGTCGACGACGTGCACGAGCAGGTCGGCGCTCTCGAGCTCCTCGAGGGTGGCCTTGAACGCCGACACGAGCTGCGTCGGGAGCTTCTGGATGAAGCCCACCGTGTCGGTCAACAGGAACGCGGCGTCGCTCCCCGGCACACCGATGCGCCTCGTGACCGGGTCGAGCGTCGCGAACAGCGCGTCCGCGACGAGCACGTCGGCGCCGGCCAGCGCCCGCATCAGTGAGGACTTGCCGGCGTTGGTGTACCCCACGAGGGCGACCACCGGCGTACCGGTGCGCTCGCGGCGGCGGCGGTGCAGCGCCCGCTGGCGTCGCACCTGGTCGATGTCACGCTTCAACCTCGAGATCCGCTGGCCGATGAGGCGGCGGTCGGTCTCGAGCTGGGTCTCGCCGGGACCTCGGGAGCCGATGGCGCCCTCCATCCGCTCGAGGTGCTGCCACTGGCCGCGCAGGCGCGGGAGGAGGTACTCGTGCTGCGCCAGCTCGACCTGCAGGCTCGCCTCGCGGGTCCTCGCGCGGCTGGCGAAGATATCGAGGATGAGCGCACTGCGGTCGAGCACCTTCACCCCGAGCGCGTTCTCGAGGCGGAGCTGCTGGGCGGGCGCGAGCTGCTCGTCGAAGATGACGACGCCGTAGTTGGTGTCGCCTCGGGCGGCCTTCACCTCCTCGAGCTTGCCCTTGCCGATGTACGTCGACGGCTCGGGATGGTCGCGGCGCTGGAGCGTGCGGCCCACCACGAGGGCGCCCGCGGTCCTCGCGAGGCGTGCGAGCTCGTTCAGCGAGCCCTCGGCGGTCATCGCGCCGTTCTGGCCGTGGTCCAGCCCCACGAGGTAGGCGCGCTCACGCGTCGGAGCGGTGTCGATCAGCCCTCGCGGGGAGCGTGGCTGCGTCCCGCTCTGGCCGTTCGAGTTGCTGTTGTTGTTGGGGTGCGGTCGTCGCTGAGGAATGGTGGCCTCGGTCAATCACTGGGCGTCAAGATGCAGTTCGCTCCGTCTCGATACGCCAGTCGACCATCGGGGCACCTCCTGTGTGCTCCTCACTATAGCGCATCGCAGTCGCGATGCCGGACGCGGCTTCCTCGGTGGCCCGAAGTGACCTTCGGGCAAGCCGCGCTAGAATCGCTGCCATGGCGAAGCCTCGAGTCTCGGCGGCCGGCGGACCGGCGGCCCTCGGCTATGTGATGCGCAAAGGACGGCAGGTCGGCTACCTCCGGCTGCTCGATCGCCTGCGCCTCGCCAATGCCTGCAAGACGTGCGCCCTCGGCATGGGGGGGCAGCGCGGCGGGATGGTCAACGAGGCGGGGCACTTCCCCGAGGTCTGCAAGAAGTCGATCCAGGCGCAGGTCGCCGACATGGCCCGCGTCATCCCCGAGGCGTACTTCCGGCGCAAGTCGATCGCGGATCTCGCGCAGCTCTCCTCGAGGCAGCTCGAGCAGCTGGGACGCCTCGGCTTCCCGTTGCTGGCGGAGTCCGGCGCCACGCACTTCCGTCGCGCCGGCTGGGACGAGGCGTTCGACCTCATCGAGGAGCGCCTGGGCAACGCCACGCCGGAGGAGGTCTTCTTCTACGCCTCGGGGCGGTCCAGCAACGAGGCCGCGTTCCTCCTGCAGCTCGTGGCGCGCGCGTTCGGCACGGCCAACATCCACAACTGCTCGTTCTATTGCCACCAGGCCTCGGGAGTGGCGCTGTCGCAGGTCTACGGCTCCGGCACCGCGTCCGTGACGCTCGAGGACATCGGGCAGACCGACCTCGTCGTGCTCGCGGGTGCGAACCCCGCCTCGAACCACCCGAGGCTGATCACGGAGCTGATGAGGCTGCGGCGTCGCGGCGGCAAGGTGATTGTGGTCAACCCGCTGCGCGAGCTCGGGCTGGTGCGCTTCCGAGTGCCCTCGGACCCGCTGAGCATGGCGCTCGGCTCCGAGATCGCGTCGACGTACCTCCAGCCGCACATCGGCAGCGACGCCGCGCTCTTCCTCGGGCTGCTCAAGGGGTTGATCGAGACGAACGCCCTCGACCAGGACTACATCGAGGCGCACACGGCGGGCTTCGAGGAGGTGCGCGCGCGAGCGCTGGCGACCTCCGGGGACGCCATCGTCGAGGCGTGCGGCGTGCCGCGCTCCGAGATCGACGGGGTCGTCCGGCAGCTTGCGCAGGCCCGGCGCGGCATCTTCCTCTGGGCGATGGGACTCACCCACCACGCGAATGGCGTCGACAACATCGAGGCGCTGGCGAACGTCGCCCTCGCTCGAGGCTGGCTCGGGAGGCCGGGGTGCGGTCTGCTGCCGCTGCGTGGGCACTCGAACGTGCAGGGTGTGGGCTCGGTGGGGGTGGCGCCCGCCATTCGCGAGGCGTTCGCGCGCAACCTCCAGGCGCGCTACGGCATCGAGCCCGCGACGCACGACGGCCAGCACACGTACGCCTCGATGGAGGCCGCCGCCGAGGGCCGGGTCCAGGCCGCGCTGCTCCTCGGGGGGAACCTCTACGGCTCGAACCCGGACAGCGCGTGGGCGGCCGCTGCCCTCCGCGCCATCCCCTTCACCGTGACGATCAGCACCAAGCTCAACGAGGGGCACATCCACGGCCGCGGCCAGACCTCGCTGATCCTCCCCGCGCTGGCGCGCGACGAGGAATCCGAGGCGACCACGCAGGAATCGATGTTCAACTACGTGCGGCTCTCGGCGGGCGGCACCCCGAACGTCCTCGGCGAGATGCGCTCCGAGGTCGCCATCGTCTCCACGATCGCTGAGCGCGTGCTCCCGGAGGGGCGCTTCGACTGGTCGGAGCTGCGTTCGCACTCGGCGCTGCGCCGGGCGATCAGCGAGACGGTGCCGGGCTACGAGGCGCTGAGCGGCCTCGACGAGGGGCGCGCAGAGTTCCAGATCCCCGGACGCACCTTCCACGAGCCACGCTTCGCCACGCACGACGGGCGTGCGAACTTCCGCAGCACCGGGCTGCCCTCGTTCACAGTGGCCGCCGACGAGCTGCGCCTGATGACCGTGCGCAGCGAGGGCCAGTTCAACACCGTGGTCTACGAGGACGCCGACCTCTATCGAGGCAACGAGCGCCGCGACGTGATCATGCTGGCGGCCGCGGACGCCGAGGCGCGCGGGCTCGCCGAGGGCGACCGGGCCCGCGTCGAGACCTCGGCGGGCGCGCTCGAGGTCAGCGTCGCGATCGTCGAGATCCGCGCGGGCAACGCCGCGATGTACTACCCCGAGGCGAATGCGATCGTGCCGCGCGTCCTCGATGACCGCTCGCACACGCCCGCCTTCAAGTCCGTTCCTGCTCGAGTCACCGCCGCGCACTGACCGGTTGCGCGGGGCTGCAATGCAACGCGACGAAACGCAATGAAACGAGGATCGATGACGCTCATCGAGGAGCTGCTCGCGGCCAATGAGGCCTATCGCGCCGACTTTAACGCCTCGGACCTGCAGGTGCGGCCGGTGCGCCACCTCGCGGTCCTGACCTGCATGGACTCGAGGTACACGGCGCAGGGGGTGATGGGGTTCGCCCTCGGGGATGTGCACGTGATCCGGAACGCCGGGGGCCGCGTCACCGACGACGCCATCCGCTCGCTCGCGCTGTCCGCGGCGCTCCTCGGGACGCGCGGCTGCATCGTCGTGCACCACTCGAACTGTGGGCTCTACGGCAAGACTAACGAGGAGCTGCGGCAGGCCGTCCTCGAGTACAGCGGCGCGCGGTCGGACATCGACTTCGCGCCGTTCGGCAACCTCGAGGAGAGCGTGCGCGAGGACGTGCTGCGCCTGCGCGCGCGCCTCGAGTTCCCCTCGGACTACGAGGTGGTGGGCTTCACCTACGACGTCGAGACGGGCCGCCTCGCGCACATCGACGTGTAGCCCCGAGGTCTAGCGCGGAGTTCCGCCACGCCTCGCGGCGGCGAGCCCGGCGACGTAGCCGCTCGCCCACGCCCACTGGAAGTTGAACCCACCGATGCGGCCGTCGACATCGAGGATCTCACCGCAGAGGTACAGGCCGGGCACGACGCGCGACTCGAGGGTGTCGAGGTGCACCTCGCCGAGGGGGATGCCGCCCGCCGTCGCCTCGGCGTGGTTCCAGCCTCGGGTGCCGGTGACCGGCACCGGCAGCTCGAGCAGCGTGCGCACGAGGGCGCGCCGCGCCTCGCGACGCAGCGTGTGGCCGACCTCGGTGGGCGCGACCCCGGCAACATCGCACAGCGCGCGCGCGAGGCGTGCCGGCAGTGAGCTCGCGAGGAACGCGTGCACGCTCGTGCCTCCGAGGTCACGCAGCGCGGCATCGAGGCTCGCGTCGGTTTGCTCCGGCACCCACGAGACCACCAGCGTCGCCGCGGCGTCCTCGGCGACCGCGAGCTGCCAGTGGCGGCTGATGTCCATCGCGAGGGGGCCCGACAGCCCGAAGTGCGTGCAGAGGAGGGACTCCTCCATCCGCGCGAGGCGGCGCCCCGTGCCACTCCGCACCTCGAGGCGCGCGTCCACCGCGATGCCCGAGAGCTGCCGCACGAAGCACTCCGGCGCGACTGTGAGCCCGACCAGCGCCGGGACCACCCTCGGGGTGACGTGGTGGCCGAGGTGGCGCGCGACCTCGAGGCCCGCGCCATCGCTCCCCGAGCGCGGCAGGCTCCGCCCGCCCGTCGCGAGGATGACGCACGACGCCTCGAGGCTGCCCGCCGGGCCGCTGAGGCAGAACGCGCCGTCCTCGAGGGGTGCGATGGCCTCGATGCGCCAGGGGTGGCGGATCTCGGCACCGGCGGCACGCGCCGCGCGGAGCAGCGCCTCGAGGACGGTGCGCGACGAGTCGGTGGTCGGGAAGAGCTTGCCCGTCTCCTCGCGCTTGAGCGTCACGCCGAGGTCGGCGAAGAACGCGATCGTGCGCGGGACATCGAAGCGGCGCAGCACCCGACGGATCGCGGGAGGCGTCGAGCCCGCGTAGTCGCCCTCGGTGACCGCATCGTGGGTGACGTTGCAGCGGCCGCCGCCCGACACGAGGATCTTCGCGCCGAGGACCTTCGCGCCATCGAGGACGACGGCGGGGGCGCCCTCGCGGCCCGCGGTGATGGCCGCCATCAGGCCCGCTGCACCGGCGCCCACGATCGCCAGCGGCACTCGAGGGGCGGCCCCACCTCGAGCGCTCACGGGCGCAGCACGCCGGGACTGACCGCTAGACTCCGCGGGCGAGACCGGAGGGACACGATGCCAGTCACACCGTCAGAGACGTTCCGCGCCTGGGCGACGGCCACGCTCGCCGCGGACATGGAGGCGTGGGGCGCCCTGGTGGCGGACGACTTCACGTACGTCCACAGCAGCTCCAACCTCGAGGGCAAGGCGGAGCTCATCGAGGCGTTCACGACCGGTGGCCGCCGGTACCGCGGCTGGGACATCGAGGGGATGACGGAGCGCCAGTACCCGGGCTGCGCGGTCCTCAATGGGATCGGCCATCTCCTCGCGGGCCGCGCGGAGCAGCCGACGCCGCTCAACGTGCGGTTCACGGTCACGCTCGTGCCGGGCGGCGCTGGCTGGCTCCTCGCGGCGCTGCAGACCACGCGCCTGCCCGAGTAGGCGACGCAGGCCTCGAGGCGGCGCGCGCTAGGAACGGTCAGCCTTGGCCCGGCGCGCCGAACGCACCTCGGCGGCGCGCCCCTTCGCCTGGCACGCGGCACAGCGCCCGTACACCTCGAGGCGGTGCGCGCTGACCTCGTAGCCGGTCCGCACCGCCAGCTCGTTGAGCAGGTCCGAGATGTCGCACCCGGAGAAGTCGTCCACCGAGCCGCACTCGGCACAGACGAGGTGGTGGTGGTGCCCGACGGCGGTCACGCGGTACTCGAGGGCGCCATCGGGCCCCACGACCTGGCACACGGCGCCGGCGTCCTGGAGCAGGCGCAGCGTCCGGAACACGGTCGCGCGCCCGACTCCGGGCGCCGCCGCCGCCAGCTCCTCGGCGCTGAAGTGGCCCTCGAGGCTGCCGATGACCGACAGCAGCTCGCGGCGCGGGCCGGTCAGGCGGCGCCCCATCCGCTCGAGGTTCCGTTCCATCGCCATCGTCGAGACCATGCCTCGATCATCCGTTCCGCAGGCTGAATGTCAACGGCATCACGAGCGCTGTACCTCGGGTGACGCCGCGGGTGACGGCTCGGAGGTGCCGGAGGCCCCCGATGACTCGCCGGGACGCCGGTGGCGCCTCGCGCGGGCCACGATCAGCGACATCAGGCCCACCCACGTCACAGCCACCGCGACGACTACCTGCATGCCGTTGCCTCCTCGGTACAGCCGATGCGCCACGATCATCATCGGGCATCGGGGAGAGGCTGCGTGCTAGTCGCGGCGGCGCTTCTTCTCCTCGGCGCGGCGCTGGTTCTCGATGGCGCGCTGCACCATCGGACGGCGCCGCCCCTCGATCTGCGGGAGGTCGGCCGTCGGGTCCTGCTCGCCGACGGACGACAGGATGTGGAGGCCGAACGCGCCGTAGATGTGCTGCGTGAAGCCCTGGGCGTCCTGCGCCTGGTTGATCGCGAGCTTGATCATCCGCAGTTGGAACGGGTCGTTCTGCGCCACGCTGCGCGCGTACTCCATGACCTCGTCGTCCAGCTCCTCGAGGGCTACGACGCGGTTCACGAAGCCGTACTCCGCGCCCTCCTCGGCGGAGAGGAAGCGGCTCTGGAACAGGACCTCCTTGGCGCGCCGCACACCGAGGTCCCACGGCACCGAGAAGTACTGGAAGTTCGTCGGGAGGAAGCGCGTGTTGTCCGCCGCGAACACCACGTCCATCGCCGAGGCGATCATCCAGCCCGCGAAGATGCAGTCCCCGTGCACGGCGGCGATCGTGGGCTTGGGGTGATTGCGCCAGCGCATCGTCAGCTCGATGTTGCGGTCCCACGATCCGCCGTAGCGACCGCGGAGGCCGGCGTCGTCGGGACGCGCCTCGCGATCCGCGCGCTGTTCCGGGCTACCGAGGTCGTGCCCGGCGGAGAACGAGTCGCCCTCGCCGCGGAGGACCACGACGCGCACGTCGCGGTCGTCCTTCGCGCGAGCAAACGCGTCATCCAGCTCCTCGAGGAGCACGCGGCTCTGCGCGTTCTTCACGCGCGGCCGGTTCATCGAGAGACGCGCGATGCGGTCGACCACCTCGTACGTGATCTGCGTGTAGTCCATCGGGCGAGGGCTCCTCGTGGGTAGTCGCTAGTCGGGCGGGCCCGAGCCGGTGACGCCCTTGCGCACCAGCTCCTCGTACTCCTCGGCGGTGGTGCCGAGGAAGCGCGCGAGCACCTCGGCGGTGTGCTGGCCCTGCAGCGGGGCGGGCCGCGTCACCGCCGCGGGCGTCCTCGCGAGGCGGAACGGAACGCCGATCTGAGGCCACGCGCCGGCCTCGTCGTGCGTCACCTCGGTGATGAGGCCACGCTCGCGGAACACCGTGTCGTCGGCCACCTCGAGGGCATCGAAGACCGGCGCCGCGGGGACGCCCGCCGTCGCCAGCGCCCTCGCGAGGTCGTCGCGTGGCTGCGTCGCGGTCCACGCCGTGATCGCGCCGTCGAGGGCGTCCTCGTTTGCCTTCCGGGCCGCGTTGTCCGCGAATCGCGCGTCGGTGAGCCACTCGGGATGTCCGGCGATGCCGCAGAGGGTGCGCCACTGCGCCTCGGACTCCGCGGCGAGGGCGATCCACTGCTCGTGACCACCGATGCCGCCCTCGGACTGTCCGAGCGCGGGGTAGATGCCGTGCGGCGCGAACGTGCGATGGCGGTTGCCCAGCGGCCCACGGATCTGCCCTGTGAGCGCGTACTCGAGCGCTGCCTCGCCGACGACGGTGAGGTTCGCCTCCATCATCGAGAGGTCGATGTACTGGCCCTCGCCCGTGCGCTCTCGATGGTGGAGCGCGGCAAGGATCGCCGAGAAGCCGTACCACCCCGCGACCGGGTCGGGGAACATCGAGCCCGAGTTCAGCGGCTGACCGCCCTCGTAGCCGAGCAGCCCCGACATCCCCGAGGTGGGCTCGATCGTGCCGCCGATGCCCGGCACGTTGAAGTAGGGACCGGTCGCCCCGTAGGCGGACAGGCTCGCGAGGATGATGTCGGGCTTGATCTGCCTCAGGTCCTCGTACCCGATCCCGAGGTTCCCCAGCACGCGCGGCGAGAAGTTCTCCGCCATGAAGTCCGCCTCGGGGAGGAGGCGCTTGAAGGTGGCCATTCCCTCGGGCGTCTGCAGGTCGAGGGTGATCGACTGCTTGTTGAGGTTGACCGCGTTGAAGAGGCCGCTGTTGTTCCAGGAGTGTTGCCCCTCGGTGCGACCGGCGACCCGAGCGGCGATCGGCGCGTCGTAGCCGCCACGCCACGAGTCGGGCCGCTTGCGCACCTCCACCTGGATGACCTCGGCGCCCATGATGCCGAGGAGCTCCGTGCAGAAGGCGCCGGCCCACGCCTGGGTGAGCACCACGCCTCGGTAGCCAATGAGCGGGCCGCTCACTCGTCACCCCCGAGCGCGGGCTCAACCGCCGAGGCGCGCACGGCCTCGAGGTCCGCGCCGGTCCGTGGAGCGGGCCGCTCGAGGTGCCACGGGGTGCCCGACATCCGGAACGGCGCCCCGGGGAACTCGGGATCCGCGCCACCCCCCGAGGCGGGTCGCGTGAAGTACTCGCGCGCCCGGAGGTGCGGGTTCGCGGTCAGCTCGTCCATTGTCAGCACGGGCCCCGCCACGACTCGCAGCGTGGCGAGGGCATCGAAGAGGTCCATCTTGGTCCACTGGGCCATGCGCTCCTCGACGCGCGGAACGTAGTCGTCGCGGTGCTGCTGGCGGTACCAGCTCGCCTCGAAGCGCTGGTCCTCGGCGAGGTCGGTCAGGCCGAGCAGGTTCATCGCGTCGCGCCAGAAGTGCGCGCGGCTGATCGTGAGCGCGAAGTAGCCGTCGCGCACTGGCACGGGGCCCGTCGTCATGTCCACGCGGGCGTCACGTGCCTCCGGGCGCCCCTGGTACAGCGACCGCAGCATCGAGGGGCTGAAGGTGGTCGCCAGCACCTCGGTCTCCGCGACGTCGACACGCTGGCCCTGCCCATCGCGGTCCCGCGCCACGAGCGCGGCAAGCGTGGCCGCGAACGCGCCGATGCCCGCCACCATCGAGGCGTTCGAGCCACTGCCCTTGAGCGGCGGCCGATCGGCGAGGCCATTCACGGAGGCCCACCCGGACAGCGCCCACGCCGTGAGGTCGTTGCCGGCCCAGCCGGCGCGTGCGCCATCGAGGCCGTGCGGGGTGATCGAGACGTGGACCTGGTCGGGGCGCTCCTCGACCAGCGTGCGCCCCGAGGCGTCGCTCGTCAGGACCACGTGCGCACGCCGGATCAGGGCCGCGAGGAGCGCGGCGCCCTCGCCGTTCGCCTCATCGATGACGACGGACTGCTTGTTCGCCATGACGTACGCCGCCGCGATGCTGAACCGCTCCCCGGTCGACGCGTCGACGGCGAACGGCTCGAGGCGGCGGAGCGGGCAGCCCTCGGGCGGCTCGACGACGACGACGTCGGCGCCAAAGTCCGCGAGGAGCCTCGAGCACCACGCGCCTGCGATGGAACTCGTGAGGTCGACGACACGAATGTCCGCGAGGGCGCCCATGCTCGGTCCTACGACTTGTCCTCGACCTCCGTCGAGGCCCCGCTGGTCTTCACGGCAAGGATACCCGCATCACGAGCGGATTCGGAGGAGTACATCTCGCTGGTGCCGATGACTTCGCCGTTTGCCGCCTTCAGCGTGAAGTACGCGCGTCCATCGCTCGCGGTCTTGCGCTCGTAGCGGCCGTCCTCCTGCGAGTTCTTCTGCACCGACTGGATCCCGTTCTGGGCCGATGCCTTCTGGACGTACGTCTCGCTGTGGAGGATGACCTCGCCGTTCCCCGCCTTCAGCGCGAAACGAAACTGGCCGTTCGAGGCCTTGGTGATCTCGTACCCCATCGATGTTCCCCTCTCTGCGCATGTCACGCCGACTGGCGTCCGATCCTAGTCGAAGTGCCCGCGCGCCGCGGGCGCCTCGTCAACCCCGAGTTGGCAGCCAGACCAGCGCGATCTCCTGCACCGTCACGTCGCTCTTCTCGAGGCCCACATCGACCGTCTCGATCTCCTTGCCGACGGCCTCCCAGCGGTCGTTGACCTCGGTGATCTCCTCGAGGAGCTCTGCCTCCAGCTCTTCGAGGTCGGCCTGGCGCTCGGTGAGCTGGCCCTCGGCCGCGTCAAGGCGGCTCGAGGTGCGCGCGCTCTGCCCTCGACGCGACGTGGCGCCGCGGAGCACGCGGCCGGCGCCCGTCGCGATGGTGCGCGTAGTGCTCCGCCCGCCGAGGAACGAGCCGAGGATGTCCCCGACCGCACCAAGCACCTCGGAGGTGCGTCTCGTCGAGGTGTCGGTCTTGAGCACGTCCACGCGGTCCGTGGCCCGGTCGATTGCGTCGCGCACGCGGTCGATCTTGGCGTCGTAGCGGTCGCGCAGCTTCGCCACCTCGGCGTCGGCCTGGGTCTGGGCTGCGTCGTCACAGCGCTTCGCGAAGTCCTCTGCCGACTCGTCCACCCTCGAGGCGAGCTTGAGCTTGCGGTTCACCTGCAGCTGGCGACGGCTCGTCCGCGTGAGGTGGTCCTTCAGGTCGCGCTCGAAGTCGCGGAAGTACGAGGGCGTGCCGAGCGGCGCGCCGGTCAGCGCGTAGAGGGCGCCGTCCGGCGGAGTGCTGCGCAGGTCTCGCGCGTCGTAGTCGACGTGGCGCAACGCCTCGAGGTCCACGCGGGCCTCGAGGGGAAAGAGCACCGCCTCCCACTCGTCGGTCTGGTCGAGCTGGAGCTTCGTGTCATCGAACCGCAGGTACAGCCGCGCCGCGAGCGCCGGCGCCAGGCGACTGCCTCCCCCGGCACCCACCGCCTCCAGCCAGCCCGCCGAGGGGTCCGCGTAGAAGACCGGCACGCCTGAGGCGATCGCAGGCGCTACCCGGCTCGCGTCCGCGGGCTCTGTGGCGCTCGGCGCCGGTGCTGGGGCGACCTCGGGGGCAGCGGTCGCCCTCGAGGGCGCGCCGGTCGCGGGAGGTGCAGGAGGCGCAGGGGCAGCGCCCGGTGCCGGGTCGTGGTCGGGCTCGAGCGACTCGATCTGCTCGCGTGTCAGCGGGCCGCGGAGGTACGACATCGCCCATCGCGTGGTGAACAGCTGCGGGCCGCCGCGCTCGTGCGTGTTGTGGAGGACGAACTGTCGCGCGCCGAGGCCACTGATGAGGCGCCCGATCGCGTCCACGTCGACGCTGCCGCTGGCCGAGCGCAGGCCCTCGAGGACCCGCTCCTTGTCCCGCTCGGTCTGCAGCCGCCCGATGACCCATGTGCCCGCATTCGACATCGCCTTGTAGTCGAGGTCGACCGGGTTCTGCGTCGAGAGCAGCAACCCGACGCCGTACGCCCTCGCCTGCTTGAGCAGCGTCAGGATCCCGCGCTTCGAGGGCGGCTCGGCGGATGGAGGCGCGAATCCGAACATCTCGTCCATGTAGATCAGCGCGCGGAGGTCCGTGGTCCCCGACTGCGCGCGCATCCAGGTGATGAACTTCGCGAGGACCAGGGACACGACGAACTGGCGCTCGGCGTCGGACAGGTGCGCGAGATAGACGACGGAGACACGCGGCCTCCCGTCGGGCGTGAAGAGCAGCGCGCCAATGTCGAGGGGTGCTCCCTGCGTCCACGCGGCAAAGCTCGCCGAGGCCACCAGCGCGTTCAGCCTCAGCGCCAGCGCGCGGCGATCGTTTGGCGGGAAGAACGTGTCCACCTCGAACACGCCGAGCTTGCGCACGGGTGGGTCCATCGTCTGCGCGATGAGCGTGCCCAGGTCGAGGGCCTGCCCGGCCACCCAGGCTCGCTCGATGAGGTTCGAGAGCAGGATGTGCTCGCGGCTGGCGAGCGGGTCGGCCTCGATCCCCACGAGGCTCAACAGCCCCGAGGCGACGGCCGCGGCTTCCTCGCGAACCGATTCCGCGTTGGCATCTCCGCCCGGAGGCGCGAGGCTCCCCACGACGTTGAGCGGCACGCCGGCCTCGGAGCCCGGCGTGTAGATCGTGACGGTGCCGGCCGCGCGGAGCGCCTCCAGGTCCGCCGTCCCGAGGCCAGCCCGGGAGAGGCCGCCGGCCCAGAGCTCGGCCTGCGCCCCGGCGAAGTCGTCCAGCGACTGCCCGGCGCGCTTCGCGTCGCCCTCGTTCACCCACGGGCGGAAGTCGGACGCCGCGAGGCCGGGGAAGGTGAGCTTGAGGTTCGTCATGTCGCCCTTGGGATCGAGGACGAGCACGGGGATCCCCGCGAGCAGGGCCTCCTCGATGGCGACGATGCCGAGCCCGGTCTTGCCCGAGCCGGTCATACCCACGATCACGCCGTGGGTGGTGAGGTCGGTCGCGTCGTACGAGAGGACGGCGTCTGTGCGCTCGCCCTTCTCGTCCAGCACACTGCCGAGGTAGAACTCACCCGGTTTGCGTTCCATCGGGACCTCCCGCCACGCGCCTCGCGACGCGAGCGTACGTCGCCGCTCACCGATGCGGAACGCATCCCTCGAGGCCGCCTTCACCCCGATTACACCAGGGATACGCGTATCCACGCCCGAGGGTGGCCCGTAGCCTCGCGCTTACAATTCTTGTTGTCCTCCTGACGGCTGACTCACCGTCCGATGATCCAGGCGAGCGTCTGGGCCGAGCCCAGGCAGGTCTTATGTCGTTGGAGGGCGCGACATGCTCCCCGGTTCGCTTCGTGCGCGGATTCTGCTGCTCGTGGTCGCCGGCACGCTCCTCAGCGCCGCGGGCCTGCTCGTGGCGCAGCGCCTCCTCCTCCAGTCCTCGTACGGCCGGCTCGAGGCGACCGACACCTCGCTCCACGCTGAGCAGGTGCGCTCGGAGTTCCTCTACGAGCTCGAAAGCCTCGACTTCACGCTGCGCGACTGGGCGGTCTGGGACGACACCTATCATTACGTGCACTCCCCCAACCCCGAGTACGAGCGCGCGAACCTCTCCTACGCCGCGCTCTCCGCGATCAACCTCGACCTCCTCGCGATCACCGACCGCAACGGCAGGCAGCTCGCCATTCGGTCGCTCGATCGCGCGAGCGCCTCGCCGAGGCCGCTCGCGGCGTTCGACTCGCGACCGCCGGGGCAGAACCCGCTGACCGCCATCCTTGAGCTGGCGTACGTCGCGCCCGAGGAGGCCGTGCTCGGCATCGTGCAGCTCGAGTCGGGCCCGATGCTCATCGGTGCGCGCGCGGTGCTCCCCATCGAGGACGCCGGGGAGCCCGGCGGCGTCATGGTGATGGCGCGCATGCTCGACGGCGCCGTGGTCAGCGAGCTGTCGCACCGCTCGGGGGTGGAGCTGCACCTCGTCCCCGCGCCGCTCGCGGACATGCGCGGGCTCACGGGTGACCTCCCCGTGCGCATCACGGCGGCGAATGCGCAGCGATTCGATGTCGACATCCTGCTCACCGACCTCACGGGTGTGCCGGTCGGCACGCTCTCCTTCGAGCTCGGGCGGCCGATCGCTGAGTCGGCGCGCGAAACCTTCGAGCTGCTCGCGGCGGCCCTCGTGGTGGCGATGCTGTGCCTCGGCACGGGCATCACCGTCGCGACCGACATTGCGATGGTCGCGCCGCTCCGCCGAGTCACTGCCGCGGTCCGCGAGATCGGACGTGCCCGCGACGGCAACGCCGCCGTCCCGGTGCCGCGAGGGGAGATCGGGGAGCTGGCGAAGAGCCTCAACGGCATGCTCGCGGAGCTCGCCGACGCGGCCCGCGAACGCGAGCGCAAAGACCAGCGCTTCCAGGCAATGGTCGCTCACTCCTCGGACGCGATCTGCATCGTCTCCGAGCTGGGGCGCGTGCTCTTTGCCACGCCGTCGGCCTCGGGCGTCTGGGGACGGCCGCAGTCCGAGCTGTACTCGAACCCGCTCCAGACGTTCGTGGCCCCCGAGGACGCGCGCGCCCTCGGCCAGCTGCTCCTGCACGGACCTCGCGGTGCCACGGTGCAACGCCTCGAGGTGCGCGTGCCGGGCGCCGATGGGGCCGCGCGCACCATCGAGGTCGTCGTCGGCGAGCGAGCGGACTGGGAGGCCGCCTCGGGGTGGGTGGTCGACGCCCGCGACGTCACCGACCGCGTGCGCTTCAGCGCCGAGCTCCAGCGCCAGGCCACGCACGACGACCTGACCGGGTTGGCGAATCGCGCTGCCCTGATCGCGCGCCTGCAGGAACGCCTCGACGAGCACCGTGGGCACGTCGCGGTCCTGTTCCTGGACCTCGACAACTTCAAGATGATCAACGACACGCTGGGACACCGCAGCGGCGACCTCCTCCTGAGGGCTGTGGCGGAGCGACTCCGTGCGCTGGTACGCCCCGGGGACGTCGTGGCACGCCTCGGAGGCGACGAGTTCGTGATCCTGCTGGACGCCGCGAACTCGGAGCTGGCCCGCAACGCTGCTCAGACGGTCCTTCGCGCGCTGGCCGTGCCGATCGCCTTCGAGGGCCAGCAGGTGGCCGTGTCGCTCTCGATCGGCGTTGCCGCCGCCGCGCAGGAGAGCCGGGACGCGCAGGTACTGCTCGGCAACGCCGACATCGCGCTCTATCGCGCCAAGGCGGCCGGCCGAGGTTCCATCGTGGTCTTCGACCCGTCCCTCGACGCGGCCGCCGATGAGCAGCGCCAGTTGCAGCTCCAGGTGCCGGGAGCCACCGCGCGAGGCGAGATGCGCGTGCACTACCAGCCGATCGTGGACCTCGCGACGTCCGCCACGGTGGGCATCGAGGCGCTCGCGCGCTGGCACAACCCCAAGCTCGGCGTGATCCAGCCGCCGCAATTCCTGCGTGCCTCGCTCGAGAGCGGGGAGATCATCGAGATCGGGCGCTTCGTCCTGCGCGATGCGTGCCGGAAGGTCCAGTCGCTGCTCCGGTCCCGAGTCGCACCCGGCCTGCCGGTGGTGAGCGTGAACATCTCGGCGCGTGAGTTCGTATCGGAGCGGTTCTACGACGACGTCGTGTCTGTGGTCCGTGAGTTCGACATTCCGCCGGCGTGCCTGCAACTCGAGATCGCCGAGGACGCCGTGATCGGCGATGTGTCCGGCGCGGCAGAGAAGCTCGCGCGACTCCGGAAGTTCGGGCTGCGCCTCGCCCTTGACGACTTCGGGACGGGGTACTCGTCGCTGACGTCGCTCGAGCGCCTCCCGATCTCCGCGCTCAAGGTGAACCCGGCGCTCGTGCAGCGCATCGCGTCCGACCGCCGCGCTCGAGGGGTGTTCGCGGCGCTCCTCCAGATGGCGAACTCACTCGACATCCACGTGATCGCCGAGGGCGTGGAGACCGAGGAGCAGGCGCGCACGCTGATGGCGCTCGGCACGCAGGCCGCGCAGGGGCACTACTTCCGCGCCCCCGCCCCATTCGAGGAGCTGGGCCTCGCTCGACGCACCGATGAGGCCGTGGCCTAGCTAGATGCCGGTCGCGGGGATGGGCGTGGGGTCGGGCCGTGGCCCGCGCTCCGGCCGTCGCCGTCGCCTCGGCGTCAGCAGCCGCGAGGTGGCACGGTCCAGCGCGAGGCCAATCGCGCCGATCACGAGGATCGTCGCGACGAGCTCGCCGTACGCGAAGCGATCACGTGCGTTGAGGATGAAGTAGCCCAGCCCCGAGTCCACGCCCAGCATCTCGGCCGGCACGAGCACAATCCACGCGGTCCCCGTCGCGAGGCGGATCCCGGTGAGCACGTCGCCCTGGATGCCGGGCCAGACGATCGTCCGCACGGTCTCCAGGCGACTGGCGCGCAGGCTCCTCGCGACCAGGAGCCACCCGCGGTCGATGCCGGCCACGCCCGCAGCCGTCGCCAGCACGATCGGCCACACGGCGCCAATCGCCACGAGGAAGTACACGGGTGGGTTGCCGACGCCGAACCAGATGATCGCGAGGGGTGTCCACGAGAGCGGCGAGATCATGCGAATGAACCCCGCGACGGGCGTCACGGCCGCCGAGAAGCGCCTCGAGGAGCCAATCGCCAGCCCCAGCGGGATGCCGATCACCGTCGCGGCCGCAAGGCCGACGAAGATGCGCTGCAGGGTCGCGAACGCATGCGGCCACAGGGTGCCGCGCGCGAGGAGGCTCGCCAGCGCCTCGAAGGCGCCGGCCGGCGCAAACTGCTCGAGGAACGATCCCTCGTCGACGAACAGCTCGACACCCAGCCACCACAGGAAGACGGCGGCGCCGATCCCGAGGGCGGGGTACGCCAGCGCCTCAGCCAGCTCCCGAGGTCGACTCGGGACGTCCGAGGCCGTCCGCGGCTCCCCCGTCGCGAGTGCGGTCACGCCTCGGCTACTTCACCGAGATGCGCTCGGTGCGCGACAGCGAGGCGTCGATGCCGAACTTCGAGGGGCCACCGACCGCCGCGATCGCCGCGCGCGCGAACTTCTCCTCGACGACCTGGCCGTGTGCCTGCGCCGCATCGAGGTTGTTGAGGAAGGACTGGTCGCCATCGATGACCGTCTCCTTCATCGCCCTGACGAGTTCAGCGGTGTACGTCGGATAGGGGAATGGCTCGAAGTCGATGCGCTGCGAGCCCCAGTCGGCGTGCTTGATGGCGCCGGTCGGGCCGTACTCGTTGATGTCGTAGTGCGAGAGCGCGCGCTCGATCGCTGGTCGCGGCTGGGGGAGGTAGTTCGCGCCATCGGCCGAGAGGATGCGCGCGGCCTCGGACCGGTTCTCACGCGCGTACACCTGCGCTTGCGCCACCGAGGTGATCACGGACTGCGCCCAGTTGGGCTTGTTCTTGATGTCGTCCTCGTGCATCACGACGACGCAGCAGGCGTGGCGATACCAGACGTCCGGCACGAACCGCAGGATCTTGCCGACCTTGTTCACCTCGGCGACGGCGTTGAACGGGTCGGCCACGATGAACCCCTGGATCGAGTTGTTGGCGAGCGCCGGGGGCATGTCGGGCGGGTTCATCACCACCAGCTTCACGCTGCCCGGCGCGGGGTCACCCGTCACGATCGGCTTGAGGTTGGCGTCGCGGAGCAGCATCTGCAGCACGATGTTGTGAATCGAGTGTGGGAACGGGATCGCGACGGTCTTCCCATTGAGGTCGCTCACGCTGTTCACGTCGTTGCGCACGGTGAGCGCCGAGCCGCCCTCGTGGTTCCACGCGACGATCTTGAGGGGCACGTTCTGGCCGAACTTCAGCGAGATCGCCATCGGCATGAGCATGTGCACCACGTCAACCTGCTTCGCCTGGAACGCCTCGGCGATCTGCGACCACGAGCGGAACAGCGTTGGCTTCTCGGGCTCGAGGCCGTGCTGCTTGTAGATCTCGTTCGCGTGCGCGATGAGGAGCGGCGCTGCATCCGTGATCGGCAGGTGGCCGATGCGGAGGGTCTTCTGCTCGGGCGGCCCGGCGGGCGGGCTCGCCTCGGGGATCGCGGCCTTCGTCGCCGGCGTGCTGCCCGAGGGCGTCGTGCTCGAGGTGGACCCCGTATCGGCCCCACAGCCGATCAGCGCGGCGCCCGCGAGGCCTGCCGCTCCCGCGCTCAACAGCCGGAGGAACCCTCGGCGGTTGACCACGTCAGATGTCGGCCGGTCATTCGACATTCACGAGGTCCTTTCGATGGCCGCGCGTGGTGCGGCCTCCGTGTTGCGAATCGTTGACTCGTTGCGCAGGTTCCCGCCTGCAACGGCACCCGCATCGAGGGGGGAAGTGGTGCCGTAGCCCCCGAGGATCTCGTCGCGGATCGCGGAGGCGTCGATGCCCTCGCGGCTGGCGCGCAGCCCCCGGTCCAGCGACCAGATGCGCTGGATGGTCCCGGGACCGGGCGTCAGGAGCGCGATCCGGTCTCCGAGCACAATCGCCTCGTCGATGTCGTGGGTGACGATGACGACGGTGAGGTCGAGGGCCTGCTGGATGCCGATCAGCCATCGCTGCAGGCTGGCGCGCGTCACGGGGTCCAGCGCACCAAACGGCTCATCGAGGAGGATCACCTCGGGACGTACGACCGCGGTCCGCGCGAGCGCCACGCGCTGCGCCTGGCCCCCCGAGATCTCGTCCGGGTAGTATCCACCGAGCTCGGTGAGCCCGAACTCCTCGATGATCCGGTCGACCGCCTCGGAGCTGCGCGCGGCCGCGTTCGCCGCGTAGCGCAGTCCGAGGGCGATGTTCTCGCGGACGTTGAGCCACGGCAGGAGCAACGGCTGCTGGAACGCAATCCCCACCGAGGGCTGCCCGCCGTCGCGCGCGGCCCAGTCGACGGTGCCCGCGCTGAGGGGTTCCAGGCCGGCCATCACGCGCAGCAGCGTGCTCTTCCCGCACCCGGACGGCCCGATGAGCACCACGACCTCGCCGTGCGCCACCTCGAGGTTCACGTCGCGGAAGGCGGCGACGTGCCTGCCTCCGGCGGTGTACGCCCGGGTGCCGCCGCTTATGCGAAGCGGGACAGTAGCCATCGCAACTGGATTTCCGTCGGCGACTGGACGGGCAGGAATGCCGCCTCGCGGAACCGCCGTCCGGTCTCGGATTCACGCATGTAGCCGCGGCCGCCCGCGACCTTCGCCTCCAGTTGCACCGACTCGACGGTGAGGCCCCCCCAGTCGAGGCGCATCTGGAGCAGGTCCTTCACCGGCACCGACTCGCGGTCCTCGGTGCGGGCGATCGCACGGAGGCGAGCCTCGGCCTCGCGGAAGCGTGCACGCAGCGCCTCGTAGTCGCCGCGCAGCACCTCGCGCTGGCCGGTGAGCTGGTCCTCCACCTCCTCGAGGGATCGCGAGGCGTGGCCCCAGCAGAACGCCGACTGCAGCACGAGGAACGCGGTGATGACTCGCCGCGCGAAGCCATCGAAGTCGCTGGTCACGATGCGCGCAGGCTCCACGCGCGCGTCCTCCATGAGGATGGACGTGGACGAGGTCGACTGCAGCGCCAGGATCTCGGGGTACGAACCGGGCACCACGCCCGGAGTCGCATCGGTAAAGGCGAAGACGACGCGTTCCGACGGGTCGTTCACGTTCGCGGCAGCGCTCACGGAGACGAACGGCGGCGCGATGTTCGAGGCCCACGCGATGCGCCCGTTCACGACGAGCGTCCCGTCGTCCTCACGCGTGAAGGTCAGCGGCAGCGGCGCCCCGCCGAGGTAGTGCGCCATTGCCGCCGCGAACGCGGTGGACCCCGCGACATCCCCTCGGAGGAGCGGCGGCAGGAGCTCTTCGCGGACGGCCGAGCCGTCCTCCGCCTGGTGCAGGTACTCGATGCACATGCGGTGGCACCAGAGCGCGAACGCCTGGCTCATGTCGTACTGCGCGAAGGTCGCGATGACCTCCGTCATCCGCTCGAGGTCGCCCGGGGCGCAGCCGTAGACGCCGCAGTCCGCGAGGGCGAGCTCGCTGACGAACCGGAAGCCGTCCCGCACCGAGGCCCGACATTCATCGATGTCACGCGCGCGCGGCTCTGCGAAGGCGCGAATGCGCTCGCGGAGGCGGTCCTCCCCGAGCAGGGTGGGTGCCGGCATGGGTGACTACTCTCCGATGCGGGTGAGGCGGTCGATCGGCGTGTTCACCGCCTCACGAGCACGCCGCACCGCGTCCTCGTCGGGCGCGTCGTACAGGCACAGGCACTTGATCGCGTCCTGGCGGACATACGTGCGCATGAACGTGGTCTCGGGGACATTCGCGTACAGCGGTGCCTTCGCCTTCTTTGAGGCGAGGTACTGCTCGAGGCCGATCTCCTCCGGGATGTCCCACTCGACGAGGTAATTCGCGGCTCCGCGCCGTGCCTTCACCTCCTCGAGGGTGGGGCCGACGAGCTGGACGGGGACCACCTCCGTGAACTCGATGTTCCGCGCGCGCAGCAGCCCGTCGAGGACCTCCGCCATGCGGTGCTCGAAGATGGCGTACACCAGCCCGAGGTCGCGTCCGTACTGCACCTCGATGAGTTCGCCCGTCGCCTGCCTGGCGACATCCGCCAGCTGGTCGAACAGCGGCTGCAGCGTCTCCTGCGACGCATCCTTCGCGACGGGAACCTCGACGAGGAACAGTTCGGACATGTGTGCCTCCCGGTGGACCAGCATCCAGTGGCGTCAAGATTCTTTCAGCCTATCAATACACGACGAAGGCGAGCAACAATTGCAGGTCGGCGGCCGCTACCACATCGGTACTGCCCGGTCGCTGGAGGAGATAGAGTCCGGCAGGCGGCGGTTGCCAGGAGGGCACGATGAACATCGCACTCTGGATCGCGCAGTTCGTCTCGGGCGTCTTCTTCATCGCCTTCGGCGCGCTGCACTTCGTGCTCCCCGAGGGGCTCCCCGCGCCGATGGCCTGGATGTACGACCTGAGCCCGACCCTCCATCTCGTGTCAGGGCTGGCGGAGATCCTTGGGGGGCTGGGACTGATCCTCCCCGCGGTCACGAGGATCATGCCGCAGCTGGTGCCCCTCGCGGCTGCCGGTCTTGTGCTCGTGATGCTGGGCGCGATCGCGTTCCACCTCAACCGAGGCGAGTACCAGCAGCTTCCGGGCAACGTCCTGTGGCTGGTGGTCAACGGCTTCATCGCGTGGGGCCGCCGCGCACACCCGCTCTCCGAGCGCCGGGCCGGAAGCGCGTAACCGGAAGTCCCCAGGCGACTGTCGAGGATGGCGGGCCCTGCGACCGGCTCACGGCGAGCCGGACGCGCGCGGGCTAACCTCGAACGGTGAAGCGAGCGGTGGCCGTGGTCCTGCGCGCGTGCGGCCCCCTCCGAGGGCTGTTCGGCGTCGCCGTGCGCCTCGGCGCCCCGCGCCATCGCGTCGGTGTGCTGGCCCTGATCCGTGATCGCGAGGGGCGCCTCCTCCTCGCCGAGCACACGTTCCGCCCCTGGAACCCGTGGGGCCTCCTCGGCGGCTGGCTGGAGCCCGGCGAGGCGCCCGAGGTCGCCGTACGCCGGGAGCTCGCGGAGGAGCTGGGACCGCGCATCGAGGTCCGCATGGGCCGCCTCCTCGTGGCCGGGCAGCACGGGCACCGAGGCGAACCGCCGGGCCTCAGCCTGATCTTCGAGTGCGTCCTCGGTAGCGCGTTGCCGGCGACGCTGCCCCTCGAGCTCCTCCAGCTTCGCTGGGTGCCGGACGCCGAGGCGCGCCGGCTCCTCCGTCCGATCGAGATCGCAGCCCTCGACGCCGCGGGATCGGCCGCAGCGGCGCGGCCCGGCGCGAGCTGACCGGACGACCGAGCGCCGTCGCCGTGCTACACCACTGAGGCGGACCGCGCAGTGAGCGCAACGCGCGCTCCTTCGAGGGCGGAGACGAACGATCTCATCACCCCACGAGCTCCCACTCCCCCCACCCACGAAGACATGCTGGGGACACCCCGCGTCGACCTGGCACATCGCTATCAGCACGTTCATCGCCAGCCTCTCCGTGCTGTTCTGGGTGCCGTTCATCCCCTTCTATGCGCGCGAGCTCGGAGCCGCCTCCGACGCCGAGGCGATCTTCTGGGTCGCGATCGCGACCGGCGCCCTTGGCGTCGGCAGACTGGTGAGTGGGCCCGTCTGGGGAGTCCTCGCAGACCGATACGGACGCAAGCCGATGTTCCTGCGGGCACTCGTCTTCGCGTCGCTGACCATGCTGATCGCAGGGCTGGCGCAAGCACCGTGGCACCTCTCGGTCGCGTTCATTTCGCAAGGGCTGTTCTCGGGGTTCATCCCCGCCGCGGTCGCGCTGACGAGTGTGAGCTCCTCCGAGACCAACATGAGTCGGAGCTTGAGCCTGGTGACTGGAGCGCAGCACCTGGGGAACACGATCGGACCGTCGATTGGTGCGTTCGTGGCGCTGTCGTTCGGCTACCGCGGCGCGATCTTCGCGGGCGCCACGCTCCCGATGTTCGCCGCCGTCCTCGTGCTCCTGTTCGTGCCGCGCGATCAGGTTGTGGCGCGTGTCAACAGGCGCGACGCCGGCGCACCAGCAAGACGCGGCGTCTGGCGGTCCTTCGAGCGGCAGTTCTACATCGCGGTCTTCGTCTACTTCGCGCTGTTCGCGATCGACCAGCTGATTCGCCTGTCTGCACCGATCACGCTTCAACGTCTCGAAGGGCGCACCGACGTGGCGGGCCTCACCGGCCTGGCCTTCACGGTGGCGGGAGTCGCGGCGGTGGCGGGCGTCCTGGTCATCGGGCAACGTATCGTGCGCGTCGGACGCCTCCGCGCGACGGTCGTCGTCGGAGTTGCGCTCACGGCTCTGGTCTTCATCGGACTGGCACTCACGACCGAGGCCTACGTGTTCATCGGCGCGTTCGCCGCCCTCGCGCTGCTGCAGGCAACGATGGTCCCCGCGACGAACGCGATCATCGCGGCGAATGTCCCACGCGAGCATCGCGGCACGGCGTTCGGCCTCGCGGGGAGCGCGCAAGCGGTCGCGTTCCTCTGCGGTCCGATGGCGGCCGCGGCCTTCGCGGCGACCTCGCTGAGCATTGGCTACGGCCTCCTGGGCGTCCTGCTGCTCGGCTTGGGCGGGCTGCTGCTGGTCACCCTGCGCGAGCCCCCGCGCGCAGAGGGTGCTGCCGGTTAGACTCGGCGCGCATTCGAGGAGGCTCCCGTGGATTTCGAGTACGTCCGCTACGACACCGACGGCCCCATCGCGACGATCACCCTCAATCGCCCCGAGTACCGCAACGCGCA
Source organism: Dehalococcoidia bacterium (assembly GCA_020845735.1). Taxonomy (GTDB): domain Bacteria; phylum Chloroflexota; class Dehalococcoidia; order UBA2979; family UBA2979; genus RBC038. The sequence goes on from JADLFF010000097.1 coordinate 33,832, forward strand.
GAGCCATCCGCTGCTGCAGGAGGTCGACGACGCGTTCACGCTCGCCGAGCGCGACGACGAGGTGCGCGTCGTCGTCGTGAGGGGCTCGGGCGGCAACTTCTCGGCCGGCCACGACCTGGGCACGCCGCAGAACGCGGCCGCTCGGGCCGCCCGGGACACGCTCCCCGGCATCGAGCGCTACAACGACTTCAAGAAGTACAACCTCGATCTGCTCCTGCGCTGGCGCAACTTCCCGAAGCCCACCATCGCCATGGTCGAGGGGTACTGCATCTACGCGGGCTGGATGCTCGCGGGCTGCCTCGACCTCGTGTTCGCGGCCCAGAACGCGACGTTCCTCGCGGGTGTGATCGAGTACATGTCGGTCCCGTGGGACATCGGCGTGAAGCGCGCCAAGGAGCTGGTGTTCGAGAGCCGCTTCATCTCCGCCACCGAGGCGGCCGAGTACGGGTTCGTGAACCGCGTGCTGCCCCTCGAGGACCTCGAGCGCGAGACCTACGCGTACGCGCGGCGTGTCGCCGAGAACAACCCGGTCTTCGTGCGCGTCGCGAAGGGGATGATGAACAAGGCCCAGGACATGCAGGGCTACACCAACCACCTGGAGGACGCGCTGGGCGACTACCTGATGATGAGCCTCCTCGGCGGGTCGCCCATGGCCGAGGGCGTCCGGCGCCTGGCCTCGGTCGACCTCGCCGTGCGTCACCGTCGAGGCGACCGTTACGGCCTCACGCCGCAGGCCGGGGATTAGCGGCCGCACATGACATCGAGGCGGGCTCGGCTCCGGAGCCGGCCACGGCCTGAGCGCTAGTCGGGCCGTTCGCGGCTGGCGGCGCGGAAGAACAGGAACGCGAAGACCACGAGGCCGGTCACGCCCGCGACGAGGAGCACGAGGGCAAGCGCACTGAGCGCACTGAGCGGCACGCCTCGAGCCTACTCACTCGCTGAGCGCGTCGCCAGTGGCGTGCTCAGCGAGGAGCGGCGAGCGCCGCCTCGATGATGGCCCGCACAACGGGGCCGGCCTGCGACGAGCCGGCCCCCGCACGCTCCTTGAGCACGGCCACGGCGACGCGAGGGTCGTCGACCGGTGCGAACGCGATGAAGACGGCGTGCGATGCCTCGCCTTCGCCGACCTCGGCGGACCCGGTCTTGCCCGCGACCCGCACGCCGGGGATGGCCGCCGTCGAGGCCCAGCCGGACTGCACGCTGTACTCCATGACCTGCGCGAGGTCGCGTGCGACCTCGGGGCTGAGCGCGCGACGCCACTCGGACGGCTCGGCTCGCGGGAACAGCGTCGGCGCGGGCACCACGCCGTCGTTCGCGATGCCGGC
>JADLFF010000098.1 GCA_020845735.1 Dehalococcoidia bacterium
ACGGACGGGAGGCGGCGGAGGGGGCGGTCGAGGCGGGTTTGCGCCGCCTGCAGGGCCCGCCTACAGTCGCCACGTGCCGCACGTCACTGTCTCGCTCGAGCGCTTTGTGGCCACGCTCACGCTCGATGCCCCGGGCGGGCTGGTCACGCGCGCGTTCACCGAGGACGTGGCCGCCGCCGCCTCGGATGTGGCTGCCCTCACCGACGAGGTGCACGCGGTCATCATCACCTCCGCAGGCCCCGACCTCGCCGTGGGGTGGGGACCGGACCTCCTCGATGGCGGTGCGGCCGCCGTCGCCGGTCTCGCCTGCGACGCGATCGCGGCGATCCCGCAGCCGACGATCGCGGTCATCGAGGGGCGCGCTCTCTCGGCGGGCCTCGAGCTGGCGCTCGCGGCGGATGTGCGATTCGCCTCGACGGACGCCCGGTTCGGCCTCGCGGATGTCGCCGAGGGACGCGTCCCACGAGGCGGCGGCACGCAGCGCCTGCCTCGAGCGGTGGGACGAGCCCACGCCCTGCGCCTGCTGCTCCTCGCCGAGGAGGTCGATGCCAGCGAGGCACAACGCATCGGCCTCGTGTCCCGCGTGCTGCCCTCGAAGGAGCTCCTGCCGACAGCTCGCGCCACCGCCGAGGCGATCGCGGCCCGGGGGCCGATCGCCACCCGCTTCGCCAAGGAGGCAGTCCATCGAGGGGTGGAGATGCCACTGCAGCAGGCGCTCCGCTACGAGCTCGATCTGACAGTTATCCTCCAAACGACGGCGGATCGTGCGGAGGGCGTGCGCGCGTTCGCGGAGCGCCGCCCGCCAGAGTTCACCGGCCGCTGAGGGGCGCTCCTCAGCTCCTCGAGGGCAGTTGACGTGGTGGCCCGTTCGCCCCACCGTGATTCCGTCGACGAACGCTCGCTTCGAACTCGTCGCCAGGGGGAACTCGCGGAACGCCGCCAACAAGGAGCGCTGATGAACGTCATCCTGAACGTGGACGAGGTCCAGGCGATCGTCGCCCTGGTCTCGGCGCAGGTCCTCGACAACGTGGACCTGTCGAGCGAGGCGAAGGAGGCGATCCGCGCGTGGCGCCGCGAGCACGACCTGGGCACGAAGGGCCTCGACGAGTACGCCGAGCGCTTCAACGGCGCCCTCGGCACCTCCATCGATGAGCAGACGACGCGTTACCTGCGGCGCCGTGGCTCGATGCGTGTGTCCGCCCGGGAGGAGCGCGTCGGATGAAGGTGGAATTCGAGATCGAAGAGGTCTGGACGATGTTCAACTCCATCGTCGACGAGCTCGTCACGATCCCCGCGCTCAAGTCCGACAAGAAGGGCATCGCCGCCCTCCGTCGCTGGCGCACTGACGACATGACGCCCGGCTCCGATGCCATGAAGGTCCTCACCCAGAAGGTGAACGCGGCCGTCCAGCGCGAGCACGAGCGGCAGGAAGTCTCGCCGATCAAGAAGCCGGACTGGCTCTAGCCACGTGCCATTCATCGAGGCGGACCGCGAGGGCGATGTCCTCTGGCTGACGCTCAACCGCCCTGACCGCCTGAACGCGGTCCACCTCCAGATGCGCGACGAGCTCTGGACGATGTTCGACCTCATCCGGCTCGACCCCACAGTTCGAGCGGTGGTCATCCGCGGGGCGGGCGAGCGCGCGTTCTCGGCGGGGGCGGACATCCTCGAGTTTGGGACCGCACCGTCGTACCTCGCAGCCCGCGATGCCCGACTCCAGCGCGATCTCTGGGGGCGGATGTCGATGCTGCCCGTGCCCCTCGTCGCGGCGATCCAGGGCTTTGCCTACGGCGCGGGCCTCGAGATGTCGATGTACTGCGACCTGCGCGTGGCGTCCGAGGATGCGCGGTTCGCGCTCCCCGAGGTGACGCTGGGCTACATCCCCTCGGCGGGTGGGACGCAGACCGTCCCGCGCCACATCGCGCGCTCCGACGCCCTGCTGATGGCGACCTCGGGGGAGCCGTTTGACGCGGCGCGGGCCCTGGAGGCGGGGCTCGTGCACGCGGTCGTGGCCCGCGCGGACCTCGAGTCGACGGCGCGCGGGTGGGCCCAGCGCCTCGCGACCCTGCCCGCGGAGGCCGTGCGGGCGACGAAGCGCGCGGTCATCGAGGGGATCGACCTGCCGCTGGCGCACGCCCTCCGCGTCGAGCGCGCGATCGCCGCGTCGGTCGGGTCGCCCTCGTGACGCGCGAGGTCACCGCTCCGAACGCCTCGGGGGGCGCCACGCGCATCCCGAGGTGGCTCGTGCCGGCGGGACTCCTCGTGGTCAGCGTGCTGAGCGTGGGTGCGGTGTTCTGGGGCTACTTCGTCGCGGACCCGCAGATCAAGGTGTTCGAGTACGACGCGGGCCCGGTGGAGGGCCTCACGATCGGGGGCGTGCGGCCCATCGCGGACCTCGACTTCTACCTCGTGGGGCTCGCGAGCGGGAAGGTCCGCGCCGTCGATGGGCGCCCGCGCTCCTCGGACTGCGCCGTCCGCTACCTGCCCGACGACCCACGCGGGCGCGCGGTGAACGCGAACGGGGTCGCGGGCGTGTTCGAGGATCCGTGCTCGGGCGCCGTCTATGCCCTGCACGGGGACCAGATCGACCCGGGCACGGGCCCAGTCGAGCCGCTACGCACGTTTGAAATCGCCTACAAGACGCTCAGCGACGGCAAACAGCACATCTTCGTCGAGGTCCTCGGTCGCGACCGCCCGCCCGCGCCGGCTCCGTGAGGCCATCGCGTAGCGCTGTGTCGCTCCCGCGCGCCCTCCGATGCTGGTCGCGCCGCATACCACATCTCCGCGCAGTGCCACATTGCCTCTCGCTCTTCCGATTGCCTATAGTGGCGCGACTTCGCCTCTGGGAGGCGACCTGACGCACGCCATCGACGACTCCAGCCGCGTGGCTCAGGAGCCGACGGGCGTCCAGGCGGGTTGCCTGGTCTCGGTGGGCCTGTTCGCCCTCGGCGCGATCCTTGTGCTCGCGTTCGTGGGGGTGCAGGGGCGGAGCGACGGGAGGATCCGTCTCGGGTCGCTGGACGGGGTGCAGCCGGGCCAGGTCATCTACCACGCCACCGATCACGTCTTCGTGGTCAGGCTGGCGGACGGATCGCCGCTCGTGCTCTCCGATATCGACCCGCACAATCCCCCCGGACGCGATCGCTGCCGCGTGACGTTCCGTCCTGACCTGGGCGGACCCGGCGAGGCAGGTCGGTTCTTCGACGCGTGCAGCGGGGCGACGTACGACCTCGCAGGACGCGGCTTGCAGGGAGATGGGCTGGACTTGCGAAGCGTCGCAGTCGAACTTGACGCCGACGGCCAGCTTTCAATCGCGGCTGACGAGGCCGCTACCACCGGCCTATCGCTCCCGACGTTCCGGGAACAGCTCGTAAGGGGTGCCTGAGCATGAACACTGCCGAGTTCATCACGATCACTGCCGCCATCGTTCCGGACCGCATCGGGCTGGTGGACCCCGACGAGCGGGTCACCTTCGAGCAGTTCCAGTCGCGCGTGAACAGGCTGGCGCAGGGCCTCCTCGCGATGGGCGTGGGCAAGGGCCACAACGTCGGCGTGATGTCGGTGAACTCCGTGAAGTTCGTCGAGGCGTACTACGCGACCTCGGCGGTTGGGGCGACGTTCGTGCCGCTCAACTTCCGGGCGAAGCCGGACGAGCTGACGTACATGATCAACACGGCAGACATCAGCACCCTCTTCATCTCCGAGCGCTACTACCCGCTGCTCCAGGAGATCCGAGCGACCGTGCCGAACGTCAAGAACGTCATCACCCTCGGGTTTGAGGCGGCCGGCGTCCCCACCTACGAGTCGGTGGTCGCGGGCGCCGAGGATATCCCGGTCTTCACGGACATCGATGAGGACGACGTGTCGCTCCTCATCTTCACCTCCGGCACCACGGCGATGCCCAAGGGCGTGCAGCTCTCCTTCCGCGCGCTGACGGCCCTCGTCGTGAACACGCAGTCGCCGCCGGACCCGGTCTCCGAGCAGGAGGTGGTGCTCGCCTCGGTGCCGTTCTTCCACATCGCGGGCGCCTCCACGATGGCGAGCGCGGTCTTCTCGGGCCGCCGCCTGGTGATCCTCCCGGCGTTCGACCCGGCGGCCTGGCTGCAGGCGGTGGAGAGCGAGGGCGTCACGCACGCGTTCGTGGTCCCGACGATGCTCAAGCGCGTCATGGAGGTGGACAACTTCTCCTCATACAACCTGCACTCGCTCCGCGCGATCACCTACGGCGCGGCGCCGATGCCCTACGAGGTGGTCCGCCGCGCGGTTGACGTGTTCCCGGCCGTCGACCTCATGAACGCCTACGGCCAGACCGAGGCGACGGGCTCGATGACGTTCCTCGGTCCCGACGACCACAAGATGAACGGCACGCCGGAGGAGAACGAGCAGAAGCTCGTGCGCCTCCGCTCCGTCGGGCGCCCCATGCCCGACATCGAGATTGGCATCCTGGGGCCGGACGGGCGCAAGCTCCCTGACGGCGAGGACGGCGAGATCTGCGTGCGCGGCGACCGCGTCATGCGCGGCTACCACAAGCAGGAAGAGGCCACCTCCTCGGCGATCCACGATGGCTGGCTGCACACGGGTGACGTCGGTCGCATCGACGAGGATGGGTACCTCTTCATCACCGGCCGCATCAAGGACATGATCATCCGCGGCGGCGAGAACATCGCGCCCGCCGAGATCGAGCAGGTCCTCGAGGGGCACCCCTCGGTCGCCGAGGCTGCGGTCATCGGTGTGCCCGACCTCGACTGGGGCGAGGTGGTGAAGGCGCTGATGATCCCGGTCAAGGGGCAGGCCGCCACCGATGAGGACCTCACGGCCTACGTGAAGACCAGGCTCGCCTCCTACAAGGCGCCGGCCATCTACGAATGGGTGGACGATTTCCCGCGCAACCACCTGGGCAAGGTGCTCAAGAACGAGCTCCGCGACCAGCACGCCGCCAAGACCGCGAACCCGGCCTGAACGTGGCAACTGCTGAGGTCGTCATCCCCGAGGGTAAGCCCGCCCGGACTCGTGTCCTGGGGGCGTGGTGGAGCACCGCCGTAGGCCTCGCGGGCACCGGTGTCATCGTTGCCCAGGAGGCCGAGCGCACCTCGCCCGGCCGCGAGGTCTTCTGGAACGAGGTGCCCGGCTGGCTCGCGTACACGCTCATGGCGGCGCTCGTCGGACTGCTCGTGTACGGCCTCGTGCGCCACGCGACGATCTGGATGATCGGGAAACCGACGCCCGGCATCCTCGATGACCTCCCGAACCGCCTCCGCAACATGACGCGCTTCGGCCTCACGCAGGACAAGCTCCGCCGAGACCGCTACGCGGGCATCATGCACTGGTGCATCCTGTCGTCGATCGTGATGCTCACGTTCGTCACCGCACAGGTCGCGATCGACGATGACCTCCAGCTGCACTTCCTGACCGGGAACTACTACCTCTTCTACTCCTTCTACGGCGACCTCTTTGGCCTCATTGGGCTGGTCGGCGTGGGCATGGCCCTCTACCGGCGCTACTTCGACAACTACCACCGGATCCGCTGGGATGAGCGCCTCGAGGACCACCTGATCATCTGGGGCCTCGGCCTGGTGCTCCTCACCGGGTTCGCCGTCGAGACCTTCCGCATCCTCGCCACCGAACTCGAGCAGCACCCCGACTGGGCGACGTGGTCGTTCGTCTCGGCGAGCGGCGCGCTGTTCTTCTCGATCTTCGAGATGTCCGAGTCGCAGATGCTGTTCGCGCACTACTGGTCGTGGCTCACGCACGTCGTGATTGCGTTCGGCTGGCTCGGGCTGATCGTCTTCACCAAGCTCGACCACCTGCTGTTCGCGCCGGTGAATGCGTTCTTCCTCCGGACCGACGCACCGGGCCGCCTCAACGCGATCCCCAACATCGAGGAGCGCGAGGTCTTCGGCGTCGGCCAGATCCAGGACTTCACCTGGAAGCAGCTCTTCGAGCTCGACGCGTGCGTGCGCTGCGGGCGCTGCACCAACGTCTGCCCCGCGAACCTCGCGGGCCAGCCCCTCTCCCCGATGCACCTCATCCAGGACCTGAAGCGGCACCTCGCTGACGTGGGTCCGGAGATCCAGCGCGTGGGCCACGAGGGCGGCGACGTCCGAGCCGTGTCGACCGTCGCGATGGTCGGCGAGGTGATCCAGGACGAGACGCTGTGGGCGTGCCGGACCTGCGGGGCGTGCGTCCAGGAGTGCCCGGTGCTCATCGAGCACGTGCCGACGATCGTGGACATGCGCCGTTACCTCGTGCTCGACGAGGCGCGCATCCCGGCCACGGCCCAGCAGGCCCTCGAGAACATGGAGATGCGCGGGCACCCGTGGCGCGGCACCGCCTTCGAGCGGACGACGTGGATGGAGGGCCTCGGCGAGGTCCCGATCTTCGACGGGTCGCAGGAGTACCTCTACTGGGTCGGCTGCTCGGGCTCCCTCGTGGAGCGCAACCTGCCGATCACCCGCTCGGTGTTCCGCCTCCTCCGCGAGTCCGGCGCCTCCTTCGGGGTCCTCGGGCAGGAGGAGACCTGCAACGGGGACCCGGCGCGGCGCCTCGGCAACGAGTACCTCTACCAGATCCTGGCCCAGCAGCTGATCGAGACGTTCAAGGCGAAGAACGTGCAGCGGGTGATCACGAACTGCCCGCACTGCTTCAACACGTTCAAGAACGAGTACCCGCAGTTCGACGGCCACTTCGAGGTGCTCCACCACACGGAGTTCCTCGCGAAGGCGGTGCAGCAGCGGACGCTCGTCCCGAAGTTCCCGATCGCGACGACCTCGGTCACGTACCACGACTCGTGCTACCTCGGGCGGCTCAACGGGGTGTACGACGCCCCGCGCGAGATCCTCTCGGTCCTGCCGGGCGCCCAGCTCCGCGAGATGCAGCGCACGAAGAGCGCCGGCCTCTGCTGCGGTGCGGGCGGCGGCAACATGTGGCAGGAAGAGCTCGGTGAGCGGCGCGTCAACCACGTCCGCACCGAGGAGGCGACGACGACCGGCGCCACGGGCCTTGTCTCGAACTGCCCGTTCTGCATCCAGATGTTCGAGGATGGGATCCCGGCCATCCAGCCCGACGAGGACAGTCGCATGCGCGCCTTCGATGTCGCCGAGCTGCTCGAGCAGGCGGTCCTGGGACCGGACGCGGCAAAGGCCTGATCACACCAAGCCATTCCGCGAATTCCTCACTACAATGCTGCGCGGCGAGTTACCCCTCGCCGCGCAGTGATACTGCTGCTCGGCGAAGATCGCCGTGCACGAAACATTGCTGCTCGGCGAGGTTTGCCGGGCAGTGCGCTCCGGAACCTGTCTCGACGACATACCGGTGGCGCACCGGGCCAGTGTCTGCACTGCGCTCGGCCCTCGGCGGGGAGTGCGTGCCACCGACATCCCATGGACGGATGGCGGCCGGACACGGTCCTCGCACCAGTACGCGGTCCCGGGGTTGCTCCCGGGTTGAATGACGCCTCGGGGGCGGTGCTCCCGCGGGGGGAGGAACGGAACCCATGCATTTCGTCGTATGCGCCAAGCAGATCCCGGACCCGGAGACGCCGCCCTCGGCGTTCCGAGTCAACGAGCAGACCAACGAGGTGATCCCCGCCCAGGGCATCGCCCCGGTCCTCAGCCAGTTCGACGCCATCGCGGCCGAGGCCGCACTCCGCCTCAAGGAGGCGGGCAGCGACGTCAAGATCACGGTCGTCTCGCTCGGCAAGGAGTCCGCGGCAGCGGCCATCAAGCAGGTGCTCGCGATGGGCGCCGATGAGGGTCTGCTCCTCGATGACGACGCCTTCCAGGGCTCCGACTGGAACGGGACGGTCAAGATCCTCTCGGCCGCGATCCAGAAGCTTGGCAACGTCGACGCGGTCTTCTGTGGCCGCCAGGCCGCTGACTGGGACATGGGCCAGACCGGTGTCGGTATCGCCGAGACCCTCGGCTGGCCGGCCTCGATCATTGCCAAGGACGTGAAGCTGGATGGCGACAAGCTGGTCGTCCAGCGCGTCCTCCCGGACGGCTTCCAGACCGTGAAGACCCCCCTGCCGTCCGTCGTTACCGTCTCCAACGAGCTGGGTGAGCCCCGCTACCCGAAGCTCGCGCAGATCATGCAGGCCGCGAAGAAGACCGTGACCAAGTGGTCGGCGGCTGACCTCGGCATCGACGCCTCGAGCGTTGGTGCTGCGGGCGCGCGCCTCAAGCTCGAGCGGCTGTTCATCCCGCAGTCGGGCGGCAACGTGATCATCATCGAGGGCGAGACGCCCCAGGAGCAGGCGCAGAACCTCGTCAAGGCCCTCCAGGCCGACAAGGTCCTCTAGCCGCCCGCCCCGAGCAGTCACGAACCCTCGAAAGGAACACCAACCATGGCACAGGACGTACTCGTCGTCGGTGAGCTCGCCGGCGGCGCCATCACCTCCACAACTGCCGAGCTGCTGAACGCGGCCAAGTCGCTCGCCGAGGGCGGCGCGGTCGCCGTCACCCTCCTCGGGTCAGGCGCCAGCGGCGCCGCCGCCGGGGCCTTCGCGGCCGGCGCGGGCAAGGCCTTCACCTCGGATGACGCGGCGTACGACGACGTGCGCGCCGACCAGTGGGCCGCTGCCGTCGACAACGCGATCGGCCAGCAGAACCCGGGCGTCGTGCTCTTCGCCCAGTCGCCCGTCGGCCGCGACGTCGCCCCGCGCATCGCGTTCCGCCGCAACACCGCGGCCGCGATGGACTGCGTGAGCGTCGCGATGGACGGCGGCGCCTTCAAGGCCACCCGCCCCTGCTACGGCGGCAACGCCCAGGCCGTCTACAGCTTCACGACCGCGCCCGCCGTGGCCACGGTCCGCGCGAAGTCGTTCGACGCTGCCGAGCCGGCCGCTGGCGCCTCCGGTGAGACGGTCGACCTTGGTGCTGCGCCTGCCTCGAACATCGAGATCGTCGGCATGGAGGCAGCGGTGTCGGCCGGCCTCAAGATGGAGGAGGCCCCGATCGTCATCGCCGGTGGCCGCGGCCTCGGGGATGCCGACTCGTTCCGGGAGATCGAGGCCCTCGCCGACGCCTTCGGCGCGGACAAGGCCACCACGGGCGCCTCGCGCGCCGCGGTCGACCTCGGCTGGTACCCGCCGGCGAAGCAGGTGGGGCTCACCGGCAAGGTGGTCACCCCGGACCTCTACGTCGCCGTGGCGATCTCCGGCGCCAGCCAGCACATGGCGGGTTGCAGCGGTTCGAAGATGATCGTCGCCATCAACCGCGACAAGGAAGCCAACATCTTCAAGAGCGCGAAGTACGGCATCGTGGGTGACTGGAAGGCTGTCGTTCCGGCCCTCATCGAGGCCGTGAAAGCCGCCAAGTAAGCAGCCACCTTCGAACGTGTTTGGACTCCCGGTGAGTCCACCGTTTGCCCCTCAGGAGGCCGCCGAGGCAATTCGGCGGCCTCTTTGCTTGTCCCTCAACTTCCCCTCGCCATAACTCACCTTGCTACCAGCGGCCCGCGAAAATACAATGCACGCAAATCAGTGAGCGAATCAGCCCACACGGGATCGGCCTGCCACGACCCGGGCACCCTCGCCGCCACCCTCTTCGGGAGACACCATGATCGTCATCGGTCTCACCGGGGGTATCGCCTCCGGGAAGTCGACGGCTGCCGAGCAGCTGCGCCAGTACGGCGCGCACGTGATCGACGCTGACCGCCTCGGTCACCGCGTCTACGAGCCGGGAAGCCCCGGCTTCCAGAAGGTCGTCAACGAGTTCGGCCACGACATCGTCGCCTCGGACGGCTCAATCAACCGCCAGGCTCTCGGGGGCAAGGTCTTCGGCGACCCGGTCCAGATGAAGCGCCTCACCGACATCGCGTGGCCCGAGATCCGGCGCATGGCCGCCGAGGAGATCGACGCTGAGCGCACGCGCGGGACCATCGGCGTCGTCGTCCTCGAGGCGGCGGTGCTGATCGAGGCCGAGTGGATCGACCTCGTCGACGAGGTCTGGGTGGTCTACGTCCGCCCCGAGGTCGCTCGTGAGCGCCTCATGGCCCGCAACAACCTCTCCGCGGACCAGGCGCAGGCGCGCATCGACTCCCAGCTCTCCAACAAGGAGCGGCTGGCCCACGCCGATGTGAAGATCGACAACTCGGACACCCTCGATGACCTCACCAAGCGCGTCGAGGCGCGCTGGAAGAAGTTGCAGCCGTAGGCCGCAGCCCGACCAACGTCCACCCGACCAATCCGCACCCGGACGGTGCGGCAGCTAGTGCGAGGCAGACTGTGACCATCACCCAGCCCCAGGCCTTCAAGCAGATCGCCGTCGAAGAGTTCCGGCTCACCGAGGAGCCGTTCTACCTCCCGATCAACGACGAGATCCAGCTCTTCGAGCAGGCCTACGAGCGCCAGATCCCGGTGCTCCTCAAGGGGCCCACCGGCGCCGGCAAGACCCGCTTCGTCGAGTACATGTCGTGGCGCCTCCACGAGCACCTCGGGGACAAGTCCAACGAGGGCGTCCCGCTGATCACCGTCGCCTGTCACGAGGACCTCACGGCGTCCGACCTCGTCGGCCGGTACCTCCTCGAAGGGGACAACACGCGCTGGATCGACGGTCCGATCACCCGCGCCGTGAAGGTCGGGGCCATCTGCTACCTCGACGAGATCGTCGAGGCGCGCAAGGACACGACCGTCCTCATTCACCCCCTCACCGACTACCGCCGCCTGCTCCCGATCGACAAGCGCGGGGAGCTGCTCGAGGCCGCGGATGGCTTCCTCCTGGTGATGTCCTACAACCCGGGCTACCAGTCCGCCCTCAAGGATCTCAAGCACTCGACGCGCCAGCGCTTCATCGCCATCGAGTTCGGCTACCCGCCGCGCGACCAGGAAGCGGAGATCATCCGCGTCGAGTCCCTGTGCTCCGCCGAGGATGCGCAGGAGCTCGCCAAGCTCGCCGAGAAGGTCCGCAACCTCAAGGAGCACGGTCTTGCCGAGGGCGTCTCGACCCGTCTCCTGGTGTACGCGGGCAAGCTCATCGCGCAGGGCATCGCGCCGCGGCGCGCCTGCCAGGTGGCCATCGTCTGGGCACTCACGGATGACCTCGAGGTGCAGCGCTCCATCGAGGAAGTTGTCACCTCGATCTTCGAGAACTAACCGGCTCCCGCGCGTGGGGGGCCTCGGCACACGGCCAGCTTCGAGCCGCGGCAGCGCCGCGGCTCCGCTGTTCCAGACCAACAAGGACGTCGCCCTATGACCTCCACCCAGGACCTGATCGAGCGATTCACTCCCGAGCTCCGCGGCTTCGGCGCCTCCCTCCCGGACGAGTTCGCTGCCGCCCTCGGCACGCTGGAGCGCCGCCTGACCCCGGAGCAACTCGAGGCCTGGGCCGACCAGGGGGTCAAGCTCGCCCACCACTCGTTGCGCTCCTGGGAAGCCGCCGCCGAGTACTTCCGCGCCTCCCCCGAGATCGCCCCGCGCATCGACTTCGACACGCTGGTCGAGTGGGGAGAGACGGCCGCCGAGCTGGCCAGCAGCTCCGCGCTGATGTCGGCTGCCTATGTCAAGGCAACACCCGCGCTCCTCGATCTGCTGCCTGCCGAGGACCTCACGCCGCTCGCCAACCTCGGGGAGCGCCTCTGCCGCGGCAACTGGAAGTCGATCTCGCTGTCGTCGCTGTTCTACTCGACGAGCCCGGCGCTCCTCGGCGTGCTCACGCTGAGCGCCCTCGACGAGTTCGTGGACGTCATCGATGCCCTCACGGAGCGCTCCTACGAGCTGGCCACGGCCTGCCTCGAGACAGCCGCGGGCGTGTTCGGGCAGCTGGAGGCGGACGACCGCGAGGCGTTCCTGCGCTTCGCCCGCGCCGTCACGCGTGCCTCGTGGGCCGACACCCGCCTCTACTTCGAGCGCGGCCCGCGCCTCCTCCAGGCCGTGGAGTCCGGCCAGCGCGCCGACTTCCTCGACCTGGCGGCGCGCGTCACGACGGAGATCGGGCGCCAGGGCTACCCGCTCTTCGCGGAGGCCGCGACATCCCTCGCACAGATGGACCCGGCCGACCACGGCGACATGATCCGCTTCGCGCGCCGGCTCGCCACGGGCAGCCCGACCTCGGCGATGGAGTACCTCAAGTCGGCGCCGTTCGTCCGCTCGCGGCTGACGCCCGAGCAGATGGAGCGCTGGTCCGAGGCAGGCCGGGACATCCTCTTCATCGAGCGCAACGCGGAGGGCGCCGAGGCGTACTTCCGCCTCGAGTCCACGCGCGCCGAGGACTCCCTCGCGGCTCTCTCGGCTCGGGTGGAGCTCTCCTCGGTGGGCACGACGCTGCGCCTCTACGCCAAGGCGCTGACCGGCGAGCAGATCGCGGTGCGCTCCACCGAGGACCTCGTGGACCGCGGCATCGGCTGGGTCACCGAGTCGGTGGCCACGACCGAGGGCACCTCGATCTACCTGCCGCCGTACGTCAACGCGTACGAGGAGCAGCGCGCGAACTTCATCGCGTACAAGGTCTTCACGACGCACCAGACAGGCCGCCTCGAGTTCGGTGCGTTCTCCTATCGCTACGGCGAGCCGGGCACCTACACCGGCGGCACGGTCCTCGCGCGCGAGGCCAACACGCCGCCGCCGTCGCACCTCGAGGCGTCCGACGCGCCGCAGAAGCTCGCGGCCGTCACGCCGATGCAGCGCTACTTCGACCTCTTTGCCGACCGCACGATGATCGCGGGCCTGTTCACGGTGGTGGAGGACACGCGCATCGACCAGGTGGTGTCGCGCGAGTACAGCGGCATCCGCGAGGCGCTGCGCCGCCTCCAGTCCTACGAGGCGAACCGCCGGCCCGATGTCCGCTCGATGGGCCTCCAGGCGGCGTTCGTCGAGAATCTGCTGCGGGCGTCCCTCGGGCGACCCGACACGATCATGTGGCCGATGCCGCTGCAGTCGCTCCTCGGGCAGGGGCTGGCCGCCCTCCGCGTGATCGAGCAGCCGGGCGCCACGGTGCAGGACTCGGCCGAGGTGGCCACGGCCCTCTACGACATCATGGAGCGCATCCCCAACATCGTCAGCGACATGCTCAAGGACGACTGGGTCGCCTACGACGAGGACTACCTCTCGATCAACCCGATGATGCCGGGCGGTGGCGGCGACGGGGACATGGGACCCCTCGTTCCTTCCGGCGAGGAGGTGGCCTTCCAGAACCCGCCTCAGCCGGAGTTCCGCGGCGACTTCAAGCCGGAGCTGGTCCAGCTGCTGATGCAGCTGCGCCTGCAGCAGCAGGGCCTGCAGGGCGACGCGGTCCTCTCGCCGATGTCCGCCGAGCAGCTCAAGCAGCTCCTCGAGAACTCGGTTGAGATCACGATCTCGGAGATGGCGGAGGGCGACCTCTCCTCGACGCTGGGCCTCTTCCTCTCGAACCTCGAGAAGGAGGCGGGCACGCCTCAGACGGACCAGAAGACGCAGCAGGGCGAGCAGGACGGCAGCGGGGGTGTCGAGGAGGAGCCGGGTCCGATGGAGGACCTGCCCGTCGAGGTCACCTGGAAGTACTACGACGAGTGGGACTTCCGCGCCGGCGACTACCGCCCGCGCTGGTGCCGCGTCGGTGAGCGCCTGGGCGAGGAAGGCGAGCTCGACTACTACGACGACACGCTGCGCAAGAACCACGGCCTGGTCATGGAGACGCGCCGCCAGTTCGAGATCATGCGTCCGGAGACGTTCCGCAAGATCAAGCGGCTCGAGGACGGCGAGGACGTCGACATCGACGCGGCGATCGAGTTCATCGTCGACAAGCGGGCGGGCACGGGTCCCCTCGGGCGGATCTACTGGCGCCGCAACAAGATCGAGCGCGACGTGGCCGTCGCGTTCCTCCTCGACATGTCCGCCTCCACCGACGAGGAGATCGAGAAGCAGAAGCCGAAGTACGACCAGGACGACGACTTCGACGACGACCCGCGGAAGTACTTCCAGTGGCTCGCGCAGCGGCGCGCCAAGCAGGCGCTCGAGCCGCCCAAGCGCATCGTGGACCTCGAGAAGGAGTCGGCGATCCTGATCATCGAAGCCCTCGAGGCGATCGGTGACAGCTACGGCATCTACGGCTTCTCAGGCTACGGCCGTGACAACGTCGAGTACTACGTGATCAAAGACCTCGACGAGGAGCTGGACGACTCGGTGCGCCGGCGCGTCGACAAGATCGAGCCGATCCGCTCGACGCGGATGGGTCCGGCGATCCGGCACACGATCTGGAAGCTCCAGGAGTTCGAGGCGAAGGTGAAGATCCTCATCCTCGTCTCGGACGGCCGTCCGCAGGATCACGGCTACGGCCGCGACCGCACCGAGAAGGAGTACGCGGTCCACGACACGCACCAGGCCCTGCAGGAGGCCAAGCGCGCGGGGATCACGCCCTTCCTGATCACGGTCGACAAGGAAGGCCACGACTACCTGAAGCAGATGATGGACGACGTGGGCTACGAGGTGGTCGACAACATCGAGTCGCTGCCGCGCCGCCTGCCCTCGCTGTACCGCTCACTGGCCGCCGAGTAGCGACCGTCCTCGGACCTCCGCGTCAGACCTCAGCCGGTCGGGTTGATTAGGACCCGACCGGCTGTTTACGTCCCCGTCGTGTGGGGAAGGTCTCGACCGTCAGATCCCGCTGGGCGGCGGGAAGGTGATCAGCAGCGCGTCCCCTCGAGGGCTCCACGTCAGCACCGGCGTACCGCGGCTGTCGCGCACTCTCGTGATCTCGCGGCGCTCACCCGAGCGGACGTCGAGGACCTCAACGATCCACGTCGCGTCGATCATGAGGGCGCGTCCAGTCGTCGCCGTCGCCTCGATCACCCGCTCCACGAGCTCGCCTCGGACGCAGGCCACGCGCATGCCGTCGGACGACCAGGCGGCGTTGCCCGACTTCGGCAACTCGAGGGGATGGGCGAGGAGCGGATGGTGCACGACGGTCGTCGTGTTCCACACGCTGTCGGGTGTCGGGTTGCCGGTCGACTCGCGTGAGCGAAGATCGAGCTCCATCAGTCCGGCCGGGCGGCCCTCGACGGACGTCACGCCGCTCAGCGGCACCTTCCAGCGCATCGCCTGCGTGCCGGTCCAGCGCGCCACCACCTCGCCGGTCTCGGTGTCGGCGACGACCGTGGTGGGGCCCTGAGGCCCAGCGTCCACCCACACCACAAACCGCCCCGACAGGTCAAAGTGCGCGGGCCAACTCGCAGCAGGGAGGAACACGCGGCGGCCGGTGGCCGGCCACTCCACGAACGGCACGCCGTCGACGCCCGGACTGAGGTACGCCAGCTCGGAGGGCGACCAGCTCATCGCACGGTCGAGGGCGAACAGCCCTCGCTGCCGCCCGGCTGGGCGAACGTTCCCGGCGCGATCGGCCAGGTACGCCTCATCGTCACCGAACCAGATCAGGAGCACGAACTCGGCTCCGGGGGACCAGCGGTCGTTCCAGAACGAGTCCCCCGCGCCGCCTCGCGAGGTGACGGGCAGTTGTCGGGATACGCCGCTCTCGAGGTCGAGCAGGTAGACATCGAGGGGCGCCGCAGCGGGCGCGGCACCGGGCGCCGCGCGCGAACGCCACGTCATCAGCCGTCCATCGGGCGAGATCGAGCCGCAATTCGCGTCGTACTGGCGCCCGCCGACCGTGACCCGCGGTACGTCGTACTGGGGCTGCTCGCAGCGCGGCGCCTCGTCAGCACCGAGCGCCGACGTCGGGAGCGGGGAGCCGTCCGGCGCGAAGTGCTCGGGCGCGCCGTTGAGCATCTTCACCCACACGCTGCCGTCGAGGGCGAACGTGCCCTCGATCCACGTGCGCTGCTCGCCTCGCAGCTCCGGGATGTCGTGCAGCTTCACGATGCCGGGCGCAGGCCCATCGATGCGTGCAAGCCACAGCCCGGACGAGACTGGCAGCCGCGGTGGAGGGAGCGGCATCGCGCTCGGCGTCTGCGTGACGACCGCTCCGTCCTTCGTCTTCGTCAGCCCCGGTAGTGCGCGCGGCCCCTCGACGGTTGGCGTGGCGAGGGCGGCAGTCGCGACCGTGCTCGGGGGGGACGCGGGCCGCCCTGATGAGGTGCCGCGCAGGTCCTCGTCGGCGCAACCGGTCACCAGCAGGATGGCGACCGCCACTACGAGCAACCGCGCTGACGGCTCTGGCCTCACGCGTCCACTCTACAGACGCGGCGACCTCGGGAGACAGGGCAGGTCGATCGGCAGGGGCCGGAGCACGTTCGGCCGGATACGATGGCCGCGAGGGAGTCAGCATGCGCCGCCTGCTCCTCGCTGCGGCCATCTTCATCGCCGGTGGAGCCACGGGCGCGGGCGTCCTCGCTACGTGGACCGCCCGAGGCGGCTCGCCGAGCCCCACCGCGACCGCCGAGCCGGCCTCCACGGGTGGCGATGGTGCATCGGTGCTCAGCCTGCCCTCGCCACCGAGTAGCCCCTTCCCCACGCCAATACGCCCGACGGTCACGCCCACGCCCGCGTTCCGCCCCGGGATCGCCCCTCCGACAGCCACTCCGACGCCCGCACCGCCGGCCACTCGAGGCGTCGCGACGCCCGCGGGCACGTTCGTCGTGCGGCGCGGCAACGCGCTGTCGCTGACCCGCCTCGATGGTGCGGGCGCTGCGTACGAGCTGAGCGGCGGTGGGACGGGAGCGCGTGGCCTCGCGGGCTCCGTGCGCACGGTGAACGGGCTCGAGCTCTACTTCACGGAAGCGGAGTCCGAGACGACGAGCGTCGGTCAGACCACGGTCGCGCTGTACCGGCTGGCCGCGAGCGGCGCCCCGGTGCGCGTGCTGGAGTACCCGTTCCTCGGGCGCTTCGCCGGGGACTCCGCGAGCGTGACCGGCGACGGCCGGCTCGTCGCCTACGCGAGCACGGACGGCCTCCACGTGCGCGACCTCGAGTCGGGAGCTGACGCCGTGGCGGTGCCGTCGCCCTGCACTCCCGCGACCCCGTCCGCCTCCGCCGAGCGTGCGCCCTCCGCGGGATTCGGCGGCTGTCCGACCATCGATGTGCGGCCGTCGTGGTCACCGGACGGGCAGCACCTGATCTTCCAGCGGCTCTACATCGAGGGTTCGCACTGGTACGCCGTCGATCGTCGCTCGGCCTCGGCGGGGCCAACGCGGCTGCCGTGGCAGCTCTACCGAGCGTGGGCACCCCTCGGAGCGCGCGTCTGTGCGACGAACGGCGACAGCTACGCGGTCGCGCCGACAGCCGCCTTCGCCTACGACTTCACGACGTCGAACGCCCGCTGGCTCGCCGTGTCCCGCGAGGTGGAGGCCACGGCCGTCGTCGGAGCCTGCGCCTGGTCTCCCAACGGGGAGATCGCAGTGACCTACGGAGGCAGTTCGGGCGACACGCGACTCGTCCTGTTCAACCAGCAGTTCGACGTGCGGCGGTCGATCAGCACACCCGGGATCGTCGTGGCGTGGATCCCCGACGGGTCCGGTGTCGTGGTCCGAGGGATCACGGGGCAGCGTAGCGACCGACGCGAGCCGTTCTACCTCGTGGACCGTGACGGCGAGCCGTGGGACCTCGCGATTGACGCCGACGAGGTGCTCGCGGTCCTCCCCTGACGCCCGACATGGGCGCGGGACGCCTCGGCCCCGACGACGCATCGAGGCGTGCGGGTGGCGCCAGCAGGAAGGGCGGCCTTGCGGCCGCCCTCTGCGTTCGTAGCCCTCGAGGGGTGCGCTAGGCGAGGTTGCGGAACTTGGGGGAGAGCACGTAGGTGCCGAGCGCCAGCACGACCAGCAGCGCGGAGGTGAATCCCAGCGCCCACTGGATGCCAATCACGTCGG
>JADLFF010000099.1 GCA_020845735.1 Dehalococcoidia bacterium
CCAGCTCACCGCATCGGGTCTGGACCGCCTCCAGCAGTTGCGCACCAACTGGCGGGAACTCACGGAGACCCTCGAACGCCTCGGAGTCGCACCATGAACCGTGTGGAGATCGTCAACCTCGGGGGCCGCTCCCACCAGATCGAGACCGCGGGCGCCGCCGCCATCGACGCCTGGCTCGCCGAGGCGGCGCGCCGCCTGCAGGGTGATCCCGATCGGGACGACCTGCTGCTCGACTTCGAGCGGGCGATCGGTGAGAAGTGCGAGTCGCAGCTGCAGGATGACCGAGGCGTCGTGACCGCCGACCAGGTGGCGGCGATCCTCGAGTCGCTCGGCACCATCGAGTCGCCCGCCGTCGGTGAACTCGCGTTCGCGGGGTTGTCGCCCGCCGGGGACCGAACACGGCGGCTCTTCCGCCTCCCCGACGAGCGGATGATCGCGGGCGTTTGCAGCGGCGTCGCGGCGTGGTTGGGCGTCGATGTCACGGTCGTGCGCGTGCTCTGGGTGTTGCTCCCGATTGCGACGCTGGGCATGACCGCCGGCGTGTCCCTCCCCTTCTCGGTCGCCCTCTACGTGGTGCTCGCCCTCGTGCTTCCGCGCGCCAGCTCGCCCGAGGCGAGGGCGGCCGCGCGCGGCTACGGCACGACGGCACAGGACGTGCTGGCGGAGGCACGCTCGGACACGATGCCCGCGCTCTCGGAGGTCGGGCGCCGGCTGGGGTCCGCGATTCGGGTCGCGCTGCGCTTTGTGAAGGCGATGCTCCTCGTCGCGATCACCGGCTTGCTCGCCGTCTGGGTGGTCGGCGCGGGATGGCTCGCGATCGCGGGCGACCCGGCGCTGCGCGCCTTCGGCCCCGAGGTATCGCGCTGGCTGGTGCCCGTGCTGTTCGCGTGCGTCGCGATCATCGTCGTGGCGCCGCTGGTGGTGGGCGTTGCGTTGAGCGACTACGCCATTCGCTCAAGCGCCGAGGGGCGCTGGCGGGAGAGCCACCTTACGACGTGGCTCCTCGTGGCAACCGCCGGCTGGGTGATCGCGGTCGCCACGGCCGTCATCCTCGTTGCGACCATCCCGGGCGTGCGGGATGTCTGGCCGGATGGCACCGGCAGGCTGACCTTCATGGGAACCACGTACTGCTACTACCAGGGTGTCGAGCGATCGCACTGCCGTCCGGGCGACGAGCTGATCCGCACCGGCAGCGGCCGCGACTACGAGTTCCGGCCGGTGCCGCCCGTCCGGCCGACTGCTCCTCTTGCGCCCGTCCAGCCCGTTCAGCCCGTCCAGCCCGTCCAGCCGCAGGCGCCCGTGGAGCCGGCCCAACCCATCGAGCCCGTGCAACCGATCGAGCCGCTGGAGACCCCACCGCCGCTCGAGTAGCGCGCGGCGCCCGAGGCTGTGGGACGCAGCTGGGTCAGCGGGGCTGCTCGGCAGGGTCCTGGTGGCGGCGCATCAGGCTGATGAACACATCCTCGAGGCTGGGCGCGATCGGCACGGCATGTCCGTCCTCGATCCCCGCCACGGTCAGCGCGGCCTCGATGTCCGCGGCCCCGCCGCTCGATACGAGCACGTGCAGCGCGTCGCCGTAGAGGCTCACGTCCACGAGTCCGGGCAGGCCCCGCAGCACGTCGAGCGCACGAAGGGGCGCCGCGCTGGTGACGCCGAAGAGGTGCCCGCGCAGGAACCCCGACTTGAACTCGGCGGGCGTGGCGAGGGCGGTGAGCACGCCATCGTGGATCATCGCCACTCGCGCCGCGTGCTCGGCCTCGTCGAGGTAGTGCGTCGTCGCGAAGACCGTCACCCCCGACGCGGCGAGCCCGTGGATCATGGTCCAGAAGTCGCGCCGCGATACGGGGTCGACGCCGGCCGTCGGCTCATCGAGGAACAGCAGCGGCGGCCGGTGCACGATCGCGCACCCCAGCGCCAGTCGCTGCTTCCACCCTCCCGAGAGTTGACCGGCGATCTGGCGCTCGCGACCGTTGAGTCCGGCCATGGCGACCAGTTCGTCGATGCGCGCGGCGAGGTCGGCGCGCGGCACCTCGTAGATACCGGCGTAGAACTCGAGGTTCTCGCGCACCGTCAGGTCTTCGTACAGCGAGAATCGCTGACTCATGTACCCGATGCGCTGCTTGATCTGCTCGGGCTGCCGCGCGATGTCGTACCCGAGCACGGTCCCCGTCCCGGCGCTTGGCTCGAGGATGCCGCAGAGCATGCGGATCGTCGTGCTCTTCCCGGACCCGTTCGGTCCGAGGAACGCGAACACCTCGCCGCGCAGGACGTCGAAGCTCACGTCGGAGACCGCGGTGCGGTCCCCGAAGCGCCTCGTCAGCCCTCGGACGCTGATCGCGAGGTCGCCGTTCGCGCTCACGCTCGTCACTCGATGGTCTTCCGGAACCGCACCAGGGAGACGGTCATCACCAGCACCGCAAAGAGGCTCAACGCCGCGAACTGCGGCCACAGCACCTCGAGGCCCACGCCCTTCACGATGACGCCGCGCAGGACCTGCAGGTAGTAGGTCATGGGGATGAAGAGGCCGATCGCCTGGAAGATGGCGGGCATGCCCTCGCGCGCGTACAGGAACCCCGAGAGCAGAATCGAGGGCAGCAGCGTGAACATCGTCATCTGGAGTGCCTGCGCCTGGTTCCTCGCAACCACGGAGATCGCGAGGCCGATCCCCAGCGAGCCGAAGAGGAACGGCAGCGTCAGGACGTACAGATCGAGGAGCGACCCGCGCGGCACGATGCCAAACAGGACGCGCGCGACGAGGAGCGTCAGTCCCGTCGAGACGAGGCAGAGCACGACGTTGGGAAGCACCTTCCCGAGCATGAGCTCGGCCGGGCGCACCGGTGACACGATCAACTGCTCGAGGGTGCCACGCTCGCGTTCCCGGACCACCGCCAACGCCGTCAACAGCACGGCCTGCATCTGCAGGATGATCCCGATGAGCCCCGGCACCATGAACATGACGCTCACCATTCGCGGGTTGTAGAGGACGACTGGCCGCAACTCGATGCCGCCGCGCGGCGCGCCCGCTCCGGCACGGGCCAGGGTCTCGAGGGTGACCACACCGGATTGCGCCTGCGCGACGAGTCCGCCGCTGAAGAGCGCGGTCTGCGCGACACTCGGATCACTGCCGTCCACGATGAGCTGCGCCGAGGTGAGGCGCCCGGCGATCGTCCGGTCACCGAAGTCGGGCGGGATGACGAGCGCCACCTTGGCCTCGCCGGAGTCGATGGCGCGCATCGCCTCGTCACGCGACGACACCCAGCGCACGAGGGAGAAGTACGTGCTGTTCTCGAATGCCCGCGCGAACTCCCGGCTGCTCGCCGTCCCCGATTCGTCGTACACCACCGTCGCGATGTGGTCCGTCACGGCGTTGAGCGCGTAGCCGAACATCAGCAGCTCGACGACAGGAATCCCCACCACGAGGGCCAGCGTCAGGCGATCGCGCCGGACCTGGATCAGCTCCTTGCGGATGATCGCCGCGAGCCGGGCCCAGCTCATTGGCCCGCGACCACCACCGTGTCGAACGTGGCGTCGACGGGCATGCCGGGGCGGAGGGCGGCATCCGGGTTCTCGACGGTGAGATGCACGCCGAACACGAGATTGAGGCGATCGGTCCTCGTCTGGACGTTGCGCGGCGTGAACTCCGCCTGGTGATTGATCGACGTCACGACGCCCTCGAAGGTGCGCGCCGGGTACGGGTCCGCCACGAGGGTGACGCGCTGGCCGATGCGCACATGCGCGAGGTCGGCCTCCTCGACGTACAGCGTGAGTCGCAGCGTCGACAGGTCCGCGACCGCGAGCAGCACCTGCCCGGGCAGCGCCATCTCGCCCACGTTCACCGGCACGCGCGTGACGACGCCCGCCACCGGCGAGTGCAACACGTAGTCCTGCGCCTGCAGCTCGTACGTCAGTCGCGAGGCGATGTCGGGCGCCTGCCGGATCTGCAGTTGCACGGCGCGGTCATCGAGGCGTGCAACGACCGCGCCCGCGGGGACCTGATCGCCCTCGGCCACCGGGAGGGCTGTGACCTGGCTCGTGACGCGCGTGGCAACCAGCGTCTCATCGGCCTCGAGGGTGCCGGATGCACTCAGCGCCGTACTTCCGCGATCCCACGGCAGGGTGATCGGCAGGCTCGCGCACCCACTCGAGAGCAATCCGAGGAGGATGACCGCCACCAGGCCACACGCCGCGCGCACGTCAGGCCTCCTCACCGTGCTCGAGGTAGGTGCGCAACGCGGGTACGAGGTAGCGCACGAGCGCCTCGTTGGAGGTGGTGGCGATCGGCTCGACGCCCACGAGGTGGCGCAGCACGAGGATGCCGATCATCTGCGCCGCGACCAGTTCCGCGCGCAGTGCCGCGTCCGGCCCTCCGAGCGACCGCGACGCGACGCCCACGATCTGCTCGCCCATGATCCGGCGCAGCTCCGGCACGTCGTCCGGACTGCCGAGGACGGTCCGCAGCAGGCCCGCAAAGGTGTCGCGGTGCTCGGTGAACAGGGTCTCGAGGTAGAGGCGCGCCACTCCCTCAGCCACGTCGCCACTCGGCGCCGCGAGTTGCTCCGAGAGCCGTCCCGCAATCCGAGCAAGCTCGAGCGATTCGGCGAAGAGGCGCATCTTCGTGCCAAAGAAGTGGTGGATCAGCGCAACGTCGACGCCGGCGCGCTCGGCGACCGCCCGCGTCGTCGTCCCTCGGTAGCCGCGTGACGCGAAGAGGGCGCGCGCCGCCCCGAGGATGTCGCCACGCGAGTCGCCGGCGAGCCGCCGGCCGCGGCTCCGCTCACCTCGGGCGGCGGGTGTGCGGTTATTCATCAACTGATGAAATAGTGCCGCGGCGCGCGTCCGTCAAGTCCGAGGTGCCATCGGCCCGTGGCTCCTCGCGGTCGGTATGGCCTGACACCGGGCACTGGAGGTACGGCGGGCAGCGCTGATGCGCGCCGCGTCTCGTCGTAGACTCGGGCGGAGGTTGTGGAGGCGTTCATGGTCACCGGTCTGCCGAGCGCACACATCGCCGCCGGGCGCGCCGCCTTCGAGTCCAGCACGCAGCCACGGATGACGATCGCGGTCCTCGGTGCGGGCCTGGCGGGGCTCGCCGCGGCCTACGAGCTCAAGCGGCAGGGCCATCGCGTCGTGGTCCTCGAGGCGCAGAACCGCATCGGTGGCCGCGTGCACACCCTCCGATCCTTCGCCCCCGGCCTCTACGCCGAGGCGGGCGCGATGCGCATCCCGCGCTCGCACGACCTCACGCTCGCCTACTGCGAGGCGTTCCGCCTCCCGATGCGGCCGTTCGTGACCGGGAATCCCCGTGGCCTGGTGCACGTCGGGGGGAGGCGCTACTCGATGGACGAGGTCACGCGCGAGCCCGCTCGCCTCCCGTTCGCCCTCGACGTGCACGAGCACGGCCAGACCGCTGATGCGCTCTGGGAGGCGTGCGTCCGTGACCTCCGCGAGCAGGTGGTGGCGCATGGCTCGGAGGCGTGGGACGAGATCGTCGCTCGCTTCGACCACCTGAGTCTGTACGACTTCCTGCGCGAGCGCGGCTGGTCGGCGGGGGCCATCGAGTACTACGCGGTCATGAACTTCGTCGAGGCCGACCTCCACAACGCGTGCGTCGAGGTGCTCCGCGAGGACTTCAACCGCTGCTACGAGGACATGCTCGAGATCGACGGCGGCATGGACCGGCTCCCCCAGGCGTTCTACGCGCAGCTCGAGGACGAGGTGCACCTCGGCGCCGAGGTCTACGCGCTCGCGCAGGATCCGGACGGCGTGTCCGTGTACTTCCGCACCCAGGCCGGCCGCGCGACGGTGCGCGCCGACTTCGCGATCTGCACGCTGCCGTTCCCCGTCCTGCGCACCATCGAGGTGGCCCCGGCCTTCTCGCCCGGCAAGCAACGCGCGATCCGTCAGCTCAACTACCACGCTTCCACGAAGATCCTGTTCCAGGTCCGCGAACGCGTCTGGGAGACCGACGACGGCATCGAGGGTGGCGCCTCCGTCACCGACCTCCCGGTCCGCCGCCTGAACTACCCCACGCCGGACCGCTCGACGCAGCGCGGCATCCTGCTCGCCTCGTACACCTGGGGCCAGGACGCGCTGCAGTGGGGAGCCATGGACGAGGAGACCCGCATCGAGGAGGCGCTCGACGATGTCGCGCGCATCCACCCTCGGATCCGCGACGCGTTCGAGGTCGGTGCCTCGTACGCCTGGTATGGCGACCGCTGGGCGCGCGGCGCGTTCGCCCTCTTCCAGCCCGGCCAGCAATCGAGCCTGTATGCCGACATCGTGAAGCCCGAGGGCCGCGTTCTCTTCGCGGGTGAGCACTGCTCGCTGCACCATGCCTGGATCCAGGGCGCCCTCGAGTCCGGCATCGAGGCCGCGCGCCAGGTCCACCTGGGCGCGGTGCCGGGTCTCGCGCTCTAACGGGCCTGACGCCCGCCTCAGGTCAGCGTGCCGTCGGCGATCAGGGCAGCCACCTCATCCGCACGGAGCCCGAGGACGGTCGAAGCCACCTCGAACGTGTGCTCGCCGAGCATGGGCGCGGGCCGCTCGAGGCGTGCGGGTGTGCGCGAGAGGCGGAACGGCGGCCCGTCGTACGCCCGGCGTCCCGCCTCGGCGTGATCGAGGTAGACGAAGTACCCGCGCTCGCCGAGGTGCGGATCCGCCAGCACCGCCGAGGCGCGCTGCGCCAGTCCTGCTGGCACACCCGCCGACTGCAGGCGCTCCATTGCCTCGAGGCCGTCGAGCGCCGCGGTCCACGTGCCGACCAGCGCGTCGAGCTCGTCCTCGTGCGCCTTGCGCGCCTCGAGGTGCGCGAACCGTGGATCGGTGGCCCACTCCTCGTGCCCGCACGCACGCGCGAGGGCGCGCCACTGGGCCTCGTCGAGGCAGGCGATGACGAGCCACTCGTCGGCGCCGGCAAGGGGGTACGCGCCGTGCGGCGCGGCGTGCAGCACGCGGTTGCCGAGGCGCGCGTGGCGGTACTCGGAGTTCATGGTCGCGAAGAGCGGTCCGCTCATCGCGGCGGTCGATGACTCGAGCTGCGACATGTCGATCAGCTGCCCCTCGCCCGTGCGCCGTCGATGGCGGATCGCAGCGATCAGCGCCGTCACGCCCTGCAGTGGGTTCACGACGTAATCCGGGTAGTTCGAGCCCACACCGGCGGGAGGATTGACCTCGAACCCCGCGAGGTGATTCACGCCGCAGATCGTCGAGAGGATCGCACCGAAGCCCTGGAACTCGGCGTGCGGGCCGGTCAGCCCCTGCATCGGCTGGTACAGCGCAATGATCGAGGGGTTCGCGGCCGACACGGTCGCCCCGTCCATCCCGATCTTGGCGACCGCTCGATTCGTCATGTTGGTCATGAACACGTCCGCCCAGCGCACGAGCTCCAGCCCCAGCTCGTGCCCCCGAGGCGTCGTCAGGTCCAGCGCGATGGAACGCTTGTCGGAGTTGAAGTTGTTGTAGTACCCGGACACGTTCAGACTCGTGGCGCCGGCCGGTCTCGGCGCCGCGACACGCAGGCCGTCAGGGCGCTTCGCCGTCTCGACGCGGATGACGTCGGCACCGAGGCTGGCGAGCGCTCGCGTCGCGATTGGGCCCGCACCGAACCACGTCAGGTCGAGTACGCGCACCCCATCGAGGGGACGCGCGCCCTCGGTGCTTGCGGTGCTTGCGGTGCTGCCGGTGCTGGCGCGCACCGGGCGAGGCCGCACGGGCTCGCCCAGCACCTCGGTGTTGTGCTCACCGAGGGTGGGCGCGGGGCGCCTCAGGGAGGCCGGCGTGCCCAGCAATCGCCACGGGACCCCGGGGTAGGTGAGGGTCCGCCCTCGCGCGGGGTCCGCGAGGGCCTGCCACCAGTCGCGGGCCGCGAGCTGGGGGCTCCGCGCGATGTCCTCGGGCGTGCTCACCATCCCGATGAGCACACGGCGCGCCTGGCCCTCCTCGTACAGCCATTGCTTCGGCCTCGACGCGATGAACCGGTGCACCACCGCCACCACGTGCGAGAGGCGCGCGTCGGTCTCGGCGCGCGTGGCCTCCGAGGCGAGGAGGGACACAACCGTCGCGCGGTCCATCGAGTGCGCGATGAACGACGCGTACGGCTCCTCGTGGAGGTCCTCGGCGGCCCCCTCATCCGTCATCCACTGGAGCAGCCCCGCAAATCCGCTGCCCGCGGTGCCCGAGGCCATCATGTACACGTGACCGTCGGCCGCCTCGTGGAGCCCGAGCCCGGGCATGTCCACGCCGAGGGCGGCTCGTGTGCCGGTGCGCTCGCGATTCGTGCCCAGGATGTCCCAGGTCATCATCGCGGTCTCCTGCGCCATCGAGAGCGCCTCCTGCATGGAAACTTCGACGGTCTGGCCTTCGCCTGTAGCGTCTCGATGCAGGATGGCCGCCGCGATGCCGGCCGCCGCCGTGATCGAGGCGCAGTGGTACCCCTGCGCGTCGGGCAGCTGCTCGGGCGGGCCCCCCGGAAACCCGGCCAGGCGCATGACCCCGGACATCGCGACGCCGACGATGTCGGCGGAGGCCCAGTCTGCGCGCGGTCCGCTCAACCCCCAGCCGGTGATGGAGCAACGGATCAGCGTCGGAGCCGCCTCCTCGATCCGGCCACCATCGAGGCCCAGCCGTGCGAGGTCGTGCGGCTGCCAGTCGTCGATCAGCACGTCGGCGCCCGCGATCAACTCGAGGAAGCGACCGCGGCCGGCCTCAGTCTCGAGGTCCAGCGTGACGCCTCGCTTGTTCGCGTTCAGCAGCAGGAACGGGAGCGACCCCTCGAGGTGCGGCGCACCATCGAGAAACGGCGGGTGCCCGCGCCCCGGGTCGCCGCTCGGCGGTTCGACCTTCACGACGTCGGCGCCGAGGTCGGCGAGCAGACGGCCCGCGTAGTGCCCGATCGGGCCACACGCCTCGATGACCCGGACGCCCTCCAGCGGTGCAGGCATCGTGACCTCCGGTCTGCCAGCCACCTGTGGGCGCCGAACCTACTCACACCCTCGGCGGTTCGCAAGGCCCCTTGCCGTGTCCAGCCGTGCTTCGCGTGCGTACTCCTCCGGTGCGGGCTGTAGCATCCGCGGAGACGCCGGGTATGACGCTGATGCGAGGCACGCGCGAGGCACGTTCGAGGCGCTTCGTGCCTCGGAAGGATGGAGGCGCAGGGTGGTCGACTTCTTCGATGACGCGGAGGAAGCCGCGTTCCGCCAGGTGGTCCGCGACTTCATCGCCGAGCACGGCGAGAAGGGGCGCGGCTCGAACGACGGCGAAGGGTCGTCGCGTGGGCGCCTCCGGCCGTGGCGCGAGGCGCTCGTCTCGCGCGGCTGGATCGCCCCCGCGTGGCCCGTCGAGGTGGGCGGCGCGGGCCTGTCCCTGCGCCAGCAGTTCATCCTCAACCAGGAGCTGGCCGAGCACGGCCTCGCGAACGTGGGCGGCCTCGGGGTCAACTTCTTCGGGCCGGCGCTGCTCGTGCACGGCACCGAGGAGCAGAAGCGCGAGCACCTCGGTGCGCTGCTGCGCGGCGAGACGATGTGGGCGCAGGGCTGGTCCGAGCCGGGCTCGGGCTCCGATCTCGCCTCGCTCCAGACGCGCGCGGTCCGCCAGGGCGACGAGTACATCCTCAACGGCCAGAAGATCTGGACCTCCGGCGCCCAGCACGCCGACATGATGTACATGCTCGCGCGCACCGACCCCGATGCGCCCAAGCATCGAGGCATCTCGCTACTCACCTTCAGCCTCCGCCAGCCCGGCGTCTCGGTGCGCCCGCTCACGACGATGGATGACCGGCAGCCGTTCAACGAGGTGTTCTTCGAGGATGTGCACGTCCCCGTGAAGGACCGTGTGGGAGACGAGAACCGCGGCTGGTACGTCGGCATGACGGTCACCGACTTCGAGCGGTCGAGCATCGGCAGCAACGTCGGGGCCGCGCGGCGGCTCCGCGAGATCGTGAAGCTCGCGCAGGACCAGCCCCGGCACCAGGTGCCGGGCGCGGACAACCCGCAGTGGCGTGTGCAGTTCGCCGATCGCTGGGTGGAGGCGGAGGTCTCGAAGCTCTTCGCCTACCGCATCGTCTCGATGCAGAGCGCCGGGCTCATCCCCAACTACGAGGGCTCGATGGCGAAGGTCTACCTCTCCGAGTTGAACCAGCGCATCGCGCGCACGGCGCTCGGCCTGTACGGGTTGTACGGGATGCTGTGGGACTCGGGGCGACCAGAGGCCGAGGCGGGCGCGGCGGTGCGCAGCTACATCGGCGCCGTGTCCTCCACGATCGCGGGCGGTACCTCCGAGATCCAGCGCAACATCGTCGCCACGCGCGGGCTGGACCTGCCTCGAGGCTAGCCGCACCCGCTCGCAGCTAAAGGACGCGCCCGCCCGGCATGTTCGGCCACGAGCTCATCTCGTGGGCCGGGGTGACGGGGACGGCCGGGCTGATGTGCTGCGGCCCGATGTCCTCGATGCACGTGACGCCGAGGAGCGCCATCGCGCTGAGGATCTCCTCCTCGAGGATCTCCAGCACGCGCAGGACGCCGTCCTTGCCCGCGGCCGCGAGGCCCCAGCCCTGCAGCCGCCCGATCGCGACCGCCCGTGCGCCGAGGGCGAGTGCCTTGAGCACGTCCGTCCCTCGGTGGATGCCACCATCGACCACGATCTCCGCGCGGCCGGCTACCGCTGCCGCGATCTCCGCGAGCGCCTCGGCGCTGCCGCGCGCATGATCGAGCTGGCGCCCACCGTGGTTCGAGACCCAGACCACGCTCGCGCCGTGCTCGACGGCCAGCACGGCATCCTCCGCTGTCTGGATGCCCTTCACCAGGATCGGCAGCCCCGAAGTCTCCCGGTACCGGTCGATCGACTCCCACGTCACCATCGCGCCGTACCGCGGCGGAGGTGGCTGCCCGGCGCGCGCGAGCGCCATCGGCGTCGGCGCCCCGATGCTCATCATCGGGCGCTCGCGCAGTGACCCCACGGCGGTGTCCACGGTGATCGTGAGCTCCGAGTACCCCGCGGCCCTGATCCGCGTGAACATCTCGCGTTCCCAGTCCTGGTCTCCGCGAATGTAGAGCTGGTACATCCCCGGCCAGTCCGGCGAGGCCTCCGCCACGGCCTCAGGCTCATGCCCGGCGGCGGAACTCACGACGGGGACCGTGCCGAACTGCATGGCCGCCTCGACTGCCGCGAGCGCACCGCGCGGGTGCATCCCCGCGAGGCCTCCCACCGGCGCGAGGACGACGGGGATCCGGAGGCGGTGCCCCAGCAGGGTGGTCGCCGGGTCCACGCGCGACACGTCGACGAGGACGCGCGGCTTGAACGCGAGTCGGTCCCATCCCGCGCGGTTCTGCCGGAGCGTCGTCTCCGACTCCGTTCCGCCGACGAGGTAGTCCCAGGCGCCCTGGGCAAGGCGCCGCCGCGCCTCGAGGATGATCGGTTCCATCGTGGGGAAGCTCGGTGCCATCGTTGCCCGTCCTCCTGCAGTCCTCGACGTGCCGTGCCGCCGGATTGATGCCCGTGCCGCCGGATTATAGGTGTGGTCCACGCCGGTGGACCTGCAGCTCGCAGGTGGCGAGGCCGATACTGACGTTAGCGTGAGAGTCATGCTAACCTTGGCGTGAGGGTGAGAGTTACCACACCCACGATTCACGACCGCAGTATCGATGGGCAGCTCGATGGCCGTTGACCCAGATCTCGAAGCAGGCGCTCGCGACGCGGGTGCCGCGGACCGCTCGTACAACCTCGCGGCGCGGGTGTTCCGAGGCGTTCCCGCGCCCGCCCCGCCCCCCGCCGACGAGCGCTACAACCTCGCGAGGCAGGTCTACGGGACCCGTCACTTCCGCGGCGAGCGCCATCCAGCACTCTCGGCGGGCGACTCGGCGGTCGCGACTTCGCTGCTCGCGCTGCCATCGGCGGCTGCGCCCGCGCCTCGCGAGGCCGCGCCGCAGGCCCGCCCGCGAGGGCGCGCCGGCACGTTCAGCGCGCTCCGGAACGCCCAGTTCCGCTCCCTCTTTCTCGGCAACGTCATGCAGTTCGGCGCGATGCAGATGCAGCTGCTCGTGCGCGGCGCGCTCGTCTACCAGCTGACCGGCTCGTTCACCGCGCTCGGTCTCGTGTCGCTCGCGAACGCGGTCCCCGGGCTGCTCTTCTCGCTGGTCGGAGGCGTCGTCGCTGACCGTGCTCCGAAGAAGACCGTGATCCAGGCCGCGCAGCTGTTCAACCTCGTGAACGCGGCGGTGCTCGCGGTGCTCGCGGGGACGGGGCAGCTCAGCTTCGCGCACCTGCTCGTGAGCGCCGTCGCGCAGGGCGGGGTGAACGCGATCATGCAGCCCTCGCGCCAGTCGATCATCCCGGACCTCGTGGGCCGCGAGGGCCTGATGAACGCGGTCGCACTCAACACGTCCGGGCAGAACCTGATGCAACTCATCGGCCCGGGCCTTGGAGGTGCGTTGCTCGCCCTCCTGAGTCCGGCATGGGTCTTCTGGGTGATGGCCGCGCTCTACCTGCTCGCGGTGACCTTCACCATTCGCCTGCCGAAGCACCCGGTCTTTGCGTACACGGCCATGGAGGCCGCCGCGGGCCGCTCACGCGCGCGCTCGAGCGGCTGGCGCGACCTCGTCGAGGGCATGCGCTACATCGCGCACGACCGCACGATCCGGATGCTGATCGCCGTCAACTTCCTGATCGTGCTCGTCTCGATGCCCTACACGATGATGCTCCCGGGCTTCGTCCACGAGGTGCTGGGCCGCGGTCCGGACACCCAGGGGCTGCTGATGAGCGTCTCGGGCGTGGGTGCGCTGGTGGGCTCGCTGGCCGTGGCCTCGATGTCCGGGCGCAATCGAGGCCGGCTGCTCCTCGCGTTCGCCTTCCTCGTGGGGGCGTCGCTCGTCGCGTTCGCCGCATCGACGAACTACCTGATCACGCTCCCGATCATGCTGCTGGTGGGCGCAGGCTCCGCCGGGCGCATGTCCCTCGGTCAGATCCTCATTCAGTCCTACTCGGCTGACGAGTACCGCGGCCGGGTCATGGCCGTGTGGTTCATGCAGTTCAGTCTCGTGCAGTTCGGGACGTTCGGTGTCGGCATCCTGTCCGAGCTGGTGGGACCGCAGCTCGCGATTGGGGGCATGGCCGCGGGCCTGGTCGTCGCGATCGCGATGATCACGGTGGCATGGCCCTCGTTCCGACGCCTGCAGTAGGCGCGACGGAAGCCTGACGGCGCGCGGCCGCCGAGCGCGGATCGCGCGCCGATCTACCTGATCCGAGGAGGGCTCGCGAGGCGCCTCGCGAACCGCGCGCCCCGCACGTCTCGCGCGGTCGCGCCGTCGATTCGCTGCTCGTTCGCCTTTCGCGAGAATTTGCAAAAGGTCTTGTGCGCATCTACGCTCCGCTCGTGTCGCCTCCCGGGCGAGAGGCAAAGAGGTGGATCGTGGCACTCGCGTATCAATCGGCGGCAGTCGGCCTCGTCGAGGGGCCGGCGCTGCACATCCCGGACGGGTTTGTGAGTGTTCCCGTGGCGCTCGTCGGCTACGTCCTCACGGCGGGAGCGATCGCGCTCGCCGTTCGCATGACGAACCGCCAGCTCGATGAGCGTGCGGTCCCGCTGATGGGTGTCACTGCTGCCTTCATCTTCGCGGCGCAGATGATGAACTTCCCCGTCGCGGGTGGCACCTCGGGGCACCTCCTTGGCGGTGCGCTGGCCGCGATCCTCCTCGGTCCGTGGGCCGCGATCATCGTCATGACGGCGGTCGTCGGCCTGCAGGCGCTGCTGTTCCAGGACGGCGGCCTGCTGGCGATGGGCGTCAATATCCTCAACATGGGGGTGATCACCGCCCTCGTCGGGTACGCGGTGCACGAGGCGCTCGGCCCGGTGGCCCGCTCGTCCACGACTGGTGCGGCGCTGGCCGGCTTTGCTGCGGCCTGGCTGTCCGTCGAGGCCGCGGCGATCGCGACATCGGCACAGCTCTGGCTCTCGGGCACGTCGGCGCCGGGGGTGGTCTTCCCCGCGATGGTGGGCGTCCACGCGCTCATCGGGATCGGCGAGGGCCTGATCACGGCCGCGGCACTCGCGTTCGTGCGCAGCACCCGCCCCGACCTCCTCCGTCTTGCCCGTCCGGCCATGAACTAGCGGAGGTCTCGATGCGGCAGATTCTGCTCGTTGGACTCGTGATCGCCGGCTTCATCGCACTCCTGTCCCCCCTCGCGTCAGCCCACCCCGATGGCCTCGAACGGGTTGCCGAGGACCACGGGTTCCTCGAGCAGGCGCGCGATGCGCCTTACCAGGTGCTCCCCGACTACACGGTGCCCGGCGTGTCGAACGAGCGCGTGAGCACCATCCTCGCCGGCCTGGTGGGCGTGGCGGTGGTGACGGCAGGCACACTGGCCGCCGCCCGGGCGCTCTCCCGAGGACGGACGAGTGCTGCGCAGTCGTTCGACGGTGACGCACGCCCTCGTGACTGAGCCTGAGGTCGAGGGACCGTGACGCTCGCGGCCGTCTTCGTCGAGCACTACCGCCACGCGGAGAGCGTGCTCCACCGGGCCGATGCCCGTGTGAAGCTGCCGACGGCGGTCCTCTACATCCTCGCGATCAGCCTGGCGCGCCCCGGGGCATGGCTCACGCTTGGCTTCCTCGCCGTGCCGATCGCGGCAGGGATTGGCCTTTCGCGGCTGCCCGTGACCGGCGTGCTGGGGCGGTCGATGCTCGCGCTCCCGTTCGTGCTCGCGGCCGTTCCGATCGCGTTCACGACGCCGGGCACGCCGCTCGTCGTCGTCCCGCTGGTCGGCTGGGACGTGAGCGACGCTGGCCTCGTGCGGCTCGGCTCGATCCTCGTGGAGTCGTGGCTCTCGGTGCTCGTGGGGGTGCTGCTCACCTCGACCACGCCTCCGAGCGAGCTTCTGCGAGGCCTGCGCGCGCTGCGCCTGCCTCGACTGCTGGTTGCCACGGTCTTCTTCACGTACCGCTACCTGCACGTGGTAGGCGCCGAAGGCGCGCGGATGATCACGGCGCGCGATCTGCGCAGCGCCGAGTGGCCCGGGCAGCGCAGCGGCGGGAGCATCCGCTGGCGCGCTCGTGTCGTCGGCCACATGGCAGGCTCCCTGTTCACCCGGAGCATGGACCGAGGCGAGCGCATCTACGCGGCGATGCAGGCTCGAGGCTACGACGGCGAGCCGCGCTTCCTCGCCAACCCGCCCCTGCGCACCCTCGAGGTGGTGGCAGCCGGGGCCCTGCTCACGTTCGCGGTCGCGCTCCACCTGGTCGAGCGGCTGTGACCGCCGACGCAGAACGCGCCGAGGCCGTTCCCGCCCTCGAGCTCAGCGCGCTGCGGTTCTCCTACCCCGACGGGACGGAGGCGCTGCGAGGCGTCGATTTGCGCATCGAACAGGGCGAGAAGGTCGCGTTGCTGGGGCCCAACGGGGCGGGGAAGTCCACGCTCCTCCTCCAGCTCCCCGGGGTCCTGCGCGGCTCCGGGACCATCCGCGTACTCGGCGAGGTGCTCACGGATCGCACGGTGAAGGCGATTCGGTCTCGGGTCGGGCTGCTCTTCTCGAATCCGGACGACCAGCTGTTCTCCCCGACGGTCCTCGAGGATGTGGCGTACGGCCCGCTGTACATGGGCTTCCCGCCGGACGAGGTGCTCGCTCGCGCACGCCGCGCCCTCGCCGAGGTGGGGATGGAGGCCTTCGAGGCGCGCACGCCGCATCACCTCAGCCTGGGCCAGAAGAAGCGCGTGGCCATCGCCTCGGTGCTCTCGATGGGCACGCCGATCCTGGCCTTCGACGAGCCGAGCGCGAGTCTCGACACTGCCTCCCGACGCGAGCTCATCCAGCTGCTCGCCAGCCTCGACCGGACCCTGCTTATCTCGACGCACGACCTGGCGCTCGTCCGGGATCTGCTGCCGCGCTCGGTGCTCCTCGTCGAGGGGCAGGTCGTGGCGGACCGCCGCACGGCAGACCTGATCTACGACGCCGATCTCCTCGAGGCGCACGGGCTCGAGCCCCTCGAGTTCCGCGGCGCCGAGGCTCCGCAGACGGCGGTCGGGGAGTCGACCGCGGCCCGCTGACCTCGTGTCGACCTCGTATCGCTGGCCCGGTTCTCTGCGGCATGCCTCGGGCGGTGGCGGTGGCCGCGCGGCGCTGGAGGCTTGCCGAGGGCACCCCTAGGGTGAGTCGCACGCCCGCTCCTCGAGGCGAGAGGAACCGCCGATCGACCCTCAGATGCGCCGTCTCAGCCGTCTCGAGGTACTGACCGGCGTCGTGCTTGGTCTCGATGACGCGGTGCCTGTCCTGGCAGCGGACGCACGCCGGCCGGTCGAGGCGTGGGAGCACCTCCTCGTGCCGCTCCTCGAGCGGGGTTCGTGCTTCGTCGCCTTCTCGGGCGGACGCGACTCCACGGCCATCCTCGCGATCGCGACGAACGTCGCGCGGGCGCACGGTCTCGAGGAGCCGATCCCCATCACCCTGCGCTTTCCCGGCGTCGAAGGCGCCGAGGAGTCCGCGTACCAGGACGCGGTCGTGGCGCACCTCGCGCTCCGGCGCTGGGAGCAGCTCGAGCCGGGTGACTCGTTGGACGTGTTCGGCGAGGTGGCGACCGGCCTCTCGAGGCGCTTCGGGGCGCTCTATCCGGGGAACGTCCACTTCGTCGTCCCGATGGCCGAACGCGCGCGCGGCGGAACGCTGCTCATCGGGATTGGCGGTGACGAGGTGATGTCGGGGCACGCGGAGCACGCCCTCGCAGCCACGCTGCGGGGACGGCGGCTGCCCGGACGCGCGGCCCTCCGCGCGCTCCTCGCGCGGTCCACGAGGCGCCTCGGCGCCCACGCGCGTGCCCGCCACGATGTGCTTCCTCACTTCCCGTGGCTCGCGCCCCGTGTCCGCGCGGCCTTCGCTCGCGCGCTCGTCGAAGATCAGCGGGAGGACCCGCTGTTCGCCGACCGGCTCCTCCTGCGGCGCACGCAACGCCTCAATTACGTGCGTAGAGCGATGGCGGACGTGGAGCTCGTGGCGTCCTCCTACGGCACGCGCGTCGCCTTCCCGTTCCTCGATGCCCGGTTCGTGGCGAGGGTGGCGGGGCGACTCGGGGGTGCGGGCTTTGCGACGCGGGCCCAGACGATGGCGTCCGTGTTTGCAGGCGAGTATCCTGCGGCCTGGTTCGAGGCGAGGCCGAAGGCCTACTTCGATGGTGCGTTCTGGACGCCGCTCGCGTCCCGGGTGGCCCGCTCGCTCGATGTGTCGCCGCTCGCTGAGTTCCTCGATGAGCGTGCGCTGCGGGAGCACTGGGCCTCCCCCCGGCCGAAGGGCAACACGTATATCCTTGCCAAGTACCTGCGGTTGTTAGTCTTTTGAGAGGGCCGACTACAACTGGAAGCAGCGTGTGACGCAATCCGCTGGTACATTCTTCAAGTCGTGAACGCGGCGGAATCGCTGAAGGAGATCAGATGCTGAACGGTGCGGCTCAGGCCCGACGGGTGTATGAGCAGCCTCGACTCGAGGTCGCGGGATCACTGGTGGCCCTCACCCAGGCCGTAGACAAGAAGTTCGGATTCTCCGACGGCTTCACGTTCCAGGGCGTCTCGATCACGAACGCCTCCTGATTCCGACGTTCGCCGCGTAGTCTGATGTAACCAGCCCCGCGGACTTCCGCGGGGCTGCTTCTTTGCTCGGACGTTCGCGCGCGACCTGTACTCCCTCCTCCCCAGTCTCGTTCGTGTCCGTGCTTGGCGTGGCCTCGAGTCATGGCGTCACCAATGTGCCCTCGAATTCGTTGTGAGCGTGTTGGCGGCATTCCTCGCGGCATAGACTGAGTCCGTCAGTTTCCGGTTGCCGAGGGCGGGCTCGTGGCTTCGTGGAGTCGTCGTCTTGGTCCCCTGGTGCTGGGCGCGCTCGGAGCCCTCGTTGCGCTCGTCGCCTTCACGTCCTGGCAGCGCCCACCCGAACCGCTGACGCGGACCGAGGTGAAGTCCCTCGTGGCAACTGCGATCGCCACCGCCGAGGCGCAGCCCGCGCGGTCCGCGGAGGTGTTTCGCGCGATCCTGCCCTCGCTCGTCCTGATCCGGACCGAGGGCAGTCGTGAACGCGCCGAGGCAGAGAGCATCGGGAGCGGCGTGATCGTCAACGCGGATGGCACCATCCTCACGGCGCACCACGTCGTGGACGGCGCACGCCGCATCGAGGTGACGTTCGCCGATGGCACGACGTCAGCCGCGCAGGTCATCGACGCGACCACGAACGACCTCGCCACGCTGCGTCCGGAGCAGGGCCCGAGCCTCGTGGTGCCCGCTGTGCTGGCCGGCGGCCCGCGCGTCGGTGACGAGGCGTTCGCCGTCGGCAATCCGTTCGGCCTCAGCGGCTCGTTCACGGCCGGCGTGATCTCCGGCTTGAACCGGACGATCCCCGTCGAGCGTGGAGCTCGACGCCTCACGGGCCTCATTCAGTTCGATGCCGCGGTGAATCCGGGAAGTTCCGGCGGCCCGTTGCTCAATCGTGACGCCCAGGTCGTCGGCATCGTGACTGCGCTGGCGAACCCCAGCGAGGACAACGCGTTCCTCGGGATTGGCTTCGCCGTCCCGTTCACGGGCGGCGGCGCTGGCGGCGGCCCGCCGAGGTAGCGCCGGGAGCACCGGACGAGACCGGCCGAAGCCGGACACACACCGAAGAGGGCGCGGCAGCGCGCAGGTGGGGAGCAGGCCATCAACAGCGAACTCGGAACCAGTGGACGCGCCCTCGAGCAGGTCCTGTACGAGGTGAAGAAGGTCATCGTCGGGCAGGATGCCCTGCTCGAGCGCATGCTCGTCGCCCTGCTCGCACGCGGCCACATCCTCGTCGAGGGCGTGCCCGGCCTCGCGAAGACCATGGCGATCAAGACGCTCGCCGGAGCGGTCGGCGGGGAGTTCCGTCGCATCCAGTTCACCCCGGACCTCGTCCCGGCGGACCTCACGGGCACGCGCATGTACGACCAGCAGACGAGCGAGTTCCGCACCTCGCTGGGGCCGGTCTTCACCAACCTGCTGCTCGCCGACGAGATCAACCGTGCACCGGCCAAGGTGCAGAGCGCACTCCTGGAGGTCATGCAGGAGCGCCAGGTCACCATCGGCCGCGAGACGTATCCCGTCCCCGACCCCTTCATGGTCCTCGCCACGCAGAACCCGATCGAGTCCGAGGGGGTGTACGCGCTGCCCGAGGCGCAGCAGGACCGATTCATGCTCAAGGTGCTGGTCGACTACCCCGGGCCTACCGAGGAGTTCGTCATCGTCGAGCGTGTCACGGGACGCCTCGATGCGCCGCAGCAGGTCATCGATGGCCCGACCCTGATCGAGATGCAGCGGCAGGCGGACGCGGTCTACGTCGACCCCGCGCTGATCGAGTACGCGGTCAACCTCGTGCGCGCGACGCGCGATCCGGCGTCGGTCGGGTGCGCCGCGGTCGCCCCCCTCATCGAGGTGGGCGCGAGCCCGCGAGCGTCGATCAACCTCGTTCTCGGCGCCCGGGCGCTGGCGCTCGTCCGCGGGCGTGAGTACGCCCTCGGACAGGACGTGCGCGACCTCGCCTTCGACGTGCTTCGCCATCGGCTGGTCCTCTCCTACGAGGCGCTGGCCGATGGCTCCACCGCGGACGATGTGCTTCGACAGATCGTCCCGGCGATTCCCGTCCCCCAGGCATCCGTGGTCGAGGGCAATCATGCAGTCCACAGTCGCCGCCCCGCTCACGCCTGAGCGGCTGCTCTTCCGGCTCGACTGGAAGGTCCTGCGTCGCCTGGACGGGCTCCTGCAGGGCGACTACCGCACGCACTTCCGAGGCGTCGGCGTGGACTTCGCCGACCTCCGCGAGTACCAGCCGGACGATGACGCACGCCTCATCGACTGGAACGTCACCGCGCGCCTCCAGCGTCCGCACGTCCGCCAGTACATGGAGGATCGCGAGCTCTCCGCCTGGATGCTCCTCGATCGGTCGCCGTCGATGGGCTTCGGCTCCGAGAGCCGCTCGAAGGCGGTCGTTCTCGCGGAGCTGGTCACGGCGCTGGGCCGACTCCTCACGAGGCACGGCAACCGCGTCGGTGCGGTCGTCTGGGACAACGCCGTGGAGCAAGTCATCCCGCCCGCCGTCGGTCGCCGACACGTCCTGCGGCTCGCCCGCGAGGTCCTGGCCCCGGTCCCCCCGAGTCGTGCGTCGACTGATCTGACGGGGCTCATCCGCGCGGGGATGAGCATGATCAGGCGGCGCTCGCTGGTGTTTCTCGTGTCGGACTTTCTGAGCACGTCCGCGTGGGACCGGCGCCTGTCCCACCTCGCGCAGCGCAACGAGGTGATCGCGCTGCGCATCGTCGATCCGCTGGAGGTGCAGCTCCCGGATGCAGGGCTGATCGTGCTGCAGGACGCCGAGACCGGCGAGCAGATGGTCGTCGATACGAGCGACCCGGACCTCCGGCGGAGATTCGCGGGCGCCGTCGAAGAGCGCGAGCGCAGACTCGAGCTGGGCTTTCGCCGCGCTGGCGTCGAGGCACACACGATCTCCACCGGCGAGGACCTGCTCGGTGCCCTCGTCCGGATCACCGCCCGACGCGCGAGCGGCCGCCGCTGATGTTCACGTGGGCGCCCGGGCTGCTCGCACTGGTCCTCGTGCCGGTGCTGTTCTGGGCCTACCGGGCGCTGCTTCGAGGTGGCGCGCCGTCCGCGGAGACGCCGCCTCCGCTGCAGCTCGTGGAGACGGCCAGCGGCCGCGCCGTGGGCCGCCGACGGCACATCCCCCCGCTCCTCTACCTCGCGGGGATCACGCTGCTGCTGCTCAGCCTCTCGAGGCCCACCGCCCCGGTGTCGATCCCACGGCTGCAGGGAACGGTGCTCCTCGCCTTCGACGTGTCGACGAGCATGATCGCGGAAGACTTCGAACCCAACCGGATGGAGGCCGCCAAGGAGGCCGCACGGAGGTTCATCGCCGCGCAGCCGCGCACGGTCCAGATCGGGATCGTCGCCTTCAGCGACACGGCGTTCGTCGTGCAGCCGCCGACGAACGTGCGCGCCGATCTCGTCGCAGCCGTGGACCGGCTGACGCCGCAGGGCGGCACCTCGGTGAGCGAGGGGTTGTTCCGGTCGCTGAGCGCCATCGCGGGCAGGCCCCTGCTGATCGATGAGGAAGCAACCCCCGAGGAGCTGATGGAGACGGACATCGGCTACTTCGGCTCGGCGGTCATCCTGATGCTCACCGACGGCGAGCACACCGCGCAGACGGATCCCCTCGCGCTGGCGCAGCTCGCGGCGAACGCAGGGGTGCGCGTCTACACGGTCGGCATCGGCAGCCCCACGAGCACCACCATCGAGGTCGACGGCTACCGCATCGCGACTGCGCTCAACGAGCCGCTGCTGCGCGAGATCGCGGACACATCGGCCGGCGAGTACGTCCGCGCGGAGTCCTCCACGCAACTGTCCGACATCTACAGCCAGATCGACCTCGGTCTGACCACACCCGGTGAGCGCATCGAGGTCACGTCGTTCCTTGCGCTCGGGGCGCTGGCGCTCTTCGGGGCTGGCGCGCTGCTGTCGCTACGCTGGTTCGGGAGGGCTCCCTGATGGTCTTCGCCTGGCCCGCGCTCCTCGCGACGCTCCTCGTGGTGCCGCTCGTCCTGCTCGTGCGGTGGCTCCTCCTGCGACGGCGCCGCCGCTACGCGGTGACCTACGGCAGCCTGCTCCTGCTGCGCGAGGTGCTGCCCGCGCAGTCGCACTGGCGACGGAGAGTGCCACTCGCGCTCTTCCTCGCTGCGATGGCCAGCGCCGCCATCGCGACGGCACGACCGCACGCGGTGATGGCCGTGCCGGTCAACCGGATGACGATCGTCCTCGCGATGGACGTCTCACGCTCGATGTGCGCCACCGACGTCGAGCCCAACCGCCTCACGGTCGCCCAGGACGTCGCGCGCGCGTTCGTCGATGATCTGCCGAGCGGCACGCGCGTGGCCCTCGTTGCCTTCGCCGGAACGGCTCAGTTGGTGGTGCCCGCGACGACGGATCGCGACACGGTGACGAGCGCCATCGATACGTTTGTGGCCGGGCGAGGGACGGCGATCGGCAGCGCCATCCTCCGGTCCGTCGATGCCGTCGCCGAGTTCAACCCGAACGTGCCTCGGAGTGGCCTGCCCGTCGACACCGGCTCCCGGGACCCGAGCCAGTCGCCTGTGCAGCCGGACATCGTCGTGCTGCTCACCGATGGCGCGACGACGCAGGGCGTGAACCCGATCGTGGCCGCGGACCAGGCGGCCGCCCGAGGGCTGCGCGTCTACACCATCGGCTTCGGGACCGAGAACGCCTCGCAACTGGTGTGCTCCCGAGAGCAGCTCGGCAGCGATGTCTTCCGCGGGAGCTTCGGTGGCCCCGGCGGATTCGGTCCTGACGCCGCTACCGGCCGCCGCATCCTCGCGATTGACGAGCCCACGCTGCGCACGATCGCCGACATGACCGGTGGCTCTTACTACCGCGCGCAGGACTCGGCGGAGCTGAGCAACGTCTTCACCGACCTCCCCGGGGTCATCGCGCTCCAGGAACAGGAGATCGAGGTGGGGTTCGCCTTCGCCGCCCTCGGCGCCCTCCTGGCCTCGAGTGCGGTCGGCCTCTCCCTCGTGTGGAACCGGACGCGGTGATCTGACGCCGGCCGGCCCTCGAGGGGCGCGCTGCCCGCTGGAGCGCCCCGCGCCCGGAGCACGCGCGTGCCATCGAGGCTGGTCGCGATCTACCGTCCGGAGCCGCGTGCCGACTCGATTGCGTCGACGAGCTGGTCCTTGCGCATCCGGCTGCGCCGCCGGATGTCGAGGTCACTCGCGAG
The DNA here is from genome assembly GCA_020845735.1 of Dehalococcoidia bacterium. GTDB lineage: Bacteria > Chloroflexota > Dehalococcoidia > UBA2979 > UBA2979 > RBC038. The sequence continues at coordinate 22,774 of JADLFF010000099.1, forward strand.
GTTGTACAGCTCGTCGCGGGTGCGCTCGGCGAGCGGCGTGCGTGGGTTGCCCGTCCCCATCGTTCGGCGGTTCATCGTGCGCCCCTCGAGGCGGCGCTGCTTGTTGACGGTCCTCGCGGCGATCTCCTCCGCGCGGTCCTCCTTCACCCCCGATTCCAGCTCGCTGTCCTTGATGTGCTCGTACTGCCGCTCGTCCTTCTTCGACCACGGGTTGCGAGGCATCGCGTCCTCCTCTGCTCGTTCGCTCGGCCGTTCGGTGCTGAATCGCGCCGTGGCCACTCTGCGCCTCGCCGTGCGCCCGAGGCGCAAACGAGGTCCAGCAGGTCTCGCAGCGGAGTGAATCCTCGAGGCCGGCGCTCCCACGAGGCGGCACAGCGCACGTGGTAAACGGGCCGTGGCGGGCGTATGGTGGCCGTGACCGCGACTGAGGAGCGCGCCGCCGATGGCGAACAGCAGGCCCGGACGCGACTACATGAGGCCCGATGGCGGCCCGGACCCGCGCGACCTCCGCGACTACATGCGCCCTCGAACCGACGCTTCCCGCGCCGCCCCCGAGGCGCGTCGGCCACGCCCGGGCCTCCCGGACCCGCGCGCGGCCGCGAGCGCTGTCCCACCCGCGGGCGACCTCGTCGCGGCGGCCGTTGCTCTCCCGGCCCCCGCCCCGCGTGCCCGCCCCTCCGGGCGTCCGACCTGGCGGCAGGTCTTCGTGTCGTTCGAGCAGCGGGACTTCCGCTACCTCGGCCTGTCCACGGTCGCCGTCGGCTTCGGTCAGTGGGCCCAGCAGCTCGGGCTGCCGCTGCTGACGCTGGAGCTCACTGGCTCGGCCACGCAGCTCGGCCTCCTCGCGTTCTTCCGAGGCCTCGTCGGCGTGGCCACGAGTCCGATCGGCGGATTACTCGCGGACCGCTTCCCGCGGCGCACGGTCATCGTTGGCTCGACGGTGGCGAGCATGATCCAGGCGACGGTGCTCGCCGCGCTGATCCTCTTCGGCCACATCGAGATGTGGCACGTCTACACCTTCGCCTTCGCCGGTGGCCTGATCCAGTCGCTCACGCAGCCTGCGAGGCAGGCGTTCGTCTACGACGTGTCGACCGACGACACGCTGCAGAACGCCATCGTGATGAGCTCATTCGTGCAGAACCTCGCGAGGATCACCGCGCCGCCGCTCGTCGGGGCCATGGTCGTCTGGGGCATCGGCGCGCCGTTCGTGTTCATGGCGCTCACCCAGATCGTCGCGACGTGGCTCACGCTGCTCATCAGCAAGCAGACGAGGCAGGGCCGCCCGGTGCGCGGCAACGCGGCAAGCCAGATCTGGGAGGGCTTCCGCGTCTGCTGGCAGGACAAGCGCATCCTCGGCCTGATCGCCGTCCACTCGATCCCGCCGCTCCTCATCCTCCCCTATCTGCCGTTCATCGCGATGATCTCTCGCGATGTGCTGCACACCGGAGCCACCGGTTACGGGGTCATGATCTCGATGGTTGGGTGGGGCACCATCGTCGGCATGCTCGCCCTGGCCTTCTTCGGTGACCCGAAGCGCAAGGGCCTGCTGATGATGGTGGGCTTCATCGGCTACTCGTCGCTGCTCATCGCCTTCTCGTTCGCACCGTCGTTCGTCCTCGCGATCGCGTGCCTCGGCATCGCGGGCATCTTCTTCTCGATCGCCCAGGCACTGAACAACACGCTCATCCAGGTGGCCGCGGGCAACGAGGTCCGCGGGCGAGTGATGGCGGTGTGGCAGATGAGTGGGAGCCTGCAGCCGCTCGGCGCGCTCCCGATGGGGTTCGCTATCGCCGCGTGGGGTCCGCAGATGGGCATCGGCGCGTTCATGGCGACGGCGACCGTGGCGTTCCTCGTGTTCCTCGTGGCGTGGCCGTCTGTGCGGCGGATGTAGGACCCCTCCTCCGCGGCCCGGAGGCGCCCGCGGCGCTGCTTTTCAGAACTCGTAGCGTGCGTTAGCGTCACGTCCGCGGATTCGTGAACTCAATCACCAGATGTGGGCCGTGCTTCGGGGCTGGGACCCTGTGGGCTCGTCGAAAGGACCGATCGATGGCGATGGCGGTGGGGACCGGGCTGACCAGCAAGCTCGAGGACGTGCCGGCACGCGCACGCAAGCTCGAGAGCCTGGGCTACGACGTCGCAAGCGTGGGC
>JADLFF010000100.1 GCA_020845735.1 Dehalococcoidia bacterium
GAAGCTCCCGCTCGAGCGGATGATCTCGAAGCGCTACGAGGGGCTCGACCACATCAACGAGGGCGTGCGCGCCCTCGAGTCCGGGGAGATCGAGGGGCGCTCGATCATGGTCTACGCCGAGCCGTAGCCACCCGTAGCCACCTCGGGATCCCCGCGCGTGGGTCCCGAGGGCTGAGGGCGCGGGTCAGTCCTCGGCGTCCCACGCCTCCACGATCGCGAGGCACGCCCGTCCCGCGGCCGCAACCTGCTCGGCGTCGCAGGCGAGGTCGAAGAGGTCGTTGGGGGAGTGGAAGTACTGGTTGCGGCCTCGGACGGAGAGGTAGCGCCCGCCCGCCCGCGCGATGTTCTGGGCCTCGCCGCCGCGGGCCTCGATCACCTCGAAGCGGGCGCTTGCCGCCTCGAAGCGCGCGCGGCCCTGCTCGAGGAGCGCGGGGTCCAGCGACTCGATGGTGGTCGGTCCGGTCGAGGAGCCGATGTTCGCCCCGAGGTGCAGCCACGCGTACGCACGCTTCTCGATGCCCGCCCGGCCGCGGAGGTACGACTCCAGGCCGTAGTGGTTGAGCTCGTGGCCGGAGGACGCGACCAGCTCGACCGTGCGGCGGTGCGGGCGGCTCGCGAACGCCTCGGCGAGTGCGAGCAGGATCGCGATGCCGCCACCGCGCTCGGCGGCGCACGTGAACCAGCCCGAGCGCGGCGTCATGATGCCGATCGGCGCGAGGTCCGGCTCCGTGCCGGGGAGCGTGGCCACGACGTTGCGGGCGCGCGACTGGAGCCGGTCGCCGTCGATCTCGAGGGTGACGTCCGCGTGCATCAGGAGGGCGCTCGCGACAGAACGCGCCTCGCGGCTGCCGACCTGCAGCACGGGCAGGTTCCGGGGCTGGGACAGGCTCGTTGCGTTGAGGACCGTAACAGCTCGCTTCGGATCAGCCGTCACGATCACGAGTCCGACCGCGCCAGACTCCTCGAGGTCCTCGATGGAGCGGCCTGCCTGCGCCTGGCTGAAGGCGGCGTCGTTCTCGGTGGTGATCACGATGTTGCCGAACGGATCGCCGTTGCCCAGCTCGACGATTTCGCCGGAGGTGCCGCCGCCGGGTTGGGTGAAGCCGGCGTCGTGCAGCGGGACGCCCTCGATCTGGCCGTCCGGCGTGACGAGGCGGGTGCGCCGGTACTCGACGAGCGGGAACATAAACCGCTCGAGTTCTGACTTCGCCCCGGCCGCGTGCAACAGGTCTCGCATCCAGGTGGCTGAGGCGTCGTCACCCGTCCAACCCGTCCGGTGGATGCCGAACGACTCGTACGCACGGATGCGCTCCTCGATGGTGGCGGGGCTGAGGCCGGTGGGCGAGCCTGCGGGCACGGGCGGTTCCTCTCGAGGGGTGACGCCAGGGGGAAGCGGTCACTGACGGTGGCCGCTAGGATAGGTCGCGGCGAGGTGCCCAGCGCATGAGGCGCACGGGCGAGGCGCAGGAGGCTGCCATCAACCGAACCTCGATGGCGCGCGTTCACCGCTGGCGCGCGTGGTGGCTGCTGTCGCTCACCGCCCTCGTTGTCGCCGTTGCCGTGCTCACCGGGCCTGCCTCGAGCGCCCCGATCGCGGAGGCCGATGGTCCGGCACCTGCGCGCGGCGTGGTGCGCTATGACCGCGAGGGGACGGCACGCACGGGCGTCTTCGCGCGGCTGGTGGACGACGCGGTGTTCCAGCCGCTCGTGAAGTACTTGACCGATTGCGAAGGTCCCGGGAGCACCTCGGACTGCGGGGGGGCCCCCGCGCGCTGGCGCGCCAGCGCGCTCCCCATCGAGGTGTGCACGGCGCAGGGCTCACGGCCCGGGGGCCTCAGCGCCGAGGAGTTCCGCGCGGCGGTCGCGGCAGCGGTCACGACGTGGAACGCCCAGGAGTTCGCCGGCGGCATCCGCTATCGCGGTGACTGCTCGAACGTTGATTTCTGGGTCTTCAACAACCTGCGCAATGAGATCGGGTGGGACGACTCCCGGCGTGCGCTGTCCGGGACGCAGGCGGCGGTGACGCGCTCGACGTTGCCCCTCGTTGGCGGCGTGCGCGAGATCCGTGAGGCCGACGTGGTGCTCGATCCCGCGCTCGCGCGCGTGCCGCGCGTGTGCCTCGAGTCCACGATCGTCCACGAGCTCGGTCACCTCCTCGGGTTCGGGCACAGCGACGACCGAGGCGACCTGATGTACCCCTCGTTCGACCCGAGCGCCCTCGCGACCTGCAAGGTGACGCCCACCGCCTCCGAGCGCGATCGCATGCAGGCCCTCTACGGCATCGACCGCGCCCCGACGGTGACCGTCTCGGGCGGTGGCGCCGCCGAGCCGAGCGCGGTCGTGATCGCCACGGCGGTGGGCACCGACCCCGAGGGCGGGCCACTGCAATACGAGTGGCAGCAGGTGTCGGGGCCGATCGTGCCGCTGATCACCGAGGGGGCCACGGCTCGATTCGTGGCGCCCGCCGAGCCGGGCGGGACCGTCACCCTGCGCGTCACCGCCCTCGACCCGTACGGTCACGCGGCGAGCGCGCAGGCCGTGTTCGTCGTCGGTGCTTCCGGCGCAGCCCCCGGCGTCGCCCCCAGCCTCGAGACGTTCCTCGCGGGGACCGATGGCAACGCCAGCCTCGGCTGGACGCCGAGTGCGGGCGCGGTGACCTACGAGCTGTGCAGTCGCCCGGCCGGCCTCGCCGTCGAGTTCGAGTGCACGCCCGTGGCCGAGCCGCGCGTGTCTGTCTCGTGGGACACCGTCCTCGGGGCGAACGGCCGCGCCGCGGACCACCGGGTGATCGCCCTCGCGGAGCGCGAGACTTACCTCCGCGGCTGCAACGCGCAGGGGTGCTCGGCGCCGGGTACCGGCGGGCTGACCGGCGGCCTGCGGTGGGCGCAGTGGGGCATCGACTACGACTACCTCGTGTTTGCGTACGACGTCGGCGGGGTGCAGTTCACAATCGCAGGCATCGTGAACGTCTCGGGCGAGGCGCGCAGCTTCACGGTGGGCACGGGGCCGGTCGCCGAACCCGGCCAGCACCGGCTGACCTCGTGCGGCCGGATCCAGCCGGGTCAGGTGTGCTTCGCGTTCAGTGGTCCCGGCGGAAGGCACGGCGAGTACGTCGACATCCTGACCGAGGCCCCCGATCGGCCGACGACAGAACATCGCGTGCGTGTGCGCTGAGGACGGATCGCGGCCTGCCCTCGGACGCTGAGGCACGCGCGGGCGCTGAGGACGGATCGGGAATCGGACCCGGCTGTCGCTCGCGGTACGCGAGGCCCGGGCAGACACCAACGAGGCCTCGCGTCGCCCTCAGGCAGCGCGAGGCCTCGGTACTGGCGGGGGCAGGCGCGCTAGCGCTTGCCGGCGGTCGCGTGGAACGGGTTCTTGATGCGGGCGGCGCGCTCGGCGTCCTCCGGGCAGACGACGGCGCGGTCTCCGAACTTCACCGCACCCTTGATGACGTACGTGCCGCAAATCGCGCACTTGCCCTCGAGCAGGCCGCTGTCGCCGATCTTGTACGTCTTCACCGGTACCTCCGCGTGTGATTGTCCGCGCCTCAGCGCGTCCAGTAGCCGAGCCATATACTACCGAAAGCGCTCGCCAACGTCCGTGCGGGGCGCGGCCGGTCACGAAATCGAGCCTGTGGGTGCGGCGTGACGCCTCGAGGGGTGTCTCTGGGCCCACGCGCGCAGCGATGAGCGAGCTGTGACAGCACCTTCCGACATGCGTACCGACGAGGTCCTCGCGCACGTGCGGGACCGCGACCCCGACTCGTTCCGCAGCATTCGCCTCCCGGACACGTTCGAGCCGAGCGCGCTGTACTCGGGGGCGGCGGCGCGCGACGTGGTTGCCAGCTACGAGCGACCAAGCCTCGCGTTCGAGCTCGTGGGCATTGGCGAGGCGGGGCGGTTGGCCCTGGAGCGCGGCGCGGACATCGAGAGCGCGCGGGCGGGCGCCACGTCGCTCCTCGCAGGGTCCGCCGAGGCCGGTGCGGCCGAGCTGCGCCCGCGGCTCCTCGGTGGGTTTGCGTTTGACGGCGGCGCCGACCGCCGGCCGCCGTGGATGGAGTACGGCAGCGGCGGGCTGGTGCTGCCTCGGATGCTGTTCGTGAAGGACGGCGGCGTGCGCGGCGTCGTGCTCGCACCGGGCGTCGAGGTGGACGAGCTCGCGCGCTGCCTCGACCAGGCGGTGCGCGGCTCGAGCGCCGAGTCGCCGGCCGCTCGCCCGCTGCAGGGCATCGACCGCGACGCGTGGCTCCGAGGGGTCCGCGCGATCGCCTCGGAGATCCGCGCGGGGCACCTCGACAAGGCCGTGCTGGCGACGACGCAGGAGCTGCTCGCCGCAGCGCCGTTCGACGTCGGGCGGGTGCTGGCACGCCTCCGCGTGCTCTACCCCGAGTGCCACGTGTTCTCGATCCGGGCCGGCGAGTCGACGTTCCTCGGGGCGAGCCCGGAGCTGCTCGTGAGCCTGCGCGATGGCCTCGCGCGCGCCCTCGGTCTTGCGGGGTCCGCCCGCCGAGGGGCCACTCCGGATGAGGACGAGGCGATCGGCCAGGGGCTCCTGGCGAGCGCAAAGGACCGCCGCGAGCACGCGACGACGGTCGGGATGATCCGGGACGCCCTCGCCGAGGTGACCGAGCAACTCCTCGCGCCTGACGTGCCGCAGCTCCGGCGCCTGCGCAACATCCAGCACCTCGCGACCGAGATCGCGGGGCGGGCGCTGCCGGGCGTCGACGTGCTCGAGCTGGTGCGGCGGCTGCACCCGACGCCTGCCGTGTGCGGATGGCCTCGAGGGGCGGCGCGCCGCGCCATCGCGGCACTCGAGCGGTTCGACCGGGGGTGGTACGCGGGGCCCGTCGGCTGGCTGGATGGGCGCGGCGATGGCGAGTTCGCGGTCGCGCTGCGGTCCGCCCTCGTGCGGCTGGACCACGCGTGGCTCTTCGCGGGAGCCGGCATCATGGGTGACTCCGTTCCCGAGACGGAGCTCGCCGAGGTGCAGCTCAAGTTCCGGCCGCTGACGGAGGCGCTCGGGGGCGCCCTCTAGCCCTGCCCGTGGTCCGGGGTGCGGCGTGTCGAGGTCGATCCAGCGCGGCTTGCCGGGACCTACACTGACGGGCGTGCCGGAACCGTCTGCGAACCCACTGGCCAGCCCGCAGTACCCCTCGCCGTTGCCGCCCGGAGCGGCGGAGCGCTACGTCCGCGCGTTCACGGACCAGCTGCTCGCGAGCGGCGTGCGGCACGTCGTGATCTGCCCCGGCTCGAGGTCGACCCCGCTGACGCTGGTGTTCGCGCGCGACCAGCGCTGGCGGGCGTGGCTGCACATCGATGAGCGTTCCGCCGGCTACTTCGCGCTCGGCCTTGCGAGGCAGCTCGGCGAGCCCGTCGCGCTCGTGTGCAGCTCGGGGACCGCGGCTGCGAACTTCCTCCCTGCCGTCGTCGAGGCCTCGCTGTTGCGGGTGCCCCTGCTCGTGCTGACCGCCGACCGGCCTCCCGAGCTGCGGGACGTCGGCGCGGCGCAGACCATCGACCAGGTGCGCATGTTCGGGAGCCACGTGCGCTGGGCGACCGACATGACGCCCGCCGACGGCACGCCCGCCCTCGAGCGGGCGGCACGCGGGATCGCGGCGCGCGCAGCGGCCACCTCGATGGCCGCGCCAGCCGGACCGGTGCACGTGAACTTCCCCTTCCGCGAGCCGCTCCTCGAGCGCCCGGTCGCCGATCCGCTGCCTCCCGCAGGGCATCCGGTGACCGTGACGCCCTCGGTGGTGACGCCGGCGCCCGAGGCGATGCGCGCGCTCCTCGAGGCTGCGCGCGGGAAGCGAGGCCTCGTGGTCGCGGGCCCCGAGGCAGGGGGGCTGCCTGCGTCGCTGGTCACGAGCGTGGCGCGCGCCCTCGGCTGGCCGGTGCTTGCCGACCCGCTTTCGGGCCTCCGCGCCGGCGAGCATGACCTCGAGGTGGTGGTCGAGGCGTACGACGTGCTGACGCGGGTGCCGGCGTTCGCGCGCGAGATGGTGCCCGAGGTCACGCTGCGCCTCGGCGCTGCGCCGACCTCGAAGGCGCTCAACGTCTGGCTGGCGGCGCATCCAGCGATCGACTCGTGGGTCGTGGATGTCGAGGGGGCGTGGCGTGAGCCCGACGCGACGGTGTCGACGATGCTGCGCGGCGATGCGACCTCGGTGTGCCGTGCGCTGCTCGAGGAGCTGGCGCCCGGCGACAGCGCCGAGGCGGGCTGGCTCGAGCGGTGGCGTGACGCGAACGCTGTGACGGTGCGCGCGCTCCGAGCAGGTGCCGATGCCCTCGATGAGGCGTTCGAGGGGCGTGCGCCGCTCGAACTCGCGGAGGCGCTGCCCGACGGCGCGACGCTGGTCGTCGGCAACTCGATGCCGGTCCGTGATGTCGACACGTTCCTGCCGCGCCTCGGGCGCCGTGTCCGCATCGAGGGGACGCGTGGCGCGTCCGGCATCGATGGCGTCGTGTCGACGGCGGTGGGTGCCGCGGCCGCCGGCCTCGGGCCGGTGGTGCTGCTGATCGGCGACCTGTCGTTCCTCCATGACTTCAACGGGCTGTGGGCGGTAAACCGTCACGGCCTCAATCTCACGGTGCTGCTCGTGAATAACGATGGCGGCGGCATCTTCCACTTCCTCCCGCAGGCTGATCTGGCCGCGGACGCCTTCGAGGAGTGGTGGGGCACGCCGCACGGGCTCGACCTGGCGCAGGCCGTGGCGCTGCACGGCGGACACCACGTGCGCCTCGACGGGGCGCGCGGCTGGGCGAGCGAGGTCGCGGCAGCCCTCGAGCGGCCCGGGTTGCAGGTGCTCGAGCTGCGCACCGAGCGCGTGCGCAACGTCGAGCTGCACCGGCAGGTGATCGGCCATGCCACGCGCGCCCTCGAGGAAGCGCTGGCGGGCAGGGCAGCGAGTGTGGGGAGCGCGGCCGCGGGGGTGACCTCATGAGGCTGGACATCGATGGGCTGGGTGTGCACGTCGAGCGGTGGGGCAGCGGTCCGCCGGTCGTGCTGCTCCACGGGTTCACGGGCAGCTCCTCGGGCTGGGCGGACGTGGCCGCGTCGTTCGCGCCGGAGTTCGAGGTGTTCGCGATCGACATCGTGGGGCACGGCCAGACGGACGCGCCGGAACGCCTCGAGCGGTACGCCATGCGACGCGTGGTCGACGACCTGGCGATGACGCTACGCGCCCTCGGGCACGAGCGCGCGACCTGGCTCGGCTACTCGATGGGGGGACGCACGGCGCTGCAGGTCGCGGTGCACCGCCCCGACGTGGTGAGCGCCCTCATCCTCGAGGGGGCCACGCCCGGCCTCGCGACGGCGGAGGAGCGCACGGAGCGCGTGGCCTCGGACGAGGTGCTGGCGCAGAAGCTGCTGAGCGAGGGCGTCGAGTCGTTCATCGACTTCTGGCAAGAGGTCTCGCTGTTCGCCTCGCAGAAGCGCATGCCGCAGGAGCGGCAGGACCGGGTGCGCGCGGGCCGCCTGCGCAACCGCGCGATCGGCCTCGCGAACAGCCTGCGCGGGATGGGGACCGGGTCGCAGGAGGACGTGCGCGACCGCCTCGGTGGGGTGGGCGTGCCGACCTTCCTCATTACGGGTGCGCTCGACACCAAGTTCACGGGCATCGCGCGGGAGATGGCAGAGCGCCTGCCCCACGCTACGATCGCGGTCATTGATGACGCAGGGCATGCGGCCCACGTCGAGCGTCCCGCCGAGTTCTCGGCGCTGGTGCTGGACTTCCTGAGGCGCGTGCACACGACCGGAAGCTCCGAGGCGACCGCGCTCAGCGCTGGCCTCGGGGCGAGCTAGCTCGCGCGGCGCGCGGGCACACGGGGAACGGCAGGGCGAGGCGCATGGCTGACTGGACGACTGTCCGCGAGTACAGCGACATCCTCTTCGAGAAGATGGGCGGCATCGCGAAGATCGCGATCAACCGGCCGGAGGTGCATAACGCGTTCCGGCCCCAGACGCTCGACCAGCTCCTCGAGGCGTTCCGCGATGCGCACCATGACCCCGAGGTGGGCGTCATCCTGTTCACCGGCGTCGGAGGGCGCGCCTTCTGCTCGGGCGGCGACCAGCGCGTGCGCGGCGAGGGGGGCTACGTCGGTGACGACGGCGTGCCGCGCCTGAACGTGCTCGAGCTGCAGCGCTACATCCGCACGATGCCCAAGCCCGTGATTGCCCTCGTGGCCGGGTACGCCATCGGTGGTGGCCACGTCCTGCACGTCATCTGCGACCTCACGATTGCCGCCGACAACGCGCGATTCGGCCAGACCGGCCCTCGCGTCGGCTCGTTCGACGCCGGCCTCGGGTCTGCGCAGCTGGCACGCATTGTGGGCCACAAGAAGGCGCGCGAGATCTGGTACCTCTGCCGGCAGTACGACGCGCAGCAGGCGCTCCAGATGGGCCTCGTGAATGCCGTGGTGCCGCTCGACCAGCTTGAGGACGAGGGCGTGCAGTGGGCGCAGGAGATCCTCGGACACAGCCCGACGGCGATCCGGTTCCTCAAGGCGGCGTTCGTCGCGGACACGGACGGCATCGTGGGGTTGCAGCAGATCGCGGGCGACGCGACCTCGCTCTTCTACCAGACCGCCGAGGGCAAGGAAGGGCGCAACGCCTTCCTCGAAAAGCGGAAGCCGGACTTCGCGCAGTTCCCGCGACTGCCGTAAGCTGCCGCACAGCCAGCCTGCCGCACGCTGCCGCGCGATGAGCCTGCCGCAAGCCGCCGCACGGGGAGGGCACCTGCGCATATGACGACCAGGCCGCCTGCCACTGCGGCAGACTTCGCACACCTGTCTCGTGTCCAGATCTGGCGCCTTGCGATCCGGCCGCCGACGCTGATGGCCGCCGTCGCGCCGGTCGTCGTCGGGACCGCGGTGGCGGCGAGGGATGGCGCGCTCGCCCTCGGACCCGCGAGCGCGGCGATGCTGGGTGGCCTGGCGCTGCAGGTCGCGGCCAACCTCGCGAATGACGTCTCCGACTTCCGGCGGGGCGCGGACACCGAGCACCGGATCGGGCCACCGCGCGTGACGCAGCTCGGATTGCTGTCGCAGCGCGAGGTGGTCACGGGCCTGTGGGTCGCGATCGGCATCGCGACGCTTGCGGGGCTGTACCTGACCGCGGTGGCGGGATGGCCGGTGGTGGCCATCGGTCTCTCCTCGATTGTGGCGTTGCTGTGCTACACGGGCGGGCCGTGGCCCTTCGGGTACCGCGGGCTGGGCGAGGTGTTCGTGTTCGCGTTCTTCGGCGTCGCGGCTGTCGTCGGCACGTACTACGTGCAGGCGTTGCGCGTCTCGGGAGCGGCGATGGCGGCCTCCGTGCCGCTGGGGCTCACGACCTCGGCCATCCTCGTGGTGAACAACGTGCGCGACATCGCGACGGACCGCATCGCGGGCAAACGCACGCTCGCGGTCATCCTCGGGCCGCGCCTTGCGAGGCTGCACTTTGTCCTGACGATCATCGCGGCGTACGTGGCGGCGGCCGCCCTCTGGCTCCTCGGTGAGTTCTCCGCCTGGACGTTGCTGGCGTTCCTCAGCCTGCCGCTGGCGTGGGCGCCGACGGCTGCGGTGCTCGCGCAGAGCGAGGGCCCGGCGCTGAACGTCGCGCTGAAGAACACGGCTCGACTGCACCTCGTCTTTGGCCTCCTGCTCGCGGTGGGCGTGGCCCGGTAGCCTTCGTGGCCGCCGAGGGCGCCTCGGGACCGGGTACCCCTCGACTGGCCGTCATCCGCTGGCGGCCCTTCCGCCTGCCGATGCGCCATCGCTTCGAGGCTGCCCATGGTGCGCTCCAGGACCGCGAGGGGCTGCTCCTCGAGCTGGTGGATGCCGACGGCGCGGTCGGGCTGGGCGAGGCGTCCCCGATGGCCTCGATTGGGGGCGGGACGCTTGAGGACGTGCGCGCGCTCCTCGAGGCGTACGCGCCGCGGCTCGACGCCGCGGGTGCCCTCGACGGGTTGCCGGCGGTGGGCCCCGGTGTCGCGGCGCTGCGGTGCGCCCTCGATGTGGCGCTCCTGGACCTCGAGGGGCGGCGCCGTGCAGTGCCCGTCGCGCGCCTGCTGACCGATTCGCCGGCCGCTGCCGTCGAGGCGAACGCGATCATCGGGGTGGGTGCGCCCTCGGAGGTGGCCGCCTGGGGCCGCGAGGCGGTCGCGGCGGGGTACCGGGTGCTCAAGCTGAAGGTGGGTGTGGGCGCCCTCGATGAGGACGTGGCGCGTCTGCGCTCGCTGCGTGACGCTTGTCCCGAGGCGCGTGTCCGCCTCGACGCGAACGGCGCGTGGGACGAAGGCACCGCGCGGGACGCCCTCGCCGCCTTCGCCGACCTCGATGTCGAGCTGCTGGAGCAGCCCGTGCGGGCCTCGGACGTGCAGGCGCTGGCGCGGCTGCGCCGGGGCTCGCGCGTGCGCCTCGGCGCGGACGAGGCGCTGCGTGACGTCGAGGCGCGAGAGGCCGTGCTGGCGGACCGCGCCGCCGACCTGATCGTGCTCAAGCCGATGGTGCTCGGTGGTGTGCGTCCGGCCCTCGAGCTGGCGCGTCGCGGCGCGGCGGCCGGCATGGGGGCGTTCGCGACGACGACGTTCGACTCGAGCGTGGGGACGGCGGCCGCGCTGCACCTCGCGGCGGCGCTCCCGCAAGTGGTGGCGCACGGCCTCGGGACCGGGGCACACCTCGGCGGGGACATCGTCGCGAGTACGCTCGTGCCCGTGGATGGCGTGATGAGCGTGCCGACGGACCCCGGACTCGGCATCGAGGTCGACCGCGCAGCCCTCGAGCGCTGGGCGACCGCGCGCTGGTCCGAGTCGCGCCTCTAGACGCCCCGTGATGTGGAGGTTCCGTGCGACAGCTCATCGTGTCGGAGTTCATCACGCTCGACGGTGTGGTGGAGGCGCCGGGCGGCGAGCCGTCGCACCCGCACACGGGCTGGACCATCCCCTACGGGACCGACCAGCTCTACGCGGACAAGCTCCGCGAGACGCTCGAGGCGGGCTCGCTGCTCCTCGGGCGGCGGACCTACGAGGGCTTCGCCGCCGCCTGGCCCACCCATGAGGGCGAGTTCGCGGACAAGATGAACACGATGCCGAAGCATGTCGCGACGCGTACGCTGCGGCAGCTGACGTGGAACGCGACCGCCCTCGAGGGGGATGTGCCGACGGCGGTGCAGGCGCTCAAGCAGGGCGAGGGTGGCCCCATCCTCGTGGTGGGCAGCCCCTCGCTGGTGCGGACCCTGCTACAGCACGAGCTGGTCGATGAGCTGCGGCTGGTGGTGTTTCCGATCGCGGTCGGTGGGGGATTCGGCCTGTTCCCCGCGGGACGGGAGCGCCTCGCGTTCGACCTGGTCGAGCTCGTGCGCTACGAGAGCGGCGCGACGCTGCAGGTGTACCGTCCGGCCTCGGCGCCGAGCGTGGCCGCCGGGCTGGCGGCGCTGCGGGCTGCCCTCGAGGGCTAGACCTCGGCGTCGGTGGGCGGGGGTGTGCCGGTGCAGGCACGCCAGGCGTGCGCCAGCATCACGCGCGCGTAGGCGGAACCGGGGCAGTGGTTCTGGACCAGGTGGTCCTCGAAGAGGCCGTAGGTCCTCGTGAAGAAGTCGCGGCCCGCGAAGGCGTGCGTGACGTCGAGGTAGGCGGCGCACTCCCCGGCACCCGGCGTGTAGTCCTCCTCGACGGTGGGGACGCTCCAGAGGATCGAGTCGAGCAGCGCGCCCACCGAGTCGACGCCGACGCGCACGAACGCCTGCTGGTCCGCCGTCTCGGGGATGCCGAGGCGTGCGCAGGCGGTGACGAGCAGCTCGCGCATCGCCGTGTCCCACGCTGCGACTCGGGAGGTGCCTGCAGGCGAGGCTCCGGCCACCCGCGCGTAGGCCTCGAGGACGAGCGCCTCGTCGATGAGCTCCGGGAGCGCCTCGAGGAGTGCGTGGAGCCGCGGCGCGAACCCCGCCTGGAACTTCGAGACCAGCGCCGTGTCCTCGTCGAGGCGGGCGAGACGGCGCCATTCCTCGATGCCGCGGTCATGGTGCAGCCAGTCGCGCAGGCGTGCCTCGAAAGCGACGAACGCGGGCGAGTCGGTCTCGATCATGCCGCGAGTGTGGGGGAGGGGTGAGGGTCCGGCAAGTGTCCTGCGTCGGGAGTTGGGTGCGACAGAGAAGCCCCCGCGATGCGGGGGCTCCTGAGCTTCTTCGAGTGGCCTCGAGGGGTGCTAGCTGTACCGGATGCGCGGGTCGAGCCAGGAGTAGGAGATGTCCACCATCAGGTTCGACAGCAGGCTCACCGTGACGAGGATGAGCAAGATGCCCTGGACCAGCGGGTAGTCGCGCTGGGTCACCGCATCGATGTAGGTGCGGCCGATGCCGTTGATGGCGAAGACGCTCTCGACGATGACGGAGCCGCCGATGACGCCCGCTACCTGGAAGCCGAGCAGCGTGACCACCGGGATGAGGGCGTTGCGGAACGCGTGCTTGTAGATGACGCTCATCTCGCCGAGGCCCTTGGCGCGGGCGGTGCGGACGTAGTCCTCACGCATGGCCTCGAGCATCGTCGTGCGGATCATGCGCATGTTCGAGGCGGAGGCGCTCAGTCCGAGCACGGTCGCGCCGGGGAGGAACTGCTGCAGGTTCCCGAGGGGGTTCTCCAGCGGGCTCTGGTAGGACATCGGTGGGAACCAGCCGAACCACACCGCGCCGTAGATGATCACCAGCGTGGCGAGGAAGAAGTTCGGAATCGAGATGCCGCCGATTGAGATCGACCGTCCGAGGTAGTCGATCCACGTGTCCTGGTAGATCGCCGACATCACGCCAATCGGGATGGCGATGATGAGACCGATGCTGAGGGCCAGGAAGCCGAGCTCGAACGAGATGGGCAGGGCGCGGCCGATCACCTCGGTGACTGGCTTGTTCTGCCAGTACGACTTGCCCCAGTCACCCGTGACGACGCCGCTGATCCAGCGGACGTACTGCACGGGCGCGGGCACGTCGAGGCCGAGCTCTTTGCGGAGCTTCTCCATCAGCGCGGGGTCCGAGCCGCGAGACTCGGCCATCTGCGCCACGATGGCGTCTCCGGGCATGATGCGGAGCAGCCCGAACGTGAACATCGTGGTCACGATGATCGTCGGGATGAGGTAGATGAGGCGACGAATGATGTACCGCTGCATCCAGTTCCCTCCGCTCAGCAGGGGCCGGCCCGGCTGACCAGCGCGTGCCCCTCGTTGTGAGGGTGTACGCACGAAGTTGCTGATCCGATCTGTTCCGCGCTGCCCTCGAGGGGGGCGCGGGGGGATCGGACCGGCGCCGGCGTCCGAGGGGACGTCAGCGGTCACGACTGTGTACTCGATCCACCTGGATCCTGCAACACGACCGTTTGTGGTTCGTTATCCCCTCGGAGGTGGCCTGCCGGGCCGGGTCAGCAACGTGCGTAGTGCGAGATTTGACGAGCGGCGCGCGCGCTCGGAGAATCACGCCACCAATCGGGTCACCGGGAGCAATGCGTGCCTGACTACTACTACTTCGACCTGCACTCGCACTCGACGGATGCGTCCGACGACGCCGGCGGTACGGTCGAGGGCTACCTCAAGTGGATCGTGGCCCGTCGGAAGAAGGGCTACAAGATCGACGGCATCGTACTGACCGAGCACCGGCAGTTCGACCCCACGGTGGACTACACGGACCTGGCCGAGCAGTACGGCGTGGCCGTCCTCAAAGGTGCGGAGGTCGAGACGGACATCGGCCACGTGCTGGCGTACGGGGTCGACCCTCGATTCACCTCGCAGTTTGACCTGTCGAACGTGTCGCTGCCGTACCAGGACGTGTTCAACGCGATGTACGACTACGGCGGGTTCGCCGTGGGCGCGCACGCGGGGCGGCCGCGCATCGGACTGGAGGAGCACTACCGCCTCCGAGGGGTGTCCGTGCCGCCGGTGAAGGTGGTCGAGCAGCTTAACGGTGGGTCCAACGACGAGGAGAACGGGCGCGCGCTCGTCTTCGCGAAGGAGCATGGCCTGGGGCGCGTGGGCGGCTCGGACGCCCACTTCGTGAGCGCGATCGGCCGCTGTCTGACGGCGTTCAGGCGGCCCATCAGGTCCATCGAGGACCTGGTGCAGGAACTGAAGAGTGGTGAGTTCTTCCCCGTCACGGTCGAGCAGACGCTGGCCGGGCACGGGGACGAGTAGCGCTCGCGCCGGACCGGGCGCGAGCGGGATAGGGCGGAGGGCACATGACGACGGAATCGACGCAGGAAGCCCAGTTCGAGTACGACCGCAGCGTGGTGGGCGTGCAGGTGCAGCTCGGCGAGTTCACCATCTCGCAGGAGCAGGTGCAGAAGTACTGTGACACCCTCGGCGAGGCGAACCCGAAGTTCCGTGCCGGCGGCTTCGCGCCTCCTGGCATGCTGAGCTCGGTCTCCTTCGGTGGCGGGCAGGCGCTCGACCCGCAGGTGAAGTTCGGGAACACGACCTTCATGGCGGGCTCGCGCATGGAGTTCACCCAGCCCGTGGTCGTCGGGAAGCCGATCAAGGCGCAGACCTCCGTGAAAGAGGTCTACGGGAAGACCGGGCGCACGGGGACCATGGTCTTCGTGGTGCGGCGCACCGAGTTCCTCGACGCGGCGTCCGGCGACCTGCTGGGCGCGATGGAGCAGTCGACGGTGCACCGCGAGACGGAGGCGACTCGTGAGTGAGGCGCAGCGCTACTTCGAGGACGTCGACCTGGGTGATGAGTACGCAGAGTCGATGACGCCCACGCCGGAGCTCGTGCGGGACTTCCTGGCGCTGAACCCGGCGCGCGGGGGACCCGGGGATGGTCGCTTCACCAGCGACGAGGGCGCGCGCAGCATCGGGATGCGTGCGGCCATCGTGCCCGGCGTGATGAGCATGTCGATCATCAGCCGCCTGGTGGAGGACTGGATGGGCGCCGAGGGCACGCTGCACTCCCTCGATGTGTCGTACCGCCGGCCCGTCCTGCAGGGCGACGAGCTGAAGCTGCAGGCGCTGGTCACGGATGCGGATGAGACGCCCGAGGGGCCGCGCGTCAAGCTCGACGTGTACATGGAGAACGCGCGCGGGGAGCGGCCGCTGCAGGGCACCGCGGTGGTCGAGCTGCCTCGGAAGGCATAACGCCTCGGGACAGCCGTTTACAGAACCCAGGGGCCGCCGAGCGGCCCCTGCTCTTGTCCTGCCTGGACCGAATCGACGCCTCGCGCGGCGTGTCCCCTCGATGGACCGCGTTACGTTCTGGCCAGTCGCGCGGCTAGTGCCATCGGGCTAGTGCCATGGCCACGGGTCGGAGCCGTCGAGGAGGGCGCGGAGGTGGTTGACCTCGCCAGCGTGGTGCAGGTCGTGCTCGATCACGATGCGCACGATGTCGCGGAGCTCGAGGCGCCCTCGCCATGGGGTCAGGCGCTCCTCGGCCAGGC
>JADLFF010000101.1 GCA_020845735.1 Dehalococcoidia bacterium
CCACATCCCGCGGTCGATCGCCTCGAGGAGGCGCGCGGCGATGTCGGTGGCGGCCCACGGGTTGCTGCGCGCGAAGAACGCCTGCATCTCCTCGTCAAGCGCGTAGGCGCGAGCGACTTCGGCGTACATCCAGTCGTCGACGACCTGTGCCGTCGCGTCGTAGCCGAAGAGGTAGTCCACGGTGGCGGCTCCCTCGAGGGCGCCTTTGTAGCCGTGGCGCCGGATGCTCTCGAGCCATCGCGGGTTCATCACGCGAGTGCGGAAGACGCGCAGCACCTCCTCCTGCAGGTCGCGCACACGCGGGCGCTCGGGATCCTGCGAGTCGCCGAAGTAGCGTCGCGGGTTCGACCCGGTCAGCGAACGAATCGTGGCGATCATGCCGCCGTGAAACTGCAGGTAGTCGTCGGAGTCGAAGATGTCGTGCTCGCGGTTGTCCTGGTTCTTCACGGCGACCTCGACGGATGCGAGGGCACTTCGGAAGTGGGAGCGCGCATCGACGCCAAAGGCCTCGCGGGCGTAGGCGTATCCGCCCCAGTTGACGTAGGTCTCGGCGAAGTCGGCGTCCGAGCGCCACTGCCGCTCATCGATGAGCTGGAGGATGCCCGCGCCGTAGCTCCCGGGCGGGCTGCCGAACACGCGGAACCCCGCCTCGTTCCAGGCCTCGGCGGGCGCGCGGCCAGCCTCGACGAGCCGCTGCTGGTCGCGGAGGCGGTTGCGCCGCACGAAGTTCGCGTCGGCGGGCTCATCGAGGTCGCTGACGAGCTCGACCGCCTCATCGAGGAGCGCGATGGCGTGGGGGAAGGCGTCGCGAAAGAACCCCGAGATGCGCGAGATGACGTCGATGCGAGGGCGGCCCAGCTCGGCGAGGGGGATCACCTCGAGGCCCACGACGCGCCGGCTCTCCGCCTGCCATCGAGGCCGGACGCCCATCAGTGCGAGGACCTGGGCCACATCGTCGCCCTGCGTTCTCATCGCGCTCGTACCCCAGATCGAGAGGCCCACGGTCTCCGGGTAGCGACCCGTTTCGCGCAGATGGCGCTCGATCAGGCCGTCCGCGAGCAGTTGCCCTGTCCGCCATGCGGTCGAGCTCGGCACGACCCGCGGGTCGATCGAGTAGAAGTTGCGGCCCGTCGGCAGCACGTGCGCCATCCCTCGAGTGGGCGCGCCGCTTGGCCCCGGTGGCACGAATCGTCCGTCGAGCGCCGCGACGATGTGGTCGAGCTCCTCGCCGGTGCACCGCAGTCCCGGCACGACCGCGTCGACGATGAACGCGAGTGTCTCCTCGAGGGGTGCGAGGCTCCCTGCGCACTCGCCTCCGAGGGCATCCCTGAGGACCGCGGTGATCGAGCCAGGTTCGAAGTCGTGTGCGGCCAGCCCTCGCAGGAGCGTCTGCCCCAGCTCGTCGAGGGCGTCCAGCGCATCGGCCGACGCGTTGATCGGCCGGGCTGCGAGGCGCACGAACGCCTCGGGCGGTGAGAGGCGGCGGCCTTCGTCGCTGAGCAGTGCATCGAGGTCGAGCCCGAACGCCGTGGCCAGGCCCTGGCGCAGCGAGGGCACGGAGCCATTGGGCAGCCGCGTCAGCATCGCGAGCATCTCGAGGAGCGCATCGCCCTCGGGGACGCGCCCGAGCGTGTGGAGTCCGTCGCGGATGGGCGCGCTGCCGAGCTCGTGCGTGTACGCGTGGATCGCCTCGACGAGATGGCGGAAGTCCGAGGCCGTCAGGTCGGACAGCGAGTACGGCACGCCGTCCTCGTGTGTCGCGGGGTCCCACACGTGGATGTGGTTGGCCGTGGCGCCGTCCGCGTTGAGGAGCATCGACAGGTCCGCGTCCAGGTGGGCCGCCTTGAGCACGTCCCAGATCTCGACCTGCAGGAACTGCAGCTTGGCGGGGTCGGTCCGCTCGAGGAGGTAGTACTCATCGACGAGCCGGTCGATCTGCTCGAGCGGTCCGTACGTGCCCGCTCGCACGATCGGCGGCGGCAGGTGATCGACGATGACCGCGTGCGCACGGCGCTTCGCCGCTGCGCCCTCACCGGGGTCATCCACGATGAACGGATACACCAGCGGCAGGTCGCCGAGGAGCAGGTCGGGGAAGCAGTCCTCGGCGAGGCCGACGCCTTTGCCGGGCAACCACTCGAGGGAGCCGTGCTTGCCCAGGTGCACGATGGCATCGGCGCCCCATCCGCCCTCGGCTTCCGGCCGGCCGAGCCACTGGTAGAGCGCGACGTACGGGTGGGGCGGTGGGAGGTCGGCGCGATGCATGATCGCGGTCTTGTCCATCCCATAGCCGCGCGGCGGTTGCACGGCGACGAAGACGTTGCCGAACTCCAGACCCGCGAGTGCGAGCTCGCCTGTGTCATTGACGTAGTAGCGGCCCGGCGCCGACGCCCACTGCGCCTCGATCTGCGCGCGTCGCGCCGCGGGGACGGAATCGAGCCAGCTGCGGTACGCCTCGGCTGGTACGCGCGCGGTCGCTTGCCGCAGCTGGTCCGCGGTCAGCAGGTCACGGTCGTAGTGGCCTCGCTCGATGAGGTCGAGCATGAGCGTGTCGGCGTCGGTGGGCAGCTCCTCGACGTGGTAGCCCTCGGCCTGCAGGCGCCGGAGCAGCGCGAGGAGCGAGGCGGGCGAGTCGAGGCCGACCGCGTTCGCGATCCGTGAGGCCCTGGCGTTGTGGTTCGTCAGCACGATCGCGATCCGCTTCGCACCTCGAGCGGTGCGGCGCAGCCTCGCGAGGCGCATCGCGATCCCGATCACGCGCTCGATACGATCGGAGAGCGGCGCGTGGTGCACCACCTGCCCGCCGAGCTGGTGCCCACGCCTCGGAAGCGCCGACACTGGCTGCTTGAACGCGATCGGCACCGTGATGATGCGACCGTCCAGCTCGGGGAGGGCGACGTGCATCGCGACGTCGAGGGGCGTGAGGCCTGCCTCGGAGGCGCGCCAGCGCTCGACACTCGTCGACGCGGCCATGACCTGGAGCTGCGGCACGTCCAACGCCTCGAGGGGTACGACGGACCAGTTGCCGCCTGCTCCACCCCCCGCACTGCCCATCGCGAAGGCCATCGCGTTGATGACCACGTCGACGCGAGGCCCGCCGTCAGCGCCGATGAAGAACTGGAACGCCTCGGGCGACCCGGTTGCCGCGAGGGCCTCGTCCTTGAGCGAGTACGCGTAGACGGGGAGAACGTTCGCGCCGGCGTCCTCACCGGCCGCGATGAGCGCATCGATGAATGCCGTGTTCCCCGTGAGGAGGTACGCGCGGTAGAAGAGGACGCCCAGTGTCGGCTTCATGCGGTCCGCCGCGGCGAGCCACTCCTCGATCGTGTGGTTCGGCGCACTCGGGTGGTACACGCCGACGCGTGGCTGCTCGAGCGGCGGCTGGTACCCGTAGCCCGTCGTCAGGAGGTGGTCCGCGAGGAAGTAGAGGGCCTGCAGGTAGTTGTCGACGCCGCTGTACTGCAGGTACGCCTTGAACTCGTGCGCGATCGGCACACCCACGTTCGAGCACGCCGTGAGCTCCGGGTCGAGGTCGTCCGTGCCGGGGATGGCGACGAGCCACTGGTCGTGCCGCTCGACGAGGCGTACGAGGTGATCGAAGCCCGGCAGGCTCGTGCGTCCGCCGTGGAGCCGCACGACCACGACGTCGGCATCGGGCACGACGTGATCGAAGAACGCGGCCGCGTCTGCCTCGGAGGTGAGGTGGTTCACGGTATGCGCGCGCAC
>JADLFF010000102.1 GCA_020845735.1 Dehalococcoidia bacterium
AGCGCCGCAAGGACCTCGGCCACATCCGCGCGGACGTAGCCAATCGAGGTGGTCAGGGTGTCGGCCAGCGCCTGCGCCCACTGTCGTGCCGCGATCGTGACTCGCGCCTCGGCGTCACCAACGACGACTATGATCTCGTCCGCCACACCGACTCCAACCTGACCCGGGGACCAGGTGCCCACGTACGACTATCACTGCCCGCAGTGTGGTGCGCAATTTGAGGTGTCCCGACCCGCCTCGAGGGTGGACGATCCGGTGGCCTGTCCTCGCGATGGCGCCCGGACGCTGCGGTTGCTCGGCCTGGAGCACGACGGAGCAGACACAGGAGGGCCCTCGAGCAACCTCGGATGGGCGCACGCCGGCCATGCGCACTGGCCGGGGACGGCGCCTCACGGACACGCCTGAGCACGCATAGCGCTGTGACGCGTTGCCTACGCTCGCGCCGCCCGGTTGAGGTCGCCCACCGGCAGCGCGAGGCGCAGCTCGAGCCGCCGCGCCACGTGCTCGCCTCCCGGACCGCGCAACTCGCAGGACGCCGTGATGTCGATCGGGGCGGCCTCGACGTCGCGCGCGTCCGACAGGAGCTCGACGCGGAGCACCCCTGGCTCGACCCACGCCTCGGCTTGCACCACCACGTCGTCCGAGGGCTCGAGCTCCAGCACCGGCGTGGCGGTCAGCTCCCAGCCCGCCTCGAGTTCCAGCGACACGACGAGAAACACGCGCTGCTGCGGCTTCACGTCCGGAGCATCGAGCACGGCACGCAGTGCAATCCCCGGCGCCGCCGCCACCTCGGACGGCCGGTCCGGATCGCCGGTGCGCACGCCGAAGGCGTCCCACAGGAGGAACGAGGGCGCCTCGCGGACCGGGAAGTGGTGATGGAAGTACTTGCGCCGCACCGTGCCGTCCGCCGCCACGACGTACACGCCGGGGAACGCGATGCCGTGCAGCGGATCACTCGGCGGGACGAGGGTGTTCAGGATGCCCAGCTGACGAATGAGCCCGGAACCCTCGTCGGAGAGCAGCTCGAAGGCGGTGCCGTGCTCGTCCGCGAACTGCGCGAGGTCGCCCACGGGGTCGTTCGAGATCGCTGCGAGCCAGACGCCGGCGGCCTCGAACTCGGGGCGCGCCCGCTCGAGGTCATCGAGCTGGGTCCGGCAGAAGGCGCACCAGCGAGCGGATCGGTGGAACACGAGGAGCGGCTCGCGACCAGCCCGTGCCGCCTCGAAATTGACGAGCTGTCCTCGCTGGTTCCGTAGCGAGAAGTCCGGGAAGGGCTCCCCGATGGCGGGGCCCGTCCGCAGCTCGGCGTCGGTGGGAATCCGCTGTGCCGGCGGCACCTCGCGCGGGCCCTCAGTGGTCACGAAAGCCCTCCGCCATACGTCCTCCTCGCGAGCGCTCGCCGCGGCCGCAGGCAGAAAGCGTAAGCTCTACGTCACCGCGTCAGCTACCAGGGAGTTGCGATGCCCACTGCCCTCCAGCCCGGCGATCCCGCTCCGACGTTCGCCCTCCAGGACCAGGACGGCAAGCTGCACCGGCTCGAGGACTACGCCGGGCGCAACGTGGTCCTCTACTTCTACCCGCGGGACGAGACGCCCGGCTGCACCACCGAGGCGTGCCAGTTCCGCGATGAGCACTCGGCGGTGGAGACGCTCGGCGCGGTCGTCATCGGGGTGTCGCGCGACGACGCCGAGACCCATCGGGCGTTCCGCGAGCACCATGGGCTCCCGTTCCCACTCCTCGTGGATGCCGATGCCGCCGTGTCGACGACGTACGGCGCGTGGGGCGAACGTGAGATTCGAGGCGAGAAGTCGGTCGGGATGATTCGTTCGACGTTCCTGATCGGCGGCGACGGCACGCTCGCGCACGTGTGGCCGACCGTCCGGCCGGATGGGCACCCCGAGGAGGTCCGCCAGGTCCTCGAAGGACTGCGGGCCTGATGCGGCGGTTGCTCCAGCTCTTGCGCTCGGCGACGCACCTGCCCGGGTCGCGAGAGCTCGATGCCGACGCCTGGGCGCAGATGCAGCGCCTCGCGGATGCGTGCAACGACCAGGCCGAGGCCGTCGGCAAGATCTACGAGCTGGCGAACGTCAGCCGTCCGCAGCGCGTGTCGCTGCGAGAGCGTCGATAGCCCTCGCAGCACGGGCGCCCTCGGCGGGAGAGCCGCCGAGGTGAGCCCGCGCCGCGAGGCGAATCGTTAGCCGCGCGGTCCTCGGGAGTTCCGACTGCCCTGGCGAGCAGGCGCCCACGAACCTCGTGAGGGGCCTCCGGCGGACCTCACGCTGCCCTTCGGCTGGCGATGCGAGAACGGCTGAGGTCGGCGACCCGGGCCGCCGCCGCCGGCCTTCCGACGGGTGGGGTTCATGTTGTACGCGCCGCCCTCGGGGGCGTAGCGCGCGACCGGCGGCTGCCAGGCGGAGAGGTCGCGGAGCCGAGGGTCGTCGGGTCGCATCTGGATCAGCTCGTGGTCCACGCCGATCTCGCGCTGCAGGCGGGTCATCATCGGCGCGTGTTGGGGCTGGACCAGCGTGACTACGAGGCCACTCGCACCGGCACGCGCGGTCCGGCCCGAGCGGTGGAGATAGACCTTCGAGTCCTCGGGCGGGTCGAAGTGAACGACCAGGTCGACGTCGTCGACGTGGATCCCGCGGGCCGCGACGTTCGTCGCCACGAGGACCTTCACCGTGCCGGCCCGGAACTGCGTCAGCGTGCGCTCGCGCTTGGCCTGAGAGAGCCGGCCGTGAATCGCCGCGGCCTTGATGCCGGCACGCTCGAGCGAGGTCACGAGGCGGTCCGCGCCGTGCGTCGTCGACACGAACACGAGCGAGCGCCGGACCGGCGCACAGAGGACCACGGTCGCATCGACGAGCTCCGCCGCGTCAACGACGACGAAGCGCTGCTCCATCGCGGAGGCGTCCTCGTCCTCGGACGGCACTTCGTGGTGGAGCGGGTCGTGCTGGTAGCGCTCGACGAGCTCGCCGATCGCACCATCGAGGGTCGCCGAGAAGAGCAGCGTCTGCGGGCGCTCCTCGATCAGGTCGAGGATCCGCCGCACCTGCGGCAGGAATCCCATGTCGGCCATCTGGTCCGCCTCGTCGAGGACGACGAAGCGCACGGCGGACATCGAGACCTCGCGGCGCTCGATGAGGTCGTTGAGGCGGCCGGGCGTCGCGATCACGATGTCGAGGCCCTGGGCCAGCATGCGGATCTGTCGAGCCATCGACACACCGCCGTAGATCGGCGCCAGCCAGAGGCCTCGCGCGGCGGCGAGCGGCGCCAGGGCGTCGGCGACCTGGGTCGCCAGCTCGCGCGTCGGCACCAGCACCAGCGCTCGAGGATGGCGCCGCTTGGCCCTCGTCGTCCGCTCGATGAGGGGGAGTCCGAACGCGAGGGTCTTCCCGGCGCCGGTGCGGGCTCGCCCGCAGACATCGCGGCCATCGAGTGCGGCGGGGATGGTCTGTGCCTGGATGGGGAACGGGGCGCGCACGCCCTCGTTGGCAAGGACGGCGACGAGGTCGTCCGCGATGCCGAGCGAGCCGAATGTGGTCAGTTCCTGGCTGGGCGCCGTGCCTTCCGGCTGACCCGACGACGAAGAGTGCTCATCCTCGGATGAGCGCCGTCCGAGGACGGCGAAAATGGACACGCGAAACACACTCGTTTCCTGGAGCTGTCAGGGGAATGCAAACGACTGGGCGAGACAGCGTGCGCCACGGGCGTTCGTGCGAGTGAGCGCCCGATGAATCATGGTTCATTCGCGCTCTGGCCGCCTCCGCGTCGAGGCGGAAAGCGGCTTCGGTCGTGCATCGACCGAGGGGTACGTCGATCAGGCTACCACGACTTTCGCTCACGTAGCGTCGGGGAGTTCCCACGGTCCGGCGGCGCCGCTGATGAGGGCTAGGGGCGTCCGTGGTTGGTGCGCACATGTTACCGTGGACAAACGATGGCGTTCGCGTCCTCGCGTGGTTGCTCGCCTCGGCGAGCGGTTGGTCAGGGACTCAGCGCGGCGCGGTATGACCAGCAGCGTCGGTCCCGTCCGATATCGCCTCGCGAGTCTGGTTCCGCGAGGTGCGCTGCCCCGGGCCGGCGCCCGGTCCACGGCAGGAACGAATCCACGAGGCACGTCCTGCAGGTCGTGCGGCGCGACGAGTGTGAGCGAGGGTCGCTCCGGCCGACCCGCGCGAGGGTGCCGAGACGGGGCCCACCGCCCGCGAGTGAGGGAGAACCACATGACTGAGCTCGTGAACCAGACGACACCATTGCACAGCGAGGCGCTGGCGATTCGCGGCTACCTCGTATTTGCGGCCCGTCATCGGCAGCTGGTGAGCGCCGAGCAGGTGAACGCGGGCACCGGAGTCGTGAAGTCGCGCGTCGCACAGCGCGTGAACGAGCTCAATCGGAGCGAGCACGCCGAGGGCCGCCCGCTGCTCGGTGCGATTGTGACGAGCGGGCAGCCTCCCCGCCCGACGTCGGGGTTCGTGAGTTTCGCGCGAGAGATCCTCGAGGATGCCGACGACGTGCAGGCGTTCTGGCGGTCCCAGTGCGACTCCGTCTGGGCGTTCGCCTGGTCAGACTAGGCCTCGGCGGCCGCGTCGCACCTCGACCACTGACTGCACCACGCTGACCTCGAGAGCCCCCGGCATCGCGCCGAGGGCTCTCGATCTTTCCGTCTACAGACCGCAGAGCGCGTAGGCCGTCACCGAGATCGTGCGACCGCCGGTGAGGTTCGCGTCGGCGACGACTGCGATCGCAGTCCACGTCCCGGGCGTGTTCGGGAAGGAGGAGACGAGCACCGCTCGGGCGTTGTTCGTGTCGGTGGTCGTGACCTGCGCGCCGCCGCCCAGGATCGCCTTGCCAGCGGCGCACGCGGCGGTCGCGGTGACGGTCGTGCCCTTTGCGGCGTTCGCCGCGGACGTCACCGTCTTGCCTACCACCAGGTTACTGCCCGAGCTGCCCGCGGGTCCCGCCGGTCCGACCGGGCCCGCAGGCCCAGCAGGTCCGACAGCGCCCGCAGGCCCGACAGCACCCGCGGGCCCAGCGGGACCGACAGCGCCCGCAGGTCCGACTGCACCCGCAGGCCCGATAGCGCCCGCAGGCCCGACAGCGCCCGCAGGACCAGCAGGCCCGATGGCCCCAGCCGGCCCGGCAGGTCCGACAGCGCCGGCCGGTCCGACTGCACCAGCAGGCCCAGCCGGCCCGATGGCTCCCGCGGGCCCGATGGCCCCCGCAGGTCCGATTGCGCCATCAGCCCCTGCAGGCCCAACGGCCCCTGCAGGCCCCACAGGCCCGATTGCACCCGCAGGTCCAGCCGGTCCGATCGCTCCCGCAGGTCCGATTACGCCATCAGCCCCTGCAGGCCCAACCGCCCCTGCAGGCCCCACAGGCCCGATGGCACCTGCAGGCCCAGCGGGACCGACAGCCCCCGCAGGCCCAGCCGGTCCAGCGACGCCCGCAGGACCAGCAGGTCCCACCGGCCCGGCAGGACCGGTTCCACCACCACTCCCCGACCCACCGTCAGCGCCCGCGGGACCGGCAGGTCCCGGAGGGCCGGCGGGCCCCTGAGGTCCCTGCGGCCCGGCCGGACCGGCGGGGCCGGGAACCCCCGACGCAATGCTCGGGGCAGGTGCTGCACTCGGGACGGGGGAGGCGATGACGGCCGCGCACCCGATCGACAGGGGCGTACCCGCGGGGATGAAGCCGGATGGGTAGCGCTCGAGGAAGGGCGCATTCACCGGCGTGCGCGTGCCGAAGACGTACGTCGCCGCCTCCGTGGAGCCGGGGTTCGCCCAGAGGGTGATCGGCGTGCACCCACCCTGGACCAGTTCGGCCTCGAGGGTGCTCACCGTGGCCCCTCGCGACACCTCGGAGCGGACAACCCCCACGACTGAGCCGTCGGGCGGGCCCTCCGAGAACGCGACGGCCGGTACCAGGACCACGGCCGCCACGAGGGCACCAGCAAACCGTGCACGCATCGGCGCACCTTTCATCCGGGTCTCCCCGGTGCATGGCGTCCGTGCGTGTGTGTGGGCGCGAGTCCAGCCCCCCGCAGCCCTCGATGGCTACGTATGAGGACTATCGGCGTAAGCAATGACGCACTGAAGGCCGTCGCTACCACGTAGACCGTTGCGCCCGAGGTCGCGCGCACCCGGTTCCCCTCGGCGGCACGACCGCGCGAACCGCGCCGGCCGCATGCGGGCTGCATTGCATACGGCGTAGAATCCTCGGACGCAGCAGTGCCTGAGGAGTGGAGGAGGCGACTGTGGACTTCGGCTGGAGCAACGACGAGCTGGCGTTTCGCGATCGCGTGCGCGAGTTCATCCACACGAACTGGAACGGCGCGGACCCCGAGGAAGGCGATGGTGACGAGTCGGGCGCCTGGGAGCGCACACGCGCCTACCAGAAGGAGATGGCCACGCACGGCTGGCTGACCATGGCCTGGCCGAAGGAGTACGGCGGCCAGGCGGCGTCCTTCATGGAGCAGATGATCTTCGCCGAGGAGAGCGCGCTCGTGGGTGCTCCCGGCGGCGCCGGCCTCGTGGGGCCGACCCTGATGATCCACGGCACCGAGGAGCAGAAGCGCGAGCATCTGCCTCGGATTGCGGCCGCGGAGACGGTCTGGGCGCAGGGCTACTCCGAGCCAGGCTCGGGCTCCGACCTCGCCTCGCTGCAGACGCGGGCCGTACGCGACGGTGACGAGTTCGTGATCAACGGGCAGAAGATCTGGACCTCGGGCGCGCATCACGCCGACTGGATCCACGTGCTGACGCGGACCGACCCGGACGCGCCCAAGCATCGAGGCATCTCGTACTTCATGGTGCCGATGAGCACGCCGGGCATCTCGGTGCGCCCGCTCCAGCAGATGCACGGCGCGCACGGCTTCAACGAGACGTTCTTCGAGGATGTCCGCGTCCCGGCGAAGAACATGATCGGCGAGGAGAACCGCGGCTGGTACGTCGCGACCACGACGCTCGACTTCGAGCGGTCCGGCGTCGGGCGCGCGGCCGGCGTGCAGATGGCCTTCGATGGCCTGCTCACCAGCCTGAAGCAGGACGGCCTGCCGGGCGGGCGCACGCTCGCCGGCCCGCAGCGTCATCAGCTCGCCGAGTGGGCCATGGAGGGCGAGGTCGGGCGCATCATTGGCTACCGCGTCGCGTGGATGCAGTCGAAGGGCCTCGTCCCGAACTACGAGGCGTCGATGTCGAAGGTGTTCAACTCGGAGAACCTGCAGAAGGGCGCCCGTCGAGCGATCAACATCCTCGGGTTCTACGGCGCACTGAAGCCGAGCTCGCCGCACACCGTCCTCAACGGGCGCTACTGCCAGTCGTACATGTCGACCGTGTCGAGGACGATCGCGGCCGGCACCTCCGAGGTGCAGCGCAACGTGATCGCGACCCGGGGGCTGGGACTGCCTCGCGGCTAGCGGTCAGCGCCAGCGTCAACGATCGAGGCCGGAGCGGGCGCTCCGGCCTCGATGCGTCTTCCGGCCGCTAGGGCTGGCAGCGCACGAAGAACGGCGTGCCCGCGGGCAACGAGGACGGGAACGCCGCGTTCACGATCGACGGGGCGCCCACCACATGGACCTTCCACACGCCGGCCTCGAGGACCGCGATCGACGCCGGTGAGCACCCTGCCGTCGAGAGCACGGCGCTCAGCCCCGCGGCCGTCGAGGCGCGACTCGTGACCAGCAGACCCACGAGACCCCTCGCCGGAGCGCTGCCCGTGAAGCCCCCCTCGCCCGCGCCGGGAGCAGGCGTACCCGTCGAGGTGGCCGTCGCGGCGGCGCCGGCCTCGTACGGGCGGCCGTCCGTCGCGGCCGTCGAGTAGTAGCAGGCCCATACGACTCGGTAGCCGCCGGGGATCAGGACACCCGGGCCGTAGGCAACGCCGCAGCCGACGCTGGTGGCGGTCGCCCACACGGCCTGCTTGTAGTGGCCGCACTCGGACGTGCAGGTGTTGGTGTCCCACTGGTAGT
The DNA here is from genome assembly GCA_020845735.1 of Dehalococcoidia bacterium. Classification (GTDB taxonomy): domain Bacteria; phylum Chloroflexota; class Dehalococcoidia; order UBA2979; family UBA2979; genus RBC038. The sequence continues at coordinate 7,967 of JADLFF010000102.1, forward strand.
TCGCCTGCTCGGCCTTCCAGCCGGCGAAGGCGCTGTCGGGGCCCGCCGGGTCCGGGTCCGGGTAGGGCGCCGTGTTCTCGTACGTCGCGAGGTTCTCCCCGTACGCGCCTCGGCCAGGGTTGTGGTCGAGGGTGCCGGAGACGATGAGCTGGTTCGCCCACGACTGTGCCATCGCGGCTGCCGAGGCGTCCCAGGTCAGGTCCGGGATCGTCACCGTCCTCCCGAGGCGAGCCGTCTCGGCGGCTGCCACGTCGCGGCGCAGCGTGTTGTGGGCCGCCAGCATCGAGGTTTGCTGCCCGGGCGTGACGACCGCGCTCGCGGGAATCGCGGAGACCACGACCAGGGCCGCCAGGATGGCCAGCACCGTCGCACCGAGTGGCAGTCGAACGCTCATCACAACTCCCTGCCGCACATCGCGTCCCCGCCCCGGGGATGCGCCGACGATATTCGGTGCGGGGACTTGCTGCACGGACGAGTATGTGAAGATTGGTGAGCCCGCAGCGCGGTCAGTCGTCGAGCTCGGCGGAGCCGACCGCCCACAGCCCCGAGGGGTCCTCCTCGTACCGGCGCATCACCATGTGGAAGAGCTGGCGTCGGAGGAACTCCGAGAGCAGCCCCTCACCCCAGGCCGCGTCCACGAGGGCCACGAGTTCCGCCTCGCTGATCAACTCGTCGTCGGGCGGCGCCCCCTCGATGGACGGGACGCGTGTGAACCTCAGCAGCTCGGCGTGCGCCCGAGGTGACCACCACCGCTGCACGTAGGCGTGGCCACCGAACGTCTCGAGATCGATCTCGCCGATGGGCTGTGGTCCCGTCGATGCGTCGTTGGTCACGGCGACTCCGCATTTGCAGGCTGATTACCAGGACAGGGGTGGGGCCCCATCCACCGACGGTACCCACCGTAACAGGCACGTGGACGGTGTGGCTCAAGCACCCGACGACGCCTCGCATGGCGGCCAGCCGCAGCGCCGAGCATGCGTGCACGCCTACGCGAGGCGGACCTACGCGCCTTCCGCGCCCGACACCTCGAGATGCTGGTAGCGCGCCTGGAGGTGCCCCGGGGCATACGCCGCGAGCGTCAGCGGCACGGCAAGCGCGCAGACCGCGCCGCAGGCCAGCCAGCCGAGGGTGTACTCGCCCGTCACGTCCACCAGCCATCCGACGAGCCACGGCCCGAAGAACGCCCCCGCCGTCTGGACGAACACCATCGCGCCGTTCACCGTGCCGAAGTATCGCGTCCCAAAGTAGTCCGCGAGGATCGCCGGGCGCACCGGAATCGTCCCTCCAAAGCCCGGCGCGATCAGGACCATCACCGCGACGGTGGCTCCGTACGAGTGTGTGAACGCCAGCAGCGGCATGCCCAGTGCGATGAGGGCGCAGGCCGCCACCATGATCAGCCGCTTGTCGTAGCGGTCCGCGAGGTAGCCCAGCCCGAGGCGACCGACGAGAGACACCAGCGTGTACACCGTCACGACGAACGCCGCGGCCGACTTCGATGTCCCCTGCGCCTCGAGGAAGGGGATGATGTGCACGATCAGCGCCGTCGTCCCGAAGGCCACCGCCGCCTGCCCTCCGGAGAGCATGAGGAAGGCGCGGCTCTTCATCACCTCGCGGGCCGGGACGCCCCACATCGGGCGAACGGGCGCGCGAGGACCAGTGTTCTCCGGGGTCGCCCGGTCGCCATCGATGGGCTGGGGATGATCCTCGGGACGGCTCCGGATGTTCGTGGCGACGAAGAGGCCGACGACGACGATCACGCCCGACAGGACCTGCAGGCAGTCGCGCCAGCCGAGGGCTTCGACCATCCACGCCACCACGGGCACCCCGAGGCCCGCGATGCCGCCGCCCACCGTGAGGTAGGAGATTGCCTCGGCGCGGCGCCGGTTGAACCACGTCGCCGCGGCGACCATGCCGACCGGCCCTCCGCAGGCACTGACGCCGACCGCGATCACGAACATCGAGAGGTAGAACTGCCAGAGGTTCTGCATGAAGGACATGCCGAACACCCCGAGTGCCGCCGTCAGCACACCCGCGATCAGCGAGCGGCGCGGGCCGAAGCGATCGATGAGGAGGCCGATGAGTGGTGCGGCAATGCCGCCGACCTCGGAGCGGAGCGAGAAGGCGAGCGAGACCTCGGCGTTGCTCCATCCGAAGTCGTGGATGATCGGCGTGAAGATGGTGCCGAAGCCGAAGAAGAAGACCGTGCCGATGACGACGATGAGCAGCGCGAAGGACCAGACGACGATCCAGCCCTCGTAGACGCCGGGAAGGGCACGTCGCAGCATCGACCTACTCTAGCCGCCGTCGGTCGTTTCGCACGAAGCGCGATCGTGATGCCCTCGAGGGGTGCGCGGGCTCAGGCAGTCGGCGGCACGATCCCCGGCACGTACCCCTCGCCGATCTGGCCGTTCGCGTGCGCCTCGTTCCACTCGGCGTCGCTGAGGCCGACGACCTCGCGCCAGACGTACTCGTTGTCCTCGGCGAGACGCACCGGCGCTCGGCGGAGCGAGTTGGGCGTGTTCGCCATGCGCATGATCAGCCCCGGGTACTTGAACGTTCCGAGGTCGTCGCGCGTCAGCTCCTCGAAGAAGCCGCGCTCGGCGAGCTGGGGATCGGTGGCGAGTTGCGCCTCGTTCCACACGGGGCCGGCGATGACCCCCGCCGCCTGCAGCTCCCAGAACAGCGCGTCCGCGTCTCGATGGCGCGTGTAGGCGCCGAGGAGGCGGTCGAGCTCCTCCTGGTGGTTGAACCGACCGACACCCGTCGCGAACCGCTCGTCGGCGAGCAGGTCGTGGGCCTCGAGGACCTCGCAGATCGCCTCCCACGCCGCATCCGAGTCGCAGTCGATCGTGATCCAGCGGTCGGTGCCCTTGCAGGGGTAGGCGCCGTGCGGCGCGTGCGAGCGATGGCGGTTCGCCTGCGGCTCGGTGTTCCGGCCGTTCACCGTGTAGTCGAGGATGAAGTCCCCGAGGAGCGGCAGGAAGTTCTCGGCCTGGGAGAGCTCGATGAGCTGGCCCTCGCCGGTGCGCGCGCGGTGGCGGAGCGCCATCGTGACGGCGAACGCGCCGTGGATGCCCGCGACGGCGTCGCCGGTGTAGACGTCGCCCGACTCGGCAGGGTCCGCGTTGCGGTACCCGCGCAGGTAGTGGTGGCCGATCATCCCCTCGATGTGCGTGCCGAAGGCGCGGTAGCCGCGGTACGGGCCGCTGAGGCCGAAGGCGGGCATCCGCAGCATGATCAGGCCAGGGTTGCGCTCCTTCAGCACCTCGTAGCCGATGTTCGCCTTGTCGATGGTGTCCGGGACGTTGTTCTCCACGAGGATGTCGCACTTCTCGATGAGCTTCAGGAAGAGCTCGCGGCCCTCGGGAGTGCTGAAGTCGGCGTTGGCGCTCAGCTTGTTGCGCGCGTGCGAGTTGAACGACGCGCTGCGGTTCCACCAGTCCGGCAGCGGGTTGAAGTTCGGGAAGCCGAGGAGGGAGACGCCTCGGGCGGCCGAGGCGCGCACCGCCTCCTCGCGCTGGAGGGTCTCGGCGCCGCGCGTCATCGGCTGCGCGCGCGTCCGAGGCTCCACGCGGATCACCTCGGCGCCCCACTCCGCGAGGAGCTGCGTGCAGTAGGGGCCGGCCCAGACGACCGTGACGTCGGCGACGCGAACGCCCTCGAGGGGGAGTCGGGCCATGGATGTCTCCTTCGGTTGTTCGCGGCGGTCGAGGGCTGCGAGCTAGATCACACCGGTGGCGCGGAGCAGCGGAAGGTCCTCGTGGGCCACGCCGAGCTCACCGAGGACCTCGACGTTGTGCTCGCCGAGGAGCGGCGCGCGTCGCGCGGGCTGCCGCGGCGTCTGCGACATGATGAAGGGGCGGCCGGGGTACTCCACGGGCCCCGTCGAGGGGTGGTCAACGACCTCCCACGTGCCGCGCTCGCGGTAGTGCGGGTCGTCGAGCAGGTCAGCGGGCGTGTTCACCGCGCCGCTGAGGAGCGTGCGCCGTTGCGCCTCCGCCACCACCTCGCGCTTGGGCTTGTCGATCGCCCAGACGAGGTAGGCGACGGCCACCTCCTCGACGAACTCGGGCGGCATCATCACCGCCGGCAGGTCGAGGCGCGGGTCGTCCATCAGATCGGGGCGACCGATCATGTCGACGAACTGCTTGAGCCTTCCGGCGCCGGTCGCGATCAGGTTGAAGTGCCCGTCGGCCGCGGGTCGCACGCCCGAGGCGAGCGCGACGCCTCCGAGCTGTCGCTGCGACACCGTCCCCTGGTAGAAGTAGGACGTGAGGCTGCTCGTGCGGCGGTCGCGCGTCCCGGCCTGCGTCTCGTAGATCGAGACGTCGAGGTGATCGCCCTCGCCGATGGCCTCTGCTCGGAGCATCGCCGCAGCGATGCCGTACGCGGCCACGCTGCCCGCCTGCAACTGCGCCGTGTACCCACCGAGCTTGAGCGGCTCGCGCTCGGGGCTGCCCGTGGCGTTCATCGGGCCGCCCATCGCCTGCAACGTGATCTCCGAGGCGCGCACGCCCATCGCGGCGTAGGGACCCGTCTGGCCCCACGGCGTGATCGAGGCGTAGACCAGGCTCGGGTGGTCCGCCGCCAGCTCCTCGTAGCCCAGGCCCAGCGCCTCCAGCTCCCCCGGATCGCCGCTCTCGACGACCACATCCGCCGTCGCGATGAGCTGGCGGAGGAGGCTCGCGCCCTGCTCGGTGTGTGGGTCGATGGTGACGGAGCGCTTGTTGGTGTTGAGGTGCAGGAAGAGCAGCGAGCGTTCGAGCCCCGGCTCGTCCTTTGCGAACGGCGGGATTGCCCTCGCGGGATCGCCCGCCGGCGGCTCCACCTTGATCACGTCCGCGCCGAAGTCGGCGAGGAGCTTGGTGCAGCTCGGACCCGCGATCAGCGTCGACAGGTCCACGACACGGATGCCTTCGAGTGCCTGCACGGCTCTTCCTCCTCCACGGGAACGCGAGGCGGAATGATAACCGTGCGTCGACGGAATTGCTCGTCCGCCCGCGCTACCGAGGTGGCCGCGCGGTCACTGGGGCTGCGGCGTGGTCAGCGCTCGGAGGTAGTTCACGAGGTCCCAGCGCTGCTCCTCGGAGAGGCGTGACTCGAACGCGGACATCGCCGTGCCCGGGAAGCCCTTCGAGATGAAGATGAAGGACTGGCCGTCCGGGTGCAGCGGCACGTGCACATCGAGGGCTGCGGGGCGGGGATTGAGGGTCTCCGCGACCGGCCCGTCGCCGCGGCCCGTGAGGCCATGGCAGCTCGCGCAATGCTCCTCGTAGAGTGCCTTGCCGCGGGCCACGGAGGCGGCGTCCGCGGCGATCGGGTTGATCGGGAACGCAGTATCCGTCCCCGAATGCGTCTCGCCCGAGACCCACAGCAGGAGCCCGGCGCCGAGGGTCAGCGCCCCCGCGGCGCGCATCGACGAGCCTCGCCGTCGCCCCTGGCGCACGAGGATGCCGAAGCCGAAGAAGACCAGCGTGAAGGCGACGAGGGCGTTGAGCGTCAGCTGCGGCGCGGGCGACGAGAAGGGCCGCGCCGCCGTCCTGGCCTCCGGGGCTTCCGAGATCGGCACCGAGTAGGTCGCGACGACATCGTCGAAGCCCGTGCGCTGCACCTCGACTCTGACTTCCCAGCTCTTCGCGAGGCTGAACAGCCCCTCCCGCGCTACGAACACGCCGTTCCCCTGCGCCTGTGCCTCGACCTGTTGTCCGCCATCGAAGGCGCTCGCGGAGAGGGTCAGCCGGACGCGGGTGATCTCACCCGTATCCGAGCCGTCGCTGCGGTAGACGTGCACGCGGAGCTGGTTCGGGCCGAGCCGGGCAGGCGACACCTGGAGGTGGGCGGTGAGGTCACCCGCGGACCGGATCGCGTTGTAGTCCGTGACGGTGCCGACCGTGGCCGCGGCCACCGGACTCGCCAGCCCTCGAGGCGTGGGGATCTGGCCGAGGATGGCCACGGTCAGGATCACGAGGACCGCCACCCCTGCCTCGACGGCGACGAGCCGGCCGAGCTGCAGCGCCTTCGCCTCGGCAGCCGCCTTCGCCTCGAGGGCACGACGGTTCAGCAGCGCGATGCCGAGCGCGACCGCGATCACCGCGAGCTTGATCAGGAGCCATCGCCCGTAGTTCGTCGAGACGATGGCCGTGGCCGTCGGCAGCTCGCCGAAGCTCCTCAGCACGCCGGTGAACGTGAGGATGAAGATCGAGTACGCGGCCACCGAGGAGAAGGGCGCGAGCCAGCGGCGCACCACAGCATCGGCGTGCGCTCGCCCTCGCGGCGCCCACCGGAGGAGGAGCAACGCCACGGCGAGCAGGCCGCCCACCCACACCCCGGCCGTCACGAAGTGGACGAGGTCGAACAGGATCGCCCAGGCGCGGCCCGGCGCGGCCGCGGCGTGGCTGAGCGCGGTGATCGTCGCCATGCCCTCACCCGCGAGGAGCGGGAGCACGAACCCGAGCCAGCGCTGGCCCGGTTCGCCGGAGCGCCGCCCTCGGACCCACGCAACGCCGAGGATCAACGCGATCAGGCCCACCTCGGCGGCACGTGCCAGCCACCAGACGCCGAATCGGGTGCCGCGCAACACCTCGATGGGTGACGCGGCGAGGGCCGTCGACTGGTCGAGCAGGGCGAGGACCAGCCCTCCCGCGAGGAGCGGGAGCATCGCCACGGAGATCCGCCGGTAGAGCACGGCCGCATCGCGCGCCATGAGGTCATACGTGCCGCCTCGCCAGCTCCGGTCGAGCAACACGAGCAGGCCGCCACCGACGAGGATCGAGAAGCCGAGGAAGGTGAGCCAGCGCGCGGTGACCAGCGCGGCTGTCGACCCGCGCTCGATGTCCGCGGCGTAGGCGGTCCCTGCCGGCACCGAGCCATCCGAGTTCAGCACCGTGAACGCGAACGTCCCTGTCCATTCGTGGCCGTCGTGCTGCGACAGCGAACGGTAGGCGACCGTGTAGATCCCGGGCGACAGGCGCCGAGGCAGCCCCGACAGGTGGTACGGGTCGTCGGGATCCACGGCGATGCCATCGACGGGGAGGGCGCGCCCGGTCGTGTCCAGCACCTCGAAGGTGCTGAACTCCGCCTCGAGGGGTTCCGAGAACCAGAGGTCGATCGTCGCGGGCGCCTGCTCGAGGCGTGACTCGGCGGCGGGGCTAGATCGCACGACCACCGCGTGCGCCAGCGCCGGACGCGCGGGGAGCAACGTGGCCCCGACGAGCGCGACCGCGAGCACCGCGAGCCCCGGCGCGAGCATCGTGCGGACGCGACGCCGGATCACGACTCGCCCTCGAACGGCGCGCGCGCCGCCTGGACCAGGAGCAGCCCACCGAGGAGCGCCGCGGGCAGGGCCACGGCGAGCCACGTCAGCGACGTCGCGCTGCCGGTCAGGCCGGGGGCCTCATCGGCGGCGGACTCGGCGCGTGCCGCCGAGGTCGGCTCGGGCGCCGTCGGGTCCACCGTGAACTCGAAGGAGCCCTGCGCCGTGTCCCCATCGAGTGCCGAGAGGGACTGCCACTCGACTCGATAGGTGCCCGGCACCAGCGGTTCGAGGAGCGCGACGGACAGCAGGCTGCGGTCGTCCGCATCGATGCCCGCCTGTCCGTCGTCGACACGGCGTCCGTCCGCGGCCAGCACCGCGAGGGTGTTCGCGCCGGCGCGCCGGAAGAGCTCCTGGGTGAACCAGACGTCCACCTTCGTCGGGGAGCGCGGGATGCGCGCACCGGCGGCAGGCACGGAGCGCTCGTACTCCGAGTGCGCACCGACGACGGTGGTGCCGGCCAGGGCCAGCGCCACCGTCACGGCCACGGCCGTAGCAAGGCGAGTCATGTCGCGCCCTCGCACGTCCCGGCCCTAGTGCGCGGCCCCGTCATTGTGCTTCGTGGCGGTGAGCCCCGCCTTGCCGGCCAGGTAGGCGTAGGCATCGGCGCTCAGCTCGTGCTGGGCCTCGTGCGCCTCCTTGGCAGGTGCGGCGGCACCGGCGACATCGTCGTTCTCGAGGGCCGCGGCGAGCTTGCCGGACGCCTCGACGAAGGCCCTGGCCTGTGGCTCGAGGTCCTTCGGCCATGTCGTCGCGGCGACCGCGATGCGCGCGTTCTTGGTCTTTCCCAGCCACTGGGAGTCGATCTTCGGCGAGGCGGCGCGCAACCCGTCGTCGATACCGTGGAACCCCACGCCGTCCATGTTGTAGAGCGCCGCGAGGATGTCACTGTTCGAGGAGGCGCTGGCAGTGCTGCAGGCAGAGAACACGATGGCAGAAGCGGCGACTATCGCGCCGACCAGACCCAGGCGTCGCATCGCGCGAGCCCCTTTCGTTCCTTGGTCAGAGATTCACACGGGGGCGATCAGGCGGGGAGCTGCGGCGGGGGAGTGAGTGGCGAGGCCTCGAAACCCGTGGGGGGAGACTCGTCGAGGACGACGAAGTCAGTGCTGGTGTCCTCGGGGCGCTGGACCTCGGCGTGGGCCGGTGCTCCGGCGGGCATCGTCACCGCCGAGGCGCCACCGCTGCACCCCTCGAACCCAGCGTGGCAGTGCTGAGCGTGCTCGCGGTCCGAGGTTGGCGAGTGGGCATGCGTCGCCACGGCGCTCGCGGACGTGAAGGGCGCCGCGAGGCCCTCCCAGTGCCCGAAGAAGGTCAGCGTCGGCAGCCACGCGAGCAGCAACAGCAGCGCAGCCTGTCGCGCCTGCCTCGATGACCAGGGCTGGAGGGCGGCGTCCATGACCCTCGGTCTCCGTTCCCCCGGACTCTGGCGATGCGCGGCGGTCGGCGGGAGGACGGCGACGCCCGGGGAACTGGTAGCGCATACGGGATTCGAACCCGTGATCTCCGCCTTGAGAGGGCGGTGTCCTGGGCCACTAGACGAATGCGCCCCGACCGTCACACTAGGCTAGCAAGCGGCGCCGGTCCGGCTCAAGCGCGCGTTGTGCCGGGCCGCGAAACGTCGCGGACGGCGTGATGACGAGCGCGATTCGAGCGCGGTGGAGAGGGGTGTTCGATGCGGGCGCGTCTCGTTGAACCTCGACTGTTCCTCGTCAAGACCGTCAGCGTCTTCGTGCTCTCACTCGCGCTGGTGCCCCTCGTGGCGATGAAGCAGCAGCTTCCCGCGATGATCTACGCCGGCGGCCTGGTCGTGCTGCACATCTTCGTGCTGGTCGCGTACTTCTACCGCGTGCGCTTCGGTGACCTCGACCCGGATCGCCGCTCGCTGGTCGCGAGGATCGTCGCGCTCGCCGCCGTCTCGTACCTGCTCTTCGTGGCGTCCGCGTTCGAGCCGGGCACGCCAATCTGGCCGATGACCCTCCAGATGCTCGGCGTGTCCATCCTCCACACGTTAATCCTGGTGCTCCTCATGGTGCACATCGAACGAGCGGACACCCGGGCTGCAGGTGGGATGCGCGCCGACTCCTCAGACGTGCGGCGCTAGTCGAGGCGGCCCGGGTCGCGTCGGAGCGGGACACGCGCGTCCCGACCGAACACCGTCGGCACCACGAGGCCGGCACGGGCGTAGACGCCGGCCGTCCAGCCGATGTCGGCGAGCACCAGGTCGCCGGTCGTGGCCCCGAGGAGGCCCCGCGCAGGGAGCCCCAGCGCCAGCGTGCTCGAGGGGCGCACGTGGGCTCCGGGCGTCTCACCGCTGTCGGCCTCCACGCCCGAGGGGACGTCGACGCTGAGGACCGGTCCGCGCGCCGCCTCGGCGGCCCGCACGAGCCCCATCACCGCCATGCGCGGGGCGCCCTCCATGCCCCGCCCGAGGACGGCGTCCACCACGAGGTCGAACGCTGCCACGTCGAAGGCGGCGCTGAACGGCAGGACTCGCGCGCGGGTCTCGGCCAGCGCGAGCAACTGGTGACCCAGCGGCCCCGAGGCCTCGGCGGGACGTCTCGCAGTGACCACGACCGCGGGGACGCCTCGGTTCGCGAGGTGTCGCGCGGCCGCCACGCCCACGGCGCCGGTGCCACCGGGCCCGGCGAGCACCAGCACGGAGGCGTCCGTCGACTCGACCAGCTCGAGGGTCCTGAGGGCGACCTGGAACCCCGCGACCTCCACGGGCAGCCGTGTCGACGGTCCGGTGTCGGCGTCGGCCACGCGCACGACCTCGCGCCACTCCCGTCGAGTCAGCGCGGGAATCCGCGTGGTGCCGGCCCAGAACGCCCGCTGCTGCTCGTCCGTGGTTCGCTCTCGATTCTGCGGCTCGGGCGCGCTCGACTGAACGGTTGCGATTGCGGATCGTAGTGGCCGGAAGAGCCGCCCGACGGGAACGTGGAATCGGAGTCTGCGCCATGGAGAACCTCGCCGAGCTGGTACGAACGGCCGCCGAGTCGTATCGCGATCGCGTCGCGCTGCGCCTCGAGGCGGCCGAGCCCGCCGAGTGGACGTACCGGCGCCTCGGGGAGGCGGTGGAGGCCGTGGCGAGCGCGCTCCGCGGCCCGTACGCCATCGAGCGTGGCGAGCGCGTGCTGGTCTGGGGCAGCGCGAGCAGCCCCCAGCTGGTCGCCGCCTACCTCGGATGCCTGCGCGCGGGCATCGTGCTCGTGCCAATCGATCCGCGAAGCGCGCCGGACTTTGTCGCGCGGGTCGCTGCCCGCACCGAGGCGCGCGCGCTCATCTCCGATGTGCCCGAGGCGTCGAGCATCACCGTCGCGGCCCGCATCCCCCTCGCGGAGCTGCCGGACGGCAGCGCGCCTAGTAGCCTGCCACCCCTCGAGGACTGGCCGGCGCCTGACGACCTCGCCGAGGTCGTGTTCACCTCGGGGACCACGGGCGACCCCAAGGGCGTGATGCTGACGCACGCGAACATCCTCGCGAGCGTCACCGCGATCCAGGCCATCCTGCCGGCCGGCGACTACCGCCTGCTCTCGCTGCTGCCGATCTCGCACATGCTCGAGCAGACCCCGGGGCTCTTCGTGATGCTCGCGTACGGGGCCGAGATCATCTACGTGCCATCGCGGCTGCCCGCGACCATCATCGGCGCGATGTCTGCGCGACAGCCGACGATGCTCCTGGTCGTGCCGCTCCTGCTCGAGTTGCTGATGCACGGGATCGAGCGCGAGGTGAAGGCACAGGGGAAGGAGCGCCTCTGGACCGTGCTCAATCGAGTGGCGACCGTGCTCCCGATCGCAGCCCGCCGCCTGCTGTTCCGCAGCGTGCTCGCGAAGTTCGGCGGCCGCCTCGAGTTTATGTTCTGTGGCGGCGCGCGCCTCGAGCCCGCACTCGCCCAGGCCTGGGAACGCCTCGGCGTCAAGGTCGTCGAGGGCTACGGGGCCACCGAGTGCTCGCCCCTCCTCGCCGCCAACACCCTCGACCGGCGGCTGCACGGCTCCGTCGGCCGCGTCGCCCTCGGCGTGGAGCTGCGCATCTCCGAGGAAGGCGAACTGCAGGCCCGGGGTCCGAACGTGACCTCGGGCTACTGGCGCCACCCCGAGGCGACGGCCGCCGCATTCTCCGCCGACGGCTGGTACCGCACCGGCGACCTCGCCGAGATCGACAACGAGGGGAACGTGCGGCTGCATGGACGCCTGCGCGACATGATCGTCCTCTCGAGCGGCCTCAACGTGTACCCGGAGGACCTCGAGGCGGCGCTCCGCGCACAGCCCGAGGTCGCGGACTGCGTCGCGCTGCTGGTCCCCGACGAGGAGCGCCGCGACCGGATCATGGCCGTCGTCCTGCCCTCGAGGGATGGCGCGGCGCCGGACGACGCGGACCTTGCGGGCGCGCTCCAGCGTGCGAATCGCCAGCTCGCGCCGCACCAGCGCATGACGGGACACCTGACGTGGCCCGACGCCGACTTCCCTCGCACGAACTCGATGAAGGTGCAGCGCCGGCTCATCCTCGAGCGGCTCGGCGAACTCCAGCACAACGCCACGCGGAGCTGAGGAGGCCCCGGCGCCCTCGAGGGCTGGCGGTGCTGGTGCTCCCAACGGGATTCGAACCCGTGTTACAGCCTTGAAAGGGCCGCGTCCTGGGCCTCTAGACGATGGGAGCGACGCTCGACCGGGGGCCGGTCACGAGCATAGCAAGCGTCGCTCCCACGAGCCCAATCGACGAACTTAGCGACCGAACGAGGAGGAACCTGGCAGGTGCGTCCGGTCCACCGAGGGCATCACGGCGCCTCGGAAGGGGACATTCGGGCGCGGCGGCAGCACGAAGAGCGGCACGTCGCGGTGGCTGTTCCACGCCGGCCGCTGCGGGTTGGGCTCCGCGGCACCCTCAGGCGTGCCGTACGGCGCCACCGAGGGTGCAGCCGGGGCTGCCCACGGCTGGGCTACCGCCTCCACGGGCTGGGCGCGCTCCCCGGTGTCGGCGACCGCGGACGTGACCCCGGGGGTCACGGGCGTCGCATCCACCGACGAGACGGGCGTGGCCTTCGGGGCCGGGTCGCCGTACTCGGGGGAGGCCGCGGGCGGCGTCGGAACGGGCGAGGCGGGCGGCCAGCTGTGGTCTGGCTCCTGCATCAGCCGTGCGAACTCCTCGTCCTCGCGGCGGCGGGTCCACCAGATGTAGAGGGCGGTCGCGAGGGCACTCAGTAGCGCGAGGGCCACGAGGCCCAGTCCGACGCGACGAGCACGACTCGGGCGCTTCGTCACCTCGGCGAGGGCGTCGGCCGCCATCCCCGAGGCGAGTTCGAGCGCTCCTCGAGATGCCTCCTCGACCTGTTCGGCGGCGCCGCGCCGCCTCCTGATGCGCAATGCCATCGCGGGCTCCTTCCTCGCGTCGTAGCTGGGGCGGAGATGTTACCACCTCGTCTGCAAGACGCCCGTAGGACCTTCGCCGCGCCTTCCTGGAAATCCGGCGTTACAATCGGCACCTCCATACGCCATCGAGGAGGCTCCGAGTGACCACGACCGCCGATGCTCCATCCCGTCCGTACGACGAATACCAGAACCCTTCGATGGCCTACCAGCTATTGCTGCGGCTGCGCATCGAGAACAAGCCGGGCAACCTCGGGCGCGTGACCACGGCCATCGGCGGGGCGGGCGCCGACATCGGCGCGATCGACATCGCGGAGGCGTCCCCGGGGTCCGTCGTGCGGGACATTCGCATCGGTTGCCGCGATGAGGCGCACGCTCACCAGGTCATCGAGGCGGTCGGCGCTCTCCCCGGCATCACGGTCGAACAGGCCTCGGACCGGACGTTCCAGCTCCACCGTCACGGGAAGATCCGGGTCGAGAACAAGGTCAACATCCGCACGATGGCCGAGCTCGCGCACGTGTACACACCCGGTGTCGGCCGCGTCTCGATGGCAATCCACGACCACCCCGAGGCCGTGTGGTCCCTCACGACGAAGGTCAACACGGTCGCCGTGGTCACCGACGGCACCGCCGTCCTCGGCCTGGGGGACATTGGTCCCGAGGCCGCCATGCCCGTCATGGAGGGCAAGGCGATGCTCTTCAAGTCGTTCGGGGAGATCGATGCGTGGCCGCTCTGCCTCGACACGAAGGACCCCGACGAGATCATCCGCATCGTCAAGGCGATCGCGCCCGGGTTCGGCGGCATCCTCCTCGAGGACATCTCGGCGCCCCGTTGCTTCCAGATCGAGGACACGCTGCGCGCGCAGCTCGACATCCCCGTCTTCCACGACGACCAGCACGGCACGGCCGTCGTCGTGCTCGCGGCGCTGATCAACGCACTCAAGGTGGTGGGCAAGCGCCCCGAGCAGCTGAAGATGGTCGTGACCGGCGTCGGCGCCTCGGGCGTCGCCTGCTCGAAGATCCTGATGAACTACGGCGTGAAGAACATCATCGGCTTCGACCGCACCGGCGCCGTCTACAAGGGCCGCACCGATGGCATGAACTTCATGAAGGAGTGGTTCGCCGACCACACCAACCCCGAGGGCTTCGACGGCTCGCTGGCGGACGCCCTCAAGGGTGCCGACTTCTACCTCGGCCTGTCCGGGCCGAGGACAGTCACGCCCGACCAGATCCGGGGGATGAACGACGGCGCGATCGTGTTCGCCCTCGCCAACCCCGAGCCGGAGATCCGGCCGGAGCAGATCGAGGGCCTCGTGCAGGTCATCGCGACGGGCCGCTCCGACTACCCGAACCAGGTCAACAACGTCCTCTGTTTCCCCGGCCTCTTCCGCGGCACCTTCGATGCGATGGCGACCACCATCTCCGAGGAGATGAAGATCGCGGCCGCGATCGCCATCGCGGGAGCCATCCCGGATGACCAGCTCTCCGAGGACTACATCCTCCCGAGCGTGTTCAACCCGGACGTGCTGAATCGGGTGCGGCAGGCCGTCCACGACGAGGCGCTCCGCACGGGGCGCCCTCGGCAGTCCCACCCGGCGGTCTTCATCTAGCCACCGCGCTCCGAGGCAATGCGACAGGGCCCCGTGAGGGGCCCTGTTTGTGCTCTTCCGCTGACCCGCGGCCAGCCCTCTAGCCGTAGCGCTCCTCGAGCCAGGGGTCGCCGTGCATGTGGTAGCCGTACATCTCCCAGAAGCCGGGGCGGTCGGCGGGGATGAGCTCCATGCCTCGGACCCACTTGGCCGACTTCCAGAAGTACAGGTCCGGGATCACCCCTCGTGCAGGCCCGCCGTGCTCGAGGTCGAGCGCGCGCCCCTGGTGGTTGTACGCGATGAGATCGAAGTCGCCCACGCACTCCTCGATGGGTACGTTGGTCGTGTAGCCGCCGTAGGAGTGGAACATCACGTGCTTCGCCTCGGGAAGCGGCTTGGCGAGGGCGAGCAGGTCGCGGATGCGCACGCCATCCCAGTCGTTGTCGTACTTGCTCCACGTCGTGACGCAGTGGATGTCGGATCGCACGTGCGCCTGCTCGAGGGCCATGAACTGCGACCAGTCGAGCGTGATCTCGTGCTCCACGAGGCCGAAGATGCGGAACTCCCAGGAGGAGCGCTCGATCCTCGGGACGGAGCCGTAGTGGAGGATCGGCCAGCCATCGGTGATGCGCTGGCCGGGAGGCAGGCGCTTGCGGCCGTCGCCCCGAGCGCCCTCGGGCACCTGCACGGTCTCCGGCTGAGTCATGGGCGCCTCCTCGAGTCGCGCGTGAATCGTGCCCCCGAGTGTACCGGCTCGAGGGGGTGCATTCGCACCAGTTCGAGGGACGCACGCTGTCAGCCGCCGTTCGCGGAGGCGGACACCGAGCCAGCACCGGCCACCGCCGAGCCAGCGCTGAGGCGCCGCGTTCGGTAGGCTGGATGGATGAGCACCACCCTCGGCCTCCGCGCCCGACCGCGCGTCGACTTCTTCCGGATGGCGCCGTTCCTCGTCGTGTCTGCAGTCGTGGTTGCGCTCGACCAGGCGACGAAGGTCTTCATCCGCGCCAACCTCGAGGAAGGCGAATGGTGGCCGTTCCTCGGGACGGCGCTGCGCATCTCCCACGTCGAGAACCCCGGCGCGGCGTTCGGCATCCTGCAGGGCGCCGGGACCTTCCTCCTCGTGTTCACGGTGATCGGAGTCGTGGCACTGTCCGCGTACCTCCTGCTGCTCCCCGAGACCAGCCGCTGGTACCCGTTCGGCCTCGCGCTGGTCCTCGGAGGCGCCGTCGGCAACCTCATTGACCGCGTGTCGAAGGGGACCGTCACCGACTTCATCGACCCGGCGTACTACCCGGCGTTCAACCTCGCGGACTCGGCGATCTTCCTCGGCGTGTCGACGCTGATCGTCGCGTCCTTCGTGCTCCCGGAGCGATCCGAGGCGAGCGCGCCGCCCGAGGCCTGACGTGGCAACGGAGATCGAGGGCGCCACGCGCCGCTTCGTCGCGGCCACCGCCGACCGGCTCGATCGGGTGATCGCCGACGCCCTCCCCGACCTCTCGCGCACCCGGGCACGCAAGCTCATCGAGGAGGGCGCGGTCCACCTTGCCGGCGTCGTGGCGACGCACGCCTCCCAGCTCACGAGCGCGGGCGACGAGGTCGCGGTGACGATCCCCGAGCCGGCACGTCCGCTCGAGGCGGCCCGCGCGGACGCTGCTGCCCTCGAGATCCTGTACGAGGACGAGCACACGCTGGTCATCGACAAGGTGCCGGGTCTCGTCGTGCATCCCGCGCCCGGCCTCGATGAGGTCACGCTCGTCGACATCGTGCGCGCGCGCTACCCCGAGGTGCGCGAGATCGACGACAGCGACCGCCCCGGCGTCGTGCACCGCCTCGACCGCGACACGAGCGGCGTCATGGTCGTCGCCAAGTCCGCCGAGGCGCAGCACATGCTCAAGGAGCAGTGGCGCGAGCGCGAGCCGTCCAAGGTCTACCTCGCCCTCGTCGAGGGGTACGTGGACCCGCCTGCCGGCATCATCGAGGCGCCGCTCGGCCCCGACCCGACGCGACCCGGCCGTCGCGCGGTCATCGAGGGCGGTCAGTCCGCGCGCTCGGAGTACCGCGTGCTCGAGCAGTACGGCGACGAGGCGGCGCTCCTCCAGGTCACCATCTTCACGGGACGCACGCACCAGATCCGCGTGCACATGGCCGCCGTCGGGCACCCCGTGCTCGCCGACGTGCTCTACGGTCACCCCTCGGAGCACATCGGGCGGCAGGCCTTGCACGCCTGGCGGCTGGGCTTCACGCTGGCCTCGACGGGCGAGCGGCGCACCTTCGAGGCGCCCGTCCCCGCCGACCTCGGGCGTGCCGTCGAGGCGCTGCGCGCGCGCCACGAGGTGCCCGCGCGGCCACTGCCGGCGCTCCCGGCGGCGAGCCGTGGGTCAGGCCCACCATCCGGCCGAGGAGGTTCGCGATGACATCCGCCCCGACACCCCACGGCACCCGAGCGACCGCTGTGCGCACGCGCTTTGCGCCCAGCCCGACCGGCGACCCCCACGTCGGCAACATCCGCACGGCCCTCTGGGCGTGGCTCTTCGCGCGGCGGTCCGGCGGCCAGTTCCTGCTCCGCCTCGAGGATACCGACCAGTCGAGGGCGGTCCCGGGCTCGCTGGCCCGCATCGAGGCGTCGCTGCGCTGGCTCGGCGTGGACTGGGACGAAGGCCCTGACGTCGGCGGCCCGTACGCGCCGTACGTGCAGTCGGAACGCCTCGAGGGGTACCGCGCGGCCACCGACCGGCTGGTCGCCCAGGGCGACGCCTACCCGTGCTTCTGCACCTCGGAGCGGCTTGACCAGCTCCGGAAGGCACAGCAGGCCGCGAAGCAGCCGCCCGGCTACGACGGCCTCTGCGCCAGCATCCCGCCCGCCGAGGCAGCCCAGCGCGCGGCCTCGGAGCCGCACGTCGTGCGCTTCCACATGCCCGACGAAGGCACCACGACCTTCGAGGACCTGCTGCGCGGCTCGATCACCGTCGAGAACCGGCTCCTCGACGACTTCGTGATCCTGAAGTCGGACGGCTACCCCACGTACCACCTCGCGCACCCCGTGGACGACGAGGCGATGCAGATCACCCACGTCATCCGAGGCGAGGAGTGGCTGCCCTCGGCGCCACGCCACGTGCGGATCTTCGACGCGCTCGGCTACACGAGGCCGGTCTACGTCCACAACTCGGTGATCCTCGGGCCGGACGGGGGCAAGCTGTCGAAGCGCCACGGCGCACGGTTCGTCCTCGAGTACGCCGAGGACGGCTACGTGCCCGAGGCGCTGTTCAACTACCTCGTCGGGCTGGGCTGGTCGCTCGACGACCACACCGAGGTGATCCACCCCGCGCGCATGCTCGAGGTGTTCGACATCACCCGGCTGAGCGTGACGCCCGCAGTCTTCGACACGCAGAAGCTCGAGTGGATGAATGGCGTCTACCTCCGCGACGACGCGCTCATCTCGCCGGACCGACTCGTGGAGCTGTTCGCCGACCGCCTCGACCGCGACCTGCCGCCCGAGGCGCCCCGCCCCATCGACCGCGAGCTCGTGCGCGCGCTCGTGCCGCTGGTGCGGGAGCGCATCAAGACGCTCGCCGAGTTGCCCTCGATGGTGGACTTCTTCTTCACCGGGGCGATCACCCCACCCGCGCGCGAGACGCTGCTCGGCAAACCGTTCCGCAACGACCCCGAGGCAGCCCGGCGCGGCATCGAGGGCGCGCGCCGCTTCCTCGCGGCCACGTCCGAGTGGACGCCGCCGGCCATCGAAGGGGCGCTGCGCGCCGCCGCCGAGGAGCTGGGGCAGAAGCCCGGCGACGTGTTCATGCTCTGCCGCGTGGGGATCACCGGCCGCGCCGTGACACCCCCGCTGTTCGAGTCGATGGCGCTGATCGGTCGGGAGACGTGCCTCGCGCGGATCGATGCTGCGCGCGCGCTCCTCGAGGGCTAACGCTCGAGCGAGATGCCCAGCGCCCGCAGCGCCTCGTGGCCACGCGCCGTGATCGCGAGGGCGCGCGTGCCCTCGAGGCGCTCGACCCACCCCTCGCGGAGTGCGTGCGCGCAGAGCGCTGCCCCCAGCGCCCCGCCGATGTGGTGCGTCCGCTCCGTCAGGTCGCGGCAGGCGTAGGCCGGACGGCGGGAGGCCACGCGCGGAACCTCGAGGGCGATCCCGGCGACCAGGCCGCTCGACGGCGCGGTCACCTCGATGTCCCCGTGATCGCGAGACGCCTCGCGGATCTCGCCACGCGCGATCAGCGCGTCGTGCAGCCCCACGCCAACCAGCCCCGCGAGGTGGTCGTAGCAGGTCCGCGCCGCCCGGAACTCAGCCGGCTGGCCTCGGGGGATGCGCACGGCGGCTAGCGTGTGACTGTTCGTCACATCAGCGGATCGGAATCTCCGCCGTTCCTGCGAGGTGCCGTTGGAAGCCTGAAGAGCGAGGGTCATGCCTTGGGGGTCCTATCGGCAGCACCGAGGAATCTTGAGGACCATGACTTGCTGCCTGCTCGTCCCGGGTACGCCGTCGGGCCGAGATTAGTCACGGCTCCTGTTGCCGCGTTGTAGTTCGCGGCCTCGAACTTGTACCAGCTCTGGTTCCGTTCCGGGTTCACGTCCGAAGTGGGCAATCCCGCCCTCCGTATCATCAACCGGGCCGTCTCACCGTAACGACAGGTCCCATCGTGGACGACGATCTGGTGGGTGGGGCGGTCGAACTTCACGAAGTACGTGGGCACGCTGCCTCCGATCACTCGGGCGGAAGCCCAAAATGTCATCTGCCGGGATGCGGACGGCAGCTAGCGCCAATTCCCGAACCGCGCCTTCACACCCGTGCGGCGCTCGCCCTCGCGCAGCTCTTCGCGGAGTGCCGGGTCCGTGGGACGCCGCCACTCGATGCCGCGCCGGCCGGGCCGGAACTCGGCGTCACGCAGCGCACGAATCGCGGCACCGACAGCCGGGTTGATCTCGACGCTGGCGCGCGAGGCGCCCTGCGACGCCGCCTGGTACGCAGCCGCCTCGGCGAGCACGCGTCCGAGCCCGTGGCCCCACTCGTCGGAATCCACGGCGAGCGACAGGATGCGCACGTGGTTGCGCTCTGCCGAGGCGTTCACGGCGTAGCCAACGACGCGGCCGTCCTGCTCGAGGACACCCGTCCAGTGCGCCTGCTCGAGGCGAATGCGCATCGCCTCCTCGCCCGCCGCATCCTCCTCATAGGCCGCAGCCTCGATCTCGATGATCGCGTCGTGGTCAGCCTCGGTGGCGCGCCGCATGCGGTAGCCCTCGGGGATCTCGGGAGGCGCCGTGTCCTCGCCGAGCTCGCGGCGTTCGAACTCCATCCACTCGTGGTGCTGGCGGAACTCGGCGTCACGGAGCAGCGGCTCCACCCAGATCCGGTTCATCATCTCCACCAGGTCGATCCGGGTGTACGGCCAGCCGTCCTCCTCGATGTCGCCCGCGAGCTCGGCGAACAGCTCGGCGAAGGTGGTGCGGCCCTCCTCCTCACCCGCGAACGCGAAGTAGAGGCAGAGCTGCCCGTACGTCGGCACGAGGGCGAGCGTGCCCTCCTCGAGGCTGACCGACGTGACGTCGTCGCGCTCGATCAGCTCGCTCCACTCTCGAGGGCGCAACGGCCGGTTGCGCAGCTGCGGCGCTGCCGTGTCAACGGCTGTCCGGTCGAACGTCACGATGTCGGCCCTCCCCAGCTCGCGGCCGTCCACTCGGACGCGAACACGAACTTCGCGGGTCCACTCAGGAACACCGGCCCGGAACCGTCCCACTCGATGCGGAGCGGCCCGCCCGGCAGTTGCACCTCGACGTCGCCATCCACGTAGCCATGCAGCCGCGCGGCGACCACCGAGGCGCACGCGCCGGTACCGCAGGCCAGCGTGGGCCCCGCACCGCGCTCCCACACGCGCATGTCGAGGTGTGCGCGGTCCTGCACCTGCACCACCTCGAAGTTGGTGCCGCGCGCGAACAGCGGATGCGTCGAGAACGCCGGTCCGAGGCGGTCCAGCTCGAACTCGGCGGTCGGGCGGTCGAGGAACGTCACGGCGTGTGGGTTTCCCATCGACACCAGTGTGACGTCGAGGCGAGCGCCCTGCGCCTCGATGGGCAGGTCCAGCACCGGGGCCGCCTGCTCGATGTGCACACCCACGGCCGCCGGCTCGAGGACGGGCGCGCCCATGCTCACACGCACGTGGGTCACGTCGCCGTCCGCGCCGTGCGTCGCGCGCGCCTCGAGGACGCCCGCGCCGGTCTCGACGCTGAGCGTGCCGACCTCGCCGTCACGGTCCGCGAGGCCGCGATCGAAGCAGTACTTCACGAAGCAGCGGATGCCATTGCCGCACATCTCGGCCTCGGAGCCGTCCGGGTTGAAGACCCGCATCCGGAAGTCGGCCACTGCCGAGGGCAGCACCAGGATCAGGCCGTCAGCGCCGACGCCGAAGTGGCGGTCGCAGACCCGAATCGCCTCGGCGGCCCACTCCGCGTCGGATGCCGTCGCCGCGTCGGCCTCAACGAGGACGAAGTCGTTGCCGGTGCCATGCATCTTCCAGAACGGGAGCAGGTCCGGGATCACGTCGTCCCCCTCGATCGGTTCATCGGGCATCGTACGGGATTGCCGCCGATCGTAGCCCGGAGGTTCGCGGCGACTCAAACCCCGGCTGGCGGCCCCGCCTCGAGGAACCGCCCGACGGCGGCCACCGCCGCATCGAGGTGGGCGCCCGGCACCCACTCGATGCGGGGGTCCCCCGAGGCGAACCAGGCGCCCTGCATCCGGATCAACCGGTGGGTCTCGATGCACGTGCGTTCGAGGGCCTGCGCGACCGTCCACTCGCCCCGAATCACGCGGACCGCCTCGGCGTACCCGATCGTGGTGAGCGCCGGGAGCTGCGGCCCGTAGCGCTCGAGGAGCCGGCGCGTCTCCTCGATGAGTCCCGCCTCGTACATCGCTGCGGCGCGGGCGTCCGCCCTCCGGTGCAGCTCATCGCGCGGCCATTCGAGGCCGATCACGTGCCAGTCGAAGTCGGGCGCGCGCCGCTCGAGCGGCCGCACCGGGCCGTCCGTCGTCTCCACGATCTCGATCGCGCGGATGATCCGGCGCAGGTTCTGAGGCGCAATCCGCACCGCCGAGGCCGGGTCGATCGCCTCGAGGCGCGCGCGCAAGGCCTCGGGGCCACCGGGCTCCCCGGCCAGCGCCTCGAGCTGCGCACGCAGCTCGGGGTTGGCGGGGACCTCGGGAACCTGCCACCCCTCGAGGAGCGCCCAGACGTACTGGCCCGTTCCCCCGACGAGCAGCGGAAGCCTCCCGCGCGCCCACGCGCCCTCGATGGCGGTGCGCGCACACGCGAGGAACTCCGCCAGCGACCACGGCGCGTCCGGCGTAATGGTCCACACGAGGTGATGCGGGACCGCCGCGAGCTCCTCGGCCGCGGGGGCCGCGGTGCCAATCCGCATCTCGCGGCGCACCTGCCTCGAGTCCGCCGAGACGACCTCGGCGGGCACGTGGCGCGCAATTTCGATGGCTGCCCCGGTCTTGCCGCTCGCCGTCGCGCCGACGATCGCGACGAGCTTGCCTCGTGGTCCGGACGTGTCAGTCATGCCGGTCTCGGGGTGCGCCCTCGCGAGGGGTCAGGCGTGCCTGGCCTGCGCGATCGCTCGGCAGATGGCGATGAACGCCTCAGGATTGAGGGACGCACCACCGACCAGCGCGCCATCGATGTCCGGCTGCACCGCCAGCGCCGCGATGTTGTCCGCCGTCACGGAGCCTCCGTACTGGATCCGGAGGGCGCTCGCGGCCTCCGCGCCGAAGCGCTCAGCGACCATCGAGCGGACAGCCGCGCACGCCTCCTGGGCCGCCTCGGGGGTGGCCGTGCGCCCGGTGCCGATCGCCCAGACCGGCTCGTAGGCAATCACGATGGTGGTCGGCAGGTCTGTGAACCCCGCGAACGCGCCCTCGAGCTGGCGTCGCAGCACCTCGTAGGTGGCGCCGGTGTCGCGCTCCGCCTCCGTCTCGCCCACCGCGAGGATCGGCCGCAGGCCCGCATCGAGGATCGAGCGCAGCTTCCGATTCACATCGGCGTCGCTCTCACCGAACACGTGCCGTCGCTCGGAGTGCCCCACGAGGGCGTACTCGGCCGTCCCGACGAGCATCGCGGCGCTCTGTTCGCCCGTGAATGCCCCGCGCGGCTCCCAGTGGACGTTCTGCACGCCGATGTGGACCGCCGAGTCCTCCTCGAGGACGTTCGCTGCGTCGCCGAGCCACGGGGCCGGGGGCATCACCACCACCTCGGCGCCGTCGAACCCATCGAGGCCGTCGCGCAGCGCCACGAGGAGCGGCAGCGCCTCGGCGCGCGTCGTGTTCATCTTCCAGTTGCCGCCAACGATGGGTATGCGCATGGAGAGATGGTAAGGGCCTGCGCGGGCTGCTCAAGAGTCCCCGCCTCCGGCCGAACATACATCCATGCGATTCTTGCGCCGCCTGCTCCAGCCCGGGGAAACCCCACCCGCCTTCGAGGTCCCTCAGGGCCCGTTCGAACGGCGGCAGCCGCCCGTCCACTGCCGCGGCTGCGGCCGCGCCAATCCGCCTTATGTCTTTGCCGAGAACGAGCACCACTACTGCGTCGAGTGCGCGCGCCGCAGCTGGAAGCTGATGCGCCTGCGCCCCATCGCGAGGCGGCGCGAGGACAAACCGCTGGCTCGCATCATCCTCGATGACGACAGCGAGCTTCAGGCCTAGCTCGCCGTACCTCGATGCAGCGTTACGTCTTGTTCCGGGCGTCCCCCGAGCGTGCCCCGGTCCACCGCCTACCCCTCCCGACCAGCGAAGGTGCTAACGTTCGTACTCGAACCAGGAGTGACTGGAGGCGATACGTGCTTCTGACTGTGACCCCCAGCGCCGCTGAGCGGCTCGTGACCATCCTTGGCGACCAGGCCGGCGAGGGCGAAGGCCTGCGCATCCTGGCTCGCGGGGGCGGGTGTGCCTGCTCCGGCGGCAGCTTTGCGATGGGCATCGACGCCCCGACCTCGGACGACTCCGTCCTCGAGATGTCGGGCGTGCGGTTCATCGTCGACCCGATGTCGGCGCAGCAGCTCGAGGGCGCCTCGATCGACTACGTCGAGGAGGTCATGCGCCAGGGCTTCACCATCGATGCCCCGAACGCCGCGGCCGG
>JADLFF010000103.1 GCA_020845735.1 Dehalococcoidia bacterium
TCCTCGCGGCGCCGTGGATGAGGCCCGGGCGATGGCCGTCACCGCGCACCACGCGCACGCCCACGGCCGCCTTGCCGAGGGACCAGCCGTAGACCTCGAAGGCCAGTCCGAGTGCGGCCGACACCAGGGAGACCGGCAGGAGCCACGCGGCCGCGTCCTGGAGCGCCGCCGCGGCCGCGTCCCAGTCCGAGTCGAGCGCCACGCCCTCGAAGACCGGGGTGAACGCGGTCAGCACGGGGACGAGCGCCGTGACAGCCAGCACGCCGAACACGAGGCTGATCACGAGCCCATCGATGAGCACCGCGGCGAAGCGGCGCCACCACCCCGACAGCTCGTAGGTGGTGCCTGCGAGCGCGACGAAGCCTCGCGGGGCCATCGGCAGGCCCGGCGCGACGCTCCCCACCTCCGTGCCGCAGCTCGGGCAGAATCGAGGGCCGCCCGGGAGCGCGGCGCCGCACACCGCACAGAAGCGGGGCGCGGGTGCCTCGGATGGGCCGCCGATGGGCGGGGTCGGTGCGCCGAACGGTGCGGGCTCTCGAGGCGAGTCGTCGGGGGGAGTGGTCATACCAGCTCGATTCGTTGGATGCGCGACGTGTCCGGTACGAGGTGCGCCGCAGGCGGCGCCAGTTGGGCCCGCGGGCGCGACTCGTTCGACAGCCCCTCGAAGAAGCGTCGGTAGTCCTCGCCGTTGCGTGGCAGCGCCGCGGCGACGGCCAGGGTGGCCGCGGTCAGGAACGCGATCGATGCGAGCGTGAGCGTGGCCCACACCCATACTCCGCCTGAGACCGCGAGCGGGCCGAACGTGTTTGCCTGCGGGGCCGGTGCGCCCTCGAGGGAGACGACGTAGGTGCTCGAGGCCTTGTCGTGCCAGGTCTGCCGGTCGCTGTCCCAGAGCATCCACAGGTAGCCGAGGTAGAAGACGAGGGCGCTCAGCGCCTTGCTGCCGTATCGCGCGGTCCCGTGCACGAGGCCCGGACGTCGCCCGTCGCTCCTCACCACGCGGAGTCCGAGGGCGGCCTTGCCGGGCGTCCATCCGTACGCCTCGAGGGCGATGAAGACGACCGCGCCCAGCACCCCCATCAGCACGACCATCGACAGCGTGGCCGGTACCAGCTCCGCGAGGAAGTCGTAGAACTCCTCCTCGTTTGCGGGCTGGAACGAACGCAGCGGGCCCTGCAGTCGCACCGTCAGCACCTGCGTCACCGTCGACCACGCCACGCCATCGATGAGTGACGCGCCCGCTCTGCGCCAGAACGTCGCGAGCTGGTAGCGCGTGCCGTCGAGGGTGACCTTGGGGTGGTCCTGCGCCGCTCCCGGCCAGCCGAACGCGCCGACCGGCACGCCACAGCTCGGGCAGAACCGGGCGCTGGCAGAGAGCGCGGCGCCGCAGGACGTGCAGAAGCGCCCGCGGAGGACCGGCGTGGGTGATCGAGGGTCGGGCGGCGGGGGCCAGTCCGGTGCGGTCATGCCGACCTCGAGGAGATGAACGGCGGCAGTCCGTTACCGCCCGTAGGACGGTTGTAGCGGATCGGCAGCGGACGCGTCCCCCATAACCAGCCGCGTGGCGCGTGCGACCTCGAGAGGGCGCGAGTAGCGGTAGCCCTGGACCATGTCGACGCCGAGTGCACCGAGGAGCCACTCCTCGCGCTCGGTCTCGACGCCCTCGGCGATGACCTTCATGTCGAGCGCCCTCGCGAGGCCCGTGGTGGCGCGCATGACCGCGAAGCCGCGCTGGCTCTGGAGCATGCCCTGGACGAAGGCCCGGTCGATCTTCATGACGTCGATTGGCATCGTGGCGAGGTAGCGGAGCGACGAGTAGCCCGTGCCGAAGTCGTCAATGGCGAGGCGCACGCCGAGCGCCTTCATCTCGTGGAGGCGTTCGATCATGATGTCGGCGTCGTCCACCAGGACGCTTTCGGTGATCTCGATCTGGATGCACTCGGCGGGGAGGTGGTGACTCGTGAGGATGCCGCGCAGGCGCGGCACGTACGAGGGGTGCCGCAGCTCGATGGCGGACGCGTTCACCGAGATGTGGGTGGGCATGTCGCGCGCGCCGGCGTCGCTCCAGGCGCGCATCTGGCGGGCGGCCGTCTCGAGGACCAGCTCGCCGATCCGCACGATCTCGCCCGTGGCCTCGGCGGTGGGGATGAACTGGGCGGGCGGGATCAGGCCGAAGTCGGGGTGCTGCCAGCGGACGAGGGCCTCGAAGGCGGTGAAGACCTGGCCCGGGAGGCGGTAGGTCGGCTGGTAGTGGACGACCAGCTCGCCGCGGTCCGCGGCGCCTCGTGGGTCCGCGAGGGCCACCGTCGCCACCGAGGGCGCGTCGAGGGCACGTTCGTGCCCATCCTGCCGAGTGGTCCCGTGAGCGAGTACCATCCGCAATACGTCCGTGCTCGTAAGGGCAATCTACCGATTGGTCGATTGCGCGCGCATCCTGCCTGTCAGGAGTATCGGACCGTGCCGCGACATTCCGGAGGCCGCTGCTCAGTGCTCCTGTGATGGATGGCGGGTACACTCCGCTGCACTCTGAGGCGAGTGGGAGGAACGAGTGGAGCAGCCCTGGCGACGGCGCTCGGAGAGCGGGCGTGCTGCCGTGGCCGAGTCGCCGATGGCGAGTGCGCCCATCCGCGAGGTTGCCGCGCGGCCGGGCCTGATCGCGCGGCTGGCGTCCCTGAAGACGTTCGAGGCGCTGAACGACCGGTCGTTCCGGTGGTTCATCGTCTCGATGCTGTCGCAGTTCTCCTCGATGCACATGCAGATGGTGGTCA
>JADLFF010000104.1 GCA_020845735.1 Dehalococcoidia bacterium
ACGAGGCCTCGATGAACAAGCTGTTCGGCTCCGAGGTGCACCAGCGCCTGTCGCGCACCGGCACCAAGCTGTTCGGGCTGTACTCGAACATCTGGCAGGACAAGCCGCTCCACGGCGACCGTGAGCTCGACTACGCGCCGATGGACGGCCACTTCACCCGCGACTACGTGGGTTCGGTGCCCCACACCATCTTCTCGGGCTCCTCCGAGATCCAGCGGAACGTCATCGCGACGCGCGGCCTGGGCCTGCCTCGCGGCTAGCCCACCCCTCGAGAAGTGCACGCACAGCGGCCCGGTCGTCGACCGGGCCGCTGTCGCTCCCCGAGGCGTCCGCACGGGAGGAGCACCCGCGGAGGTGAGCCGCCGTCCTGCCCGTGCGTTCGTCGGCGCGCGCTCCGAGGAGGCCAGAACCGTGACCTTGCTCCGTTCGCACTGAGCCCTCCCTCCGTTCGCGCTGGGCTTTCCCTCCGTTCGCGCTGAGCCTGTCGAAGCGCACGCCGTCCCCGTGCACACGCCGTCCGCCCCGCGCAGCCCCGAGTGCGGCCCCGTCATCCGCGCGCGTAATCGAGGGCCCACGCACCTCCCGGCCATCGCCGAGTCCTCGCCGCACCCTCTGTGCGACGAGTGAGCGACCGGCTCGCCGACCCCCAGATTCGGGCGAACCTTGACGCGCTCGATGCGCCCCGCAATAATCCCGGCGGCCGAGCAGCGGCAGCTCGGCTGGTAGCCGGTCCCACTCGGGGACACGTTGTGGCCGTCATGGGCGGCCTGGCTACGTGCAATCTGGCAGTGGACGCACAATCAAGAGCCGCGAGCGTGTGTCCGCGCGCAGAGGAGACGATGTGGACTGGGCCGATTCCCCAGAGCAGGCGGCGTTCCGCACGGACGTCCGTCAGTTCATCAAGGACCGCCTGCCGGGTCGCTACCGGGACATGAAGGACACTGGTAGCGAGAACGCCGGGTGGCAGGCAGACAGGAAGTCGAGCAACCCCGAGGCAAACCAGGCTGCGAAGGACTGGGCGACCGCCCTCGCCGAGCGCGGCTGGATCGCACCGCACTGGCCGAAGGAATACGGCGGGGCGGGCCTCACCACGATCGAGCAGTTCATCTACAACCAGGAGATGGCCGAGGCGCAGGCGCCGCCGGTGGGTGGCATGGGCGTGTCCCTCCTCGGACCCACGCTGATCGTGCACGGCAACCCGGAGCAGAAGGCGGAGCACCTCCCGAAGATCCTCTCGGGCGAGGTGGCCTGGGCGCAGGGGTACTCGGAGCCGGGCGCCGGCTCGGACCTGGCGTCGCTCCAGACGCGCGCCGTCAAGGACGGTGACGAGTACGTGATCAACGGCCAGAAGATCTGGACGTCCGGCGCGCAGTACTCGGACTGGCTGTTCGCCCTCGTGCGGACGGACCCCGAGGCGCCGAAGCACCGCGGCATCTCGTTCCTGATGATGGACCGCACCACGCCGGGTCTGACCGTGCGCCCGCTCACCGACATGGGCTGGGCACAGCCCTTCAACGAGACGTTCTTCGAGGACGTGCGCGTCCCCGCGAAGAACCTCGTGGGCGAGGAGAACCGCGGCTGGTACGTCGGCATGACGTTGCTCGACTTCGAGCGCTCCGGCATCTCCGGCGCCATCTCGCACCGCCGCAACATCCGTGACCTCATCGAGTTCGCGAAGACCGACGAGGGCAAGGCCAGGTCCCGCCTCGGGGAGTTCACCACGCTCCGTCACGAGGTGGCCGACCGCCACATCGAGACCGAGATCCTGTTCAACTTCGCGTTCCGCATCGTCTCGATGCAGGCCCGCGGTCTCGTCCCCAACTACGAGGCATCGATGAACAAGATGTACGGGTCGGAGCTCGCGCAGCGGGTCAGCCGAACCGGCACCAAGGTCTTCGGCCTCTTCTCGACGATCTGGCAGGACCAGCAGAAGTGGGGCGAGCAGAACGCGCCCTACTCGGCGATGGGTTCCCGGTTCACGCACCTCTACGTGCGCACCGTCCCCCTCACCATCCTGTCCGGGTCGAACGAAATCCAGCGCAACGTGATCGCCACGCGCGGCCTCGGCCTGCCGCGCGGCTAGTCGCGAGAGTTCGAGCAGCAGTAGCAGCCAGTAGATCGAGTAGATACGGCAAGCAGCGCGGCCCGGTTGGGGCCGTAAGAAGGAGACAGACACCGTGGATCTGGGTCTGACCGAAACGCAGGAGCTCCTGAAGAACGCAGCTCGCGACTTCCTGGAGAACGAGTGCCCCGAGCAGCTCGTCCGCGACATGGAAGAGGACGAGAAGGGCTACAGCCCCGACCTCTGGGGCAAGATGGCCGAGCAGGGCTGGCAGGGCCTCCTGATCCCGGACACCTACGGTGGTGCCGGCTTCGACTTCCTTGACCTCTGCGTCCTCCTCGAGGAGTTCGGCCGCGCCCTCGTGCCCGGCCCCTTCATGTCCACCGTCTTCGGCGGTGCGATTCCGATCATGCAGATCGGCTCCGAGGCGCAGAAGCAGGAGTTCCTCCCGAAGATCGCCTCGGGCGACCTCATCTTCACGCTCGCCCTGACCGAGCCGTCGGCCCGCTTCGACGAGTCCGGCATCCAGACGCAGGCCGCCGTCTCCGGCAACGAGGTGACCTTCACCGGCACCAAGCTGTTCGTGCCGGACGCCAACGTCGCCGACTACCTCATCGTCGCCGGCCGCTCCGGCGCGGGCGTCACCCTCGGCATCGTGGCCACGGACCAGCCCGGCGTCGAGGTCACCCAGCTCGTGACCATCGCCCGCGACAAGCAGGCCGAGGTCAAGCTGAACGGCGCCAAGGGCCAGCTCCTCGGCACCGATGGTGGTGGGTGGGCCGCGCTGCAGCCCGTCCTCCAGCACTACACCGTCGGCGAGTGCGCCTACCTCGTGGGCCTGTCGCAGATGGACTTCGAGATCTCGGTTGACTACGCCAAGGAGCGCGTGCAGTTCGGCCGCCCGATCGGCTCGTTCCAGGCCATCCAGCACAAGTGTGCCGACATGGTCACGGACGTCGATGGCTCGCGCTTCATCATGTACAAGGCCGCGTGGAGCCTGAACACCGACCAGGCTGACAAGCAGATGGCCGTGAACATGGCCAAGGCGTGGACCTCCGAGGCCACCCGCCGCGTGGTTGCCCACGGGCAGCAGATCCACGGTGGTATCGGCTTCACGAAGGACTACAAGATCCAGCTGTACTACCGCCGCCAGAAGCGGGCCGAGCTCGCCTTCGGCGACGCCGACCACCACCGCGAGCTGGTCGCGCAGCAGCTCGGCATCTAGCTCGAGCGACCGATCGCCCCTCGGGGCCATCGAGGACTGACGACGGGGCCACCGCCAGGTGGCCCCGTTCTTGTTGCCCACGCTCCCACGAGGTTGCCTCGGCCGCCGTCATCCGTTCGTGGTGAGCCTGTCGAACCACCCACGCCGACCTCGAAGGCTCGAATCGAAGATCCGCCGCCCCTCGCCATCCGAAGCGCAGATCCACCGGGCATCTGCGCCGCGCCTACACTCGAGGGCGTGACGCGCGCGCTCCTTGCCATCGCCGTGCTCGTCCTCACCACAGCGTGTCGAGGCGGTGACGCGACCGCCACACCCGTCCCGTCACCCACACCGAGCGCACCTGCGAAGGTGCTCGCCACCGCCGGTCCGAAGTCCCTCGTCACCGCCGTGCCGAAGGCCATCCCACCCGAGGCCATCACGCCCACCTCGCCCCCGCCAACGCCCACCGCGACGCCCCCGCCTCGCACGCGCCCTCCCACCGGCAACCCCACTGCCGATGCCGCGATCGCCGCCATCGAGGCGCGCGACGTCGATGGGCTGC
Organism: Dehalococcoidia bacterium; assembly: GCA_020845735.1. Taxonomy (GTDB): domain Bacteria; phylum Chloroflexota; class Dehalococcoidia; order UBA2979; family UBA2979; genus RBC038. Next base: position 3,829 of record JADLFF010000104.1, read on the forward strand.
TGGCGCTCATGACTTACGAGTCGGAACCCTGTGCCGCCGTCGCGGAGCTCGGCGGGAACGTGGCGTGCCCGACCGGAGTCGCGCCAGGGACTCCGATTGAGCGGTTCACCTCGTCTCAATGCGAGGGCGGGGGCGTGCCGCGAGCGCTGGCGCGCGAGGTGCTGGCGGACTGGCTCGACAGCCTCGAGTTCGTGTATGGCGTGTACCGCGTCGAGTCGCCCGAGCAACATTGGTGGGGGCAGGCCGGGATCGTCGTCGTCGCGCGGGGCCAGTACTACGGTGGGCCGCACTGGGGCCGGATCCTGCTGTTCCCGGAACCCTCGACGGGAGCGACTTGGGTCCACTTCGGCTGTCTCCGCGATGTCGAGCAGGAGGCCGCGTGGATTGCCGGGTTCGGCAGCCTCGAACCCCTCGGTACGGTGGTTCCCTGAGTCTCGTTCGCACTTCCCTAACCAGTCGCCACTGCCACGATTGGTATGATCCCGTCGAGGCCCACCGTTGCAGCATTCGAGGCCTCGAAGGGGCAACAGAGCAGATGAATAACCTCAAGACCGCCGTCTTGCTGGCCGCGCTCAGCGGTTTGCTGATCGCGGTCGGTGGGGCGCTGGGGGGCATGAGCGGCGCGGTGACCTTCTTCGTCATCGCCCTCGTCATGAACTTCGCGTCCTACTGGTTCTCCGCGGACATCGTCCTCCGCACCGCCGGGGCGCACGAGATCCAGCGGGAGCAGGACCCGAGGCTGTTCGGGATGATCGAGGAAGTTGCGCAGGAGGCGGGCATGCCCATGCCGCGCGTCTACGTCATGGACTCGCCGCAGCCGAACGCCTTCGCCACGGGTCGCAACCCCGAGCACGCCGCCGTCGCCGTCACCACCGGGATCCGCGCGCTCCTCACCGAGCGTGAGCTCCGAGGCGTGCTCGGCCACGAGATGGCGCACGTCAAGAACCGCGACATTCTCACCTCGTCGGTCGTCGCCGCCATCGCCAGCGCGATCTCGATGATCGGCTGGAGCGCGATGTGGTTCGGCGGCCGCAACCGCGAGGGCGGTGGCGCCGCCACGCTCATCGCCGTGCTCGTCGCGCCGATCGCCGCCTCGCTCATCCAGCTTGGCATCAGCCGATCGCGCGAGTACCAGGCGGACCGCGACGGCGCCTCGATCGTGCAGGACCCCGAGGCGCTCGCCTCGGCGCTGGCCAAGCTGGAGATGGGTGCGCAGCGCGTGCCGATGCAGGTGCCGGAGTCGACAGCGCACATGTACATCGTGAACCCGCTCACCGCCGAGGGGTTCTCGGGCCTCTTCGCCACGCACCCCCCGATTCGTGAGCGCGTCGCGCGGCTGCGTCGCATGGCCGGCTACACCGAGTAGGTCGCGAGGAGGTCGGGTCAGGCGCGTCACGCGGGCGCGTCGCACGCGCCGAATCGCCCACAGGATCACGCCAGGGCCGGGATCTCGAGGTCCCGGCCCTGTGGCGTATCTGGGGAAGGCGAGGCGTAAGCCTCAGGCGGCGCGGAGCTCGAGCTGAACGCTCGTCCCCTGCTCGTTCGTGGTGTCGATCCAGGCACGACCGCCGTGCACCTCGACGAGGCGGCGCACCGTCGAGAGGCCCAGGCCGAAGCCGGGGGACGGAGCGGTCGTGCGACCGCGCACGCCGGGCTCGAAGGCCCGCTCGCGCAGCGCCGAGGGGATGCCCGGGCCATCGTCGGAGACCGTGACGATCCAGTGCTTCCCGTCGCGCTCGGCGGCCACGTGGATCAGCGGCGGCTCGCCCGGACGAGCGTGGGTGATCGAGTTGAGTAGCAGGTTCGTGAGGACGCGCTCCATGTCGGCAGCGTCGGCGGCCACGACGGGCAGCGTACCGCGCTTGATCACCGCCCCCGAGTCGACGATGCGCGTGTGGAGGGCGTCGATGGCATGCGAGAGCGCGATCCCGAGGTCGGCCGCGTTCGAGGTGGTGCCCGTGTCCTCGCTCAGTGAGCGCTCGAGCAGCGTCTCGACGCGTTCTGCGGCGATCGACGCGCGCCCGAGGGCTTCGCACGCCTCGTGGCTGAGCTCACCCATCGAGCCGCTCCCCACCAGGTCGAGGAGCGTCCGGGTGGTGGTCAGCGGCGCGCGGAGATCGTGCGCCAGGCCGCGCACCTCGGTGCCCGCGGCCGGACGCGGCATCGACGTGCGGGCGAGGTCGTACCCCACCGCCATCGAGGCCGACACGAGCAGCCCGAGTGCGATCGTCGCGACGGGCACGCTCCACGGCAGTACGCCGGTAATCAGGAGTCCCAGGTCCGCCATCGCCAGCAGCCCGACGCCCACAATCATGAGGACGGCCGTCCTGCGCGATGCCGCGACAGGCGTCGTGGTCGCGCGCATGGCGAGCGTCGAGGGCGTCGAGGGCGTCGCGTGCGTCGAGTGAGTCATCGGGCTTCCCTTTCGGACGGTGGGGCCTTCCCGAAGCGGGTGGCGGCCGCCACTGGGGACACCCTATGGGGGACTGCCCTCGGCTCGTATCGGTAAACTCCCGACAATCGAGGCAAGGAGCGCCGTTGGTCCCCTCGAAAGAGCCCGCCGAGGTCCTTCGTCAGCTGATGGCAGCCGAGCTGCCCGAAGGCCTCACCGCGCACATCGACCGCGTCGTGCACCTCGCGGGCCTGCTGGCCCGCCAGCACGGCGCCGACGAGGGCCTCGCGCGGCTCATGGCGCAGGCGCACGACGTGGTCCGGCACCTCGATCCGCGGGCGCTCCTCCAGCGCGCCGAGATGCTCGGCCTCGAGATCGATCCCGTCGACCGGGTCGAGCCGGTGCTGCTCCACGGCCCCGTGGGTGCCGTTGAGCTCTACGAGCGCTTCGGCATCCGCGACGAGCGCGTGCTCCACGCCGTGCACTGGCACACCAGCGGCCATCCTGACTACGGGCCCGAGGCCTGGGCGATGTTCATCGCCGACAAGGTCGACCCCACCAAGGTCGAGCGCTGGCCGGCCCTCGCGGACGTTCGTGACGCCGCCTGGCTCTCCCTGGAGCGCGCCGCGCTCACCTACCTCGACCTCCTGCTCGTGCGTGCCGTGACCGAGCGCTGGCACGTGCACCCCGCCACGGTTCGCGCACGAAACGCGCTCATCGCCCGGCTCGACTGAGCCGCTGGCGGCCGCTCGCGCCTCGAGCCGCGGGCGCTACGTCATCTGACTGAGCCAATACGTCAGACCGGTCGCGGGTGCCGCAGGCCGATTGTTGGTCGTCATAAGCCGTCGCTATTACTCGCCGCATGGGTCGCCACGAGACCTGCGAGGCACCACCCGAGTGCCATCGGAGGCTTCCCGTGTGCGAACGCATGTTCTAGTGTGCTCGGGCGCTTGCGAGGGAGGTCGGCGGATGAGGGACATCCTCGGGTGGGTGAGCGCGACGGAGGAGACGGTCGTGCTGGCCACCGGGCTCGCGAATGCAGGGTACTTCCTCGGGCGCCTGCGAGACAGCGCGCCGAGGCAGGCGTTGCTGCTCCTCGCGGCGCTCTACGGCGGCAGCGCGCTGCTTGCGCTGGCGCAGCTCGCCGGCGGTCTCGAGGAGACACCGGGCGGTGTCGCGCTGCGCGTGCCCCTGGTCGTGGGCCACCTCGCGACCTTCCTCGTGCTGCTGATGGGGCGCGGCCGATGACCGCGCACCACCTGTCCCACCCGTCCCGCCTCGACGCCGCGATCGCGCGGGGCGACCTTGAGGTCGTCGCCCTGCGCCTCGCTCTCGGCGTCGCCGTCACCCTCGAGGAGTGGCGGTCCGACGCGGCTGCGACCCGCGAGGATCTGATCGCGCTGGTTTCGGGCATCGGCGAGCGAGGGCTGCGATGACCGGCTCTGCGTCCGCCGCGCGTCCGCCGAGCTTCTACGAGCGCGCCCTCGCGGCCGCCGAGCATACGGAGCTGCTGGAGGCCTTCCGCGAAGCACTCGATGAGCAGGGGCTGACGGGCGAGGCGGCGCTGCTGCGCGCGCTCCTCCGTTCCGCCATCGAGCAACACCCGGAGGACGCAGACCTGGTCCTCTCCGGGGTGCGCCTGCTCGTCAACGTCCTGATTGCACAGCATCGCCTGAGCGGCGCGCAGGCCGAGGACATGGCGACCGCCATCGCCCACGCCGGGGAGCGCGTGCTGGATGTGGTGAGGGGTACCGATGACGCCAGCTGAGTCACATCGAGCAGCGCCGAGCCGCAGTGCGAACGAGCGCCTGACCGCGGTCATCCGTCGTGCGTTCTCGGGACGCGCGCCACTCCCCGATGACGCCACGGTCGACATGCGCCTGCGCCACCTCGAGGTCGAGGTCGGCGAGGTGCGTACGCGCATCAACACCCTGTTCTTCGCCGTCCTCGGCTCGCTCGCCCTCGAGCTGGTGGGGCGGGTGGCGCTGTGAACGCGGCGGCGGGCCTCCGGCGCACGCTCCCCGTGCTGCGCCCCTACCAGGCCGAGGTGGCTCGTGCGCTCCTGCGCCTGATCGTGGACGGCGAGGGCGGCTCGATCTCCGTCGAGATCGCGCGCCAGGGCGGCAAGAACGAGCTCTCGGCGCAGGTCGAGCTGTACACGCTCCTCATGCACGCCGCGCGCGGCGGGACCGCCGTGAAGTGCGCGCCGACGTACATGCAGGCCGCGATCTCGAGGGAGCGGCTGCGGCGCCGCTTCGGCGACGCGGGCCTGGCGTCGCTCGTGCGCAGCGAGGGCGGCGCGCTCCGCTGTGGCGCCGCGTCGGCCCGCATGCTCTCCGCCGAGCCCGGGGCCAACGTCGTCGGCCACACCGCCGACCTCCTTCTCGAGGTGGACGAGGCCCAGGACGTGCGGGTCGAGAAGTTCGACCGCGACTTCCGCCCCATGGCCGCCTCGACGAATGCCCCGGTCGCCTTCTACGGCACACCGTGGGGCGCCAGCTCCCTGCTCGAGCAGGCGAAGGCTACCCATCGGGCGCAGGAGCGCGCGGGCGGCCCGCGGCGCCACTTCCGCTTCGACTGGGAGCAGGTGGCGAGGTACGTCCCGGCCTATCGCGCGTACGTCGAGGGCGAACGCGCCCGCCTCGGCGAGCGCCATCCGCTGTTCCGCACCCAGTACCTCCTCGAGGTCGTCCACGAGGCCGATCGGCTGTTCGACGCACCCACGCTCGCCCAGGTCGAGGGGCGTCACGCGCGCCTCCGCGCGCCCCTTGCCGGCGAACGCTACGTCGCGGGACTCGATCTCGCCGGGCCTGATCGCGAGGCCGTCCGCGCCGAGCGCGACTGGACCGTGCTCACGATTGGGAGGGCGACCGCGAAGCCGGGCGGCCCCGCCCTCGAGGTGGTCGAGTTCCAGGCGTGGCACGGAGAGCCGACCGAAAGCCTGCTCGAGCTGCTGGCCGACCGCCTCCGGAGTGTCTGGCGAGTGCGCCACGTCGCTGTCGACGCCACCGGCCTTGGTGGCCCGCTGGCGGACCTGCTCGCGGCGCGCCTCCCGCGAGGCGTCGTCGAACCGGTCGTCTTCACCTCGGAGCGGAAGTCGCGCCTCGGCTTTGGGCTGCTTGCGGCGGCGCACTCCGGACGGTTGCGGCTCTTCGACGCGGACGGCTCGCGCGAGTGGATCGAGTGCCGTCGACAGCTCGGCCTCGCGCGGGGCGCCTACCGCGACGCCCGCACGCTCCAGTTCGACGTCGACCCGACCGAGGGGCACGACGACTACCTGTTGAGTCTCGCGCTGTGCGTCGCCGCAGCGCGTCACGAGGGCGGCCCGCGCGCCGCTCATGGCCGGTTCGCGCAGACAGAGGAGGTGGCTGCTTGACCAGCACAATCGAGTTCACCGAGATCCGCCTGGAGCACCGAGGTCGTGCGCGGCGCCCGCGCGAGGACGCGCTACCGGAGCACCTCGACTACCACGACGACGGCTGCACGGTCTTTCCGTCGTGCCTGAGCTGCCCCCTCCCGCGCTGCCGCTACGACGTGCCCGGCGGTGCACGAGCGATGCTCAATGTCGCGCGTGACGAGGCGATCCGCCGCATGCGCGACGAGGGCGACCTGCCCGTCGACGAGATTGCCAACCGTTTTCGCGTGTCGCGTCGCACGGTCTTCCGTGTGCTCACGCCGCGGCGGCCCGAGCAGATCGACCGGATCGAGCACATGGGAGGTGCGGCATGACCTCGACAGTCGCCGGCAACGCAACCATCCGTGACACCGGAGCGTCGAGCGCAGCGCGCGGGATCCCGGGCGCGGAAGCGCCGTCCATCCCACGCGCGATCGAGGGGCGCGACCTCGACCGGCTGCGGCGGTACCGCGAGTACCTCGAGTACTACGACGGCCGGCGAGGTGCCCCGCCCACCGGTCGTCGTGAGCGGGCCCTCTCCTTCAACTACGCGCGGGCCATCGTCGAGAAGAGCGCGTCCTACCTCGTGTCGATGCATCGGCCGGTCGTGCTGCCCGAGGACGAGAGCCCCGAGGCCGCAGCGCGGGCGCGCGAGGCGGAGCGAGCGCTGCAGCGAGTGTGGGACGACAACGACCTCGCCCACCTCGACATGGAGACCGAGATCGACACGGCCGTCCTGGGCGATGGCGCGTTCAAGGTGGTGTGGGACGACGTCCAGCGGCGGGTCGTCGTCTCTGCGCCGGACGTCCAGGGGCTGCATGCGTGGTGGGTGGGTGACGACGTGCGACGGCTGTGGCGTGTCGCCTCGCGCTACGAGCTGAGCGCGGACGAGTACGAGGCCCGCCACCAGGAGTCGCTCCGTGGCCACCTCGGCCGTCGCCCGAGCACCGTCGAGGTCGTCGAGGCGTGGACCGCGGACCGCTTCGAGCTCTGGGTCCAGGGTGAGCTCCGCGAGGCGCGCCCGAACCCCTACGGGCTCCTGCCGTACGTCATCTACCCCAACGTGCCGCGGCCGAAGCAGCTCTGGGGCCTGTCGGACATCGAGCCGATGCGCGAGTCCCTCGCCGAGTTGAATCGCGCGCTGACGCAGCTCAGCCGCATCCTCGAGCTGTCCGGGAACCCGATTGCCGTCCTCGAGAACGTGGAGGAAGCACGCGACATCGCCGTGCAGCCCGGCGCCGTCTGGGAGGTCCCCGAGCAGGCACGCGCCTACCTCCTCGACCTGCTGCAGGGCGGCGGCGTGCGCCTCCACGTCGAGTACGTGGACCTCATCTACCGCACGCTCCACGACCTTGCCGAGACGCCGCGCGTGGCCTTCGGGGACAGCGGCGGGGACCGCTCTGGCGTGGCCCTCCAGACCGAGCTCGACCCGCTGCTGCGGAAGATCCAGCGCAAGCGCCTGATCCGGACGGCCGCGTTCCGCCAGCGGGACCGCCTGGCCCTGCGCGTGCTCGAGCACCACACCGGGGCGCGCTTCGAGGGCGTTCGCACCGACATCGCGTGGGGCCCGGTCTTCTCGCGCGACCCTTCCCTGCTCGTCTGGGGCATGTCCTGACGAGCAGTCGCCTGGCCGGCGCCGTGCTAGTCCGCGATCTCCACGGGCTCCACCGGGACGTCGCCCGCGATCAACGGCGCCAGCCGCGTCGCGAGGTCGGGCGGCGTGAACTCGAGGTCCGCGGCCGCGGCCGCGATTGCCTCCGCCGTCCACCACCCGTGCTCGATCAGGTCAGCGGGCCCACCGGGCTTCGGCTCCAGCACGACCGCCGGCGTCTCGTCCAGCCTCGCGAGGTAGTACGACTCCAGCACGTCGCGCTGGAAGTAGTGCGTCCTGCGGCGCCAGACGAGTCGAAGCGGCACCTCGACGACGATCCCGGTCTCCTCGCGTACCTCGCGTCGCGCTGCGGCGTCCCCGGTCTCGTCCGCAGCGACCCCACCTCCCGGTGGGATCCATACCGTGGGCCCGTCCCAGATCCGGAATCGCAGCAGGAGCACCCGCTCGAGGGGGTCGACCAGCAACACCCGGCTGACGAGTCGATCCGTCGAGGTCATCAGCCACCCTCCCAATTGGCGCCGCTGCCGGACAGTGCCGGACAGTGACGTGCGCGTGAGGTTTAGGTACCATATTCGTCTCGGTCATGGCCCCGCGCGGGCCTCGCATCCGACCGAGGGACGAGTGCCATGACCACGCTTGCAGCCCCCGTGCGCCCCGCCAGACAGCGAGCGGTGCACCTCCGGCTCATCGGTCGCGCCTGGCGCCACCGCTGGGGCCTCGTGTGGACCACGGTCGGCCTGATCGGCTCGACCGCGATGGTGGTCGTCACCCCGAAGCTCGTCGGCTGGGCCATCGATGTCGGGCTGGGCGTGGATGCCGAGTCGGGAGCCGTCACCGGCAGCACCAGCACGCTGCTCCTCGCAGGAGGCTTGCTCACGCTGGCCGCGATTGCGCGCGGCGGCTTTGCCTACCTCCAGCAGTACATGGGGGAGAGCGTCTCGCAGGCCGTTGCCTACGACTTCCGGAACGACATCTACGACCACCTGCAGCGGCTCTCGTACGCGTACCACGACGAGGCGCAGATCGGGCAGATCATGTCCCGGGCCACCCAGGACGTCGAGGGGGTGCGCTTCTTTGTGAGCATGGGCCTCATCCGGATGGCCTACGTGGTCGTTCTCGTGGGCATCTCCGCCTGGCTCATGATCCAGACGAACCCGCTCGTCGCGGCGGTCGGGCTCGCGTTCGTGCCGATCGTGGCCGTGCAGGCGGCGTGGAACTCGCTGCGCCTGAGGCCAATCTGGCTCGAGGTGCAGGACCTGCAGGGCCAGCTCTCGACCATCCTCCAGGAGAACCTCACCGGGCAGCGCGTGGTGAAGGCCTTCGGCCGCGCGGACTTCGAGGAGCGCAAGTTCGACGCGCGGGCGCGGGACCTCTTCGACTCCTCGCTGGTCACCAACCGCATCCAGGCGTTCCAGGAACCCCTGATGATGTCGCTCTGGCTGCTGTCGCTGGCGCTCGTGTTCTGGGTCGGTGGCCGCGAGATCATCGCGGGTCGGATGACCGTGGGAGACATGACGGCGTTCCAGCTCTACCTGACGATGCTGCAGGTGCCGGTCCGCTCCGTCGGGTTCGTCGTGAACATCTTTGCGAGGGCGCAGTCGGCCGGGGAGCGCATCTTCGAGATCCTCGATGCCGAGTCGGCGGTGCAGGAGCGGCCCGGCGCCCCGCAGCTTCGTGCGACCGCCGGCGACGTGGTCTTCGAGGACGTGTCGTTCGGCTACGACGCCGTGTCGCCGGTCCTCAGCCACATCGACATCCACGCGCGCCCCGGCGAGATGGTCGCGCTCCTCGGCCCCACGGGCTCCGGGAAGTCCACCGTCGTGAACCTCCTGCCGAGGTTCTACGACGTGAGCGAGGGGGCCATTCGCATCGACGGCCAGGACATCCGGGACGTCACCCTCGATTCACTCCGCGGCGCGATCGGCATCGTGCAGCAGGATGTCTTCCTGTTTGCCGCCACCATCGGCGAGAACATCGCCTACGGCCGTCCCGGCGCAACCGCCGAGGAGATCGAGGCCGCCGCGCGCGCGGCGCGCATCCACGAGTTCATCATGGCGCTGCCTGACCAGTACGAGACGTGGGTCGGTGAGCGCGGCGCCACGCTCTCCGGCGGCCAGCGCCAGCGAGTCGCGATCGCGCGCACGTTGCTCCTCGACCCGAAGGTGCTCGTCTTCGACGACTCCACGTCGTCCGTGGACATGCGCACGGAGTACGAGATCCAGGAGGCACTCCAGAACC
>JADLFF010000105.1 GCA_020845735.1 Dehalococcoidia bacterium
CCATGGCCATCCTCACGCCGAGCGTGACGCCCGGGCACATGTGCCCGTGCGCCGCAGCCGCCTTGCGCAGGCGCGCGCGGAGCACCTCGGTGCCGCCGCCGGCGAGCTCGAACATCCCGACGATGGCGCCGGCGAATGCCCCGACGTCATCCCGGGGCGCCGTCGCCACTCGATGGCCGTCCATGGAGGTCAGCGTTGCGAGGCCAGACGCCGCTTCGATGCGCAGCGTCGCGCCCAGCTCGTCGGACTTGAACCCCTCGACAATCGCGAGGTCGACACGCCCGACCAGCTCCTCGACGGCATCCTTCAGCGGAATCGCCGCGCCCATGCGCGTCAGGACGCCATCCGCGGCCGCGAAGACCACCCGAGCTGCGCCCGCCTCGGCGAACTGCGCGGTGTCGGATCCCGGCTTGTCGAGGGGCAATACGTGGTGCGAGTGCTTGACCGCACCCACGAGGTGCCCGCGCCGCGTCAGCTCCTCGATGAGCGCGCGCGCCAACCACGTCTTGCCGACGTTTCGCTGGTCGGCGACCACGCGTACGACGGGGAGGCTGGGCGGCATCTCGATCCCCTCCTCGAACGGGCCCCTACTCGAACGACGGGAATGCGGGCAGGTCGACCTCGGAGTCCGGCTCTGCCTCGTCCATGACCCCGAAGGTGTCGTCGTCGAGCATTGGATTCGGGTCATCCATGCAGACCATGGGCTCGTCGTCCTCGGGGCGTGGGATGCGCAGCGTGAGCATCGCCGGCGTCACGCCCGCCACCGCCACGTCCATCACGACGAACTGCTCGATGGCCCGTGCGAGGGCCGCGTAGAAGCGCCCGGCGGCATCGTCCGCGACGACACCGCGGAGGTCGGCCGCGAACGCGTTCACCCACCTGCCGAGGTGGGTCTGCATGAACGCGTCCGCCGACTCGCGGGCCACCTTGCGGCGGTTCGCCCAGCCTCGCAGCGCCGCGTACGCCTCGCGACGGGTCACCATCGCGAGGAACTCCAGCTCCGTGCCGACGAAGTCCGGCATCGTCCGGCGCGACTCGGAGGTCTGGAGGCCCCAGGCGTTGTAGAACCCCGCGATGTCAGCTAGCTGCGCCGCCTTCGAGAAGGTGTCGCGCTCGTACTCCGTCTCATGCGGCGAGCAGAGCACCTGCCCGAGGAAGAGCCGGTTGTGCTCGAGCTGCAACTCGGGCACCTCGACAGCCTCGACGGTCTCGCGGATCGCGGCCAGTCGTGGCGCGAGCCCGTAGGCCTTGAGGATGTCGTGCCCCTCGAGGTCCTCCGCGAGGTCCACGAGCCGCTGCACGGACGCCTCGGTGGGGTACGTGATGCCGAGGGCGAGCAGCTCGTACACCGCCGACCTGCCGAGGATGCGCTGGACGCCCGCATCCTCCAGGCCCGCAAGCCCCCTGGCCGGCTGTGAGGTGGTCATCTAGGCCTCGACTTCCATCGGCACCCAGTTCGCGTACTGCTTGCGGGCACCGCGGTTCTGCTTCGTGCCATTCCACGCCGCGAACGCGACGGGAATACTCGTACCGGCCCTGACTTTCGCCTTCGTCGCGTCGCCGCTGTCCATCGGCACCGACAGCACGACGCGCCAGCGGCCCTTCTCGTTAACGCCCTTGCCGTTCGCCTGCTGCTTCTCGTGCGTGGTCAGCGAACCAAAGCCCGAGGCGATGAGCTCCTCGATGGGTGACTTCCGCTCGCGCGCGGACATCGAGTTGCCCGCGAAGACGCCGGGGTAGAAGACCAGCGAGTTCGCCTCGCCCAGCAGGCCCTCAGGCGTCACATCGTTGTACATGTTGGGGAAGAGGTCCTTGACCGTCCGCCGGCCCTTGTCCACGTCGTACTGCCAGCTGGCCTTCCAGTGGAGGATGTGCACGGTCTGGCCAGGCGTTGCCGGCGTCGTGCCCTGCGCCGCCACCGGCGCGAGGCCCATGGTCACGGAGGTCTTCGGCGCGGTCGCGTCCGTCTCCTCGGCGACCGGCAGCTGGACCGCCACCGAGTCGCGGAACGCAACCATCTTGTCCATGTCGTTGACGTCCGTGTCGCCCCACTCGAGGTGGAACGCGATGTCGGTCCCGTTATGCATCGCGCGGACCCACAGCTCGGGCACGGCCAGCTCGCTCGGGTGCGGTGTCGTGATCTGCTGCATCAACATCGTCACGGGGAAGTGGTCGAGGTCAAGCCACGCGTCCGCGTTCGGATTGTCGATGGGCAACGCACCGCTGTGCCGGTGCGCAACCAGCTTGTCTGCCGCTCCGGGTCGCATCGCGACGTAGGTCGCAACGCCAATCGCCAGCGCCCCACCCGCCGCGAGGGCTCCCGCGGCCTGGATGAAGGTTCGTCGGTCCATCGAGTTGTCGGTGGTCACGAGTGCGCTCCTCTCCCCTCGAGGCGCTAGGTGATGTTGTGGTTGTAGGCGCCGCGCACCTCGTCGAAGTACGTGCGCACCCAGCTCGGCTCGCGGACGGGCACGCGCACGAGCTCGGCGCCGTTCTCGTCCATGCCGATCGCCGTCTCACCCTCGACCCGGAAGCGGTGCATGATCCGCTCGGTAGAGCCGAACAGCATCATCAGACCGAGGAGCTCCGGGTCGTTCTTCGTGTTCTGGTACGTCTTGATCGCCTCGTCCGAGCCAGGCCCGAACATCTGGTGGAGGTAGTCGCGGCCCGCGTGCATCGGCGGGATGTAGTAGACGTTCGGCTCCGTGCCCGCCTGCGGGTAGAGCGGGAGCGCGACCTTCTTCACCTTCACCAGGTAGTCGATCGGGTTCTGGGGGTTGACCTGGCCCGGAGGCGAGATGAACCCGGCGATGCGGATCCGGCCGATGCAGCTGGTCACGCACTGCGGCTGCAGGCCCTGCTCGATCTTCGGGAAGCACGCGATGCACTTCTCGCTCGTGCGGGTGTTGTTGTTGAACATCACCTTCTTGTACGGGCAGCCCTGCGCGCACTCCTGGTAGCCACGGCAGCGCGACTGGTCCACGAGGACGATGCCGTCCTCCGGCCGCTTGTAGATCGCCTGCCGAGGGCAGGCCGCCACGCATCCCGGGTACGTGCAGTGGTTGCAGATCCTCGCGAGGTAGGAGAACCACATCTCGTTGTGCGGCATCGAGGGGATGTAGCTCCCCTGCTGCGCCACTCCGACGGGCTCGTCCTCGCCGATGTTCGGGCTGGCCCAGTCCTCCTCGGCGGGAAGCCAGCCCTTGACGCGCTCACCGGCCGGCAGGCCCTCGAAGATGGTCTGGCTTTCCAGCTTGCCGCCGGTCCACTTCGCGGGACCGAGCACGTTCATCAGCTCGACGTCCCAGCCGACCGGGAAGAAGCCGAACGGCTTTGTCTCCACGTTGTTCCAGAGCATGTACTCCTGGCCCGAACCCCAGGTCCAGGTCGACTTGCAGGCGATGGTGCAGGTCTGGCAGGCGATGCACTTGTTCGTATCGAAGACCCACGCGATCTGCCGCCGAGGACGGTTCTCGGGGTACGGGTACTGCATCGTCCGACCGAGCTGCCAGTTATTGACTTCCGCCATCGAACGCGTCCCTTCGATTCAGTCCGCGACAGCTAGGCCTGGTAGAACCCGCCGCTGAGGTACTTCTTCATGACCTCGGACTCGCTGCCGGGACGCAGCCCACGAGTGACGGGGCGCCACTTCCCCTTGCCACCGATGCCGCCGTCCTCCGCCTTCTCGATCTTGATGAAGGACTCCTTGGGCGCACCGACGACGGAGTGCACGTCATATTCGAATCCAGCGCCGATGACATGACCCACGTTGTTCTTACGGATGAGTGAATCGGTCTGGAGTGTTGGCTTGAGCCAGGCTCGCGTACCAGCCTGATGGCTACCGTGGCGGAAGTGCGCCTGGTAGTTGGTGTCCGGATTCTTCGCGAGCCCGTCCGGGCGTTCCTTCTGCCCGCGGACCGAGCCCTTCGTTGCCACGTACATGTGGAACCACATCCGCGTCACGCCGGGCTGTATCGCATTGGTGTAGCGCGCCCGGGCCATCGCCCGGCCAACCTCGTAATACGGGTCGTCCTTCTTCCAGCCACGATAGGGCCGGTCCTCGGGATCGGCGTCGAACCAGACGTAGTCACCGTCCTCGATGCCGAGTGCCTTCGCATCGGCCGGGTTCATCTCGATGTAACCCTCGCCGACCCAGGGGCTGCGCCGGTCGTGCCGGTACATGTCGCCGAACGGGCCAAACATGTAGGACATCCAGTCGAGGTCGACCGGCGTCGTGTGCGCCCCGTGACGGTACTTCGGCGTGATGAAGACGAACTTGAAGTTCGGATCCTTGGCCGCGAGGGGGTGCTTCGTCACCTTCAGTTCCGACCATGGCTTGACGACGTTGCGGACCTGACGCGTCTCCGTCGAGAGGTCGTCGCGCTTGAGTCCGTACGCCTCTGGCCCTTGCGGCTGAATCATCGGATGGGGCTTGGCGAGGATCACGTTCGGTTCGTAGTAGGTGGAGTCGATCGGCTCGCGATGCACGGGCAGGTTCTCGCCGTGCTCGATGAACTCGGGTTCGTCGCGGTAAAACTCGAGGCGCCCGGTGCGGTTGTACCAGGGCTTGCTCTCCAAGCGCTGCTCCCAACCCGGCTGACGGGGGTAGGTACGGAAGTTCATGAGAGCCGGAATGCCCTGCTGCGCTAGCTTCTCCAGGTCGGCGACCTTGTAGCCACGGGCAGTCGGGCTACCGTCGAAGACGCGCTGCAGGTACACGTCGGTGCGATTGTCGGTGACGAACTTCCAGTGATCGGCAAACCGCTGATCACCGCTAATTCCGGCGAGTCTCTTGCCAAGGCCCTCGAAGACCTCGATGTCTGAGCGGGTGTCATGAATCCGCTTGAGTGGGGTGCGGGGGAAGATGTGTAGGAATGGGTTGGTGCAGGACGCCGAGGCGTCCACGTGCTTGAATTCGGCCCAGCTATCCACGGGGAAGACGATGTCCGCGTACTCGCAGGAGGCTGTCCACCACCACTCGTGGATGAAGATCGCGTCGATCTTCGGCAGCGTGTTGTGGACCACATCATGGTGCCATTTCGCGTTCCCGAGAAGGGAGTTGGAATTGCCGAAGTGCAGCAGCTTCGTAGGCGTCGGCATATGCGTCTTACCTGTGAAGTTCTTGTTGCCAACGCGAAGCGGCCGGTCTCCGTAATTGTAATAGTGTGCTGATTCCGCCTTGTAGTACGCGTGTGTCCTCGGCGCTGTCGAGGCATCGGTTTCCGGATCGAATGGATCTTCGAGGGCATATTCATAGACGCCGTTGAAGACGGAACCCCGGTAATTCCCAGAGTAGGAACCGAGCCCGCCGCCAATGTGTCCAATGTTGTCCGTGAGAGCGGCGAGCAGCAAGAAGGCACGGCTGAAGACGTCGTTGTTGAAGAAGTGGTTTGGACCCATGCCGTTGGCGAGGAGTGTCTTGCCCTTAGCGGCGGCAACCTGCTTCGCCAAACTCTCGATGGCCTCCTGTTTAGCCCAGGTGATCTCTGCGGCCTGCTGTGGCGTGAAGTTGTCGTCCAGGTACTTTTTGATGATCGAGAAGACCGTTTGTACTTTCACGGTCTGCCCGCTGGCGACCTTCACATCGAATTCGCCGAAGAGCGCCGGATCGAGTCCGAACTTATCGCCTACCTGGTCACGCGAGACGACAGCAGGCTGGTTCGTCTTGGCGTCCCAGACCACGAAGTCGCCCCACCGCTCGCGGAGCGCCTGGGGAACCTGCTGCACCCCTTGCTCGCCAGGATGCGGAGCGGACTCCCCGGGGGGAAGTATGTGGATGTAGTTTGAGAGCCGAGCCTGCTGGTAGCCGGTGAAGACATCGGCAGCTGAGAGCAGCGTCTTCGTGTCCGTGCGGACGAGCAGCGGCAAGTCCGTGAAGGACTTGACGTTGCGTTCGTCGTAGAGGTTGTTTGCAACGATGTACTGCGCAGCACCGAGGATGAGAGCACCGTCGACACCGGGACGCGTGAGGATGACCTCGTCGGCACGGTTTGCCGTGGACTGGTAGTCGGTTGCCACGACGATGAGCTTCGTGCCCTTCTGACGCGCCTCGGCGAGCCAGTGGCCATCCGGCATCTTCGTCGAGATCCAGTTCATTCCGAACATGACGACGAGGTTCGCGTACTCAGGCGAGAACAGTTCAAACTCGAGGGACTGCTGACCGGTCACCATTGGTTGGCCCGGTGGCAAGTCGGTGTGCCAGGCAAAGCTGTCGAGGATCGTTGCGCCGTGCGCCTTGTCCCGCCCAACCTTTCGCACATGGTCGTCCAACAGCCCCATCTGGTTGACGAAGCGGTTGAAGCCGAAGATGCGTGTAGCGCCGAGCAGTGGCATGCCACCACGCAACTTCGCTGCGCGTATCCCGGCGCCGTCCATCGCGGCAATGGTGTCGGGGTCATAGCCCTGCTTCTTGAGCAGCTCGGCGCCGGGCGCTCCCGAGAACGTCGTGGCGATGTTGACGTATGCCTTCGCAGCCAGGTCGAGCGCCGAGTCCCAGCTGACCTTGACCCACTGGTCTTCGCCTCGCTTGGTCGTGTCCATCCGGGGCTTGCCGTCGGCGTCGCGCTCGAAGCCGGCCTCGGCCCAGTCCTTCCAGCCCTTGCGCACCATCGGCGCCTGTACTCGACGGTCGCCGTAGAACTTGCGCGCCAGCGCGAGGCCCTTCTGGCAACCTCGAGGGTCCCATCGGTGGCTCGCGGTGTTGCCGTAGAGGTCCTGCGCCTTGCCGTACCCGTAGGTCTGGTGGATGCGCACGACGACGCCGTTCTTGACGCTCGCGCGCAGGATGCAGTCGTGGGTGTCGTTCGGCGCACAGGTGAACGTGAACTCCGAGTCCGGCTTGAAGAGGTCGCGGTACGAGCGCTCCCAGTCGCGATTCGGGAAGATCGTCAGCGGATCCGAGACGCGCACGGGCTCCGTCGCCTCCAGGTGCCACGGCTCGAACCGCAGGACCTGCGTCAGTGCTGTACCCGCCGCCGCGCCCGCTCCCCATCGCAGGAAGGTCCGCCGAGAGAGGTTCCGCTCCTCAGCCATTCGCAGTCACTCCATCCTGTTCGTGCCCACGCGATTCATCACTCTGATGCGCCCTCTACACGTTGATGGACGCGGGTGACGATCCGACCGGATAGTGGTCTGTCGGGCAGTTCCAACGAACAGACCTTGGTCACGGGCGTCGCGTGACTTCTCGTTCCCGAAGGTCACCAAATGCGAGCAGCGACCAGCCGGAACGCGGCTGTCGAGGCGCGACGGCGATGGTGACCATGGCCACCATCCGCCCTCGAGGCACGCGCGTGAGGTCTCGGCGCGGGGTGCCCTCGAGCAGTGGCGGTGGGCGCTCGTGGAGACGCGTTACTACCCCGGCAGCCGAGGGCGCACGCTCCTAGCGGTCGAGCGTGGGACGCGAGGGCAGCGGCTCCATCGGGAACTGCTGCGGCAGGTCGAGCGTCGCCGGCATGGGCACCTCGATCAGGTGCGGCGCGTTCGAGGCGAGCGCCCGGTCGAGCGTCGAGCGCAGCTCGCCCGGGTTCGTCGCGCGCGACGCCGCCACCCCGAAGAGCTCGGCCAGCTTCACGAGGTCCGGGTTCAGCAGATCCGAACCAATCGTGTGGTCGTTGAATCGCACCTGCTGGATGCGCCGGACGTTCCCGAACGCGTTGTCGTTGAAGACGATCGCCACCAGCGGAATCTCGTGCCTGGCCATCGTCGAAAGCTCCTGCACGTTGTAGAAGAAGCCGCCGTCGCCATTGATCGAGACGACCTTGCGGTCCGGATTCCCCACCTGCGCCCCGAGTGCGGTCGCAAAGCCGTAGCCAAGCGTCCCCTGGTAGCCCGAGGTCAGGAACGACCTCGGTTCGTAGACCGGGAAGCCGCCGCCCTGCGACCAGTACCCGACCTGCGTGCTCTCGCTGACCAGCACGCCATCGTCCGGGAGCACGTCGCGGATCGCGAGGGCGTAGTCCGCCTGCGGTGAGAGTCGCGCCATCTCGACGGCGATGGCCTGCTGCAGCGCGCGGAGCTCACCGGCCCTCGAGGGCCGCGCCCGGTTGTGCCGAGGCACGCGCGCGGCCAGCTCCCCCAGGCCATGCTTCGCGTCGCCCACAATGCCGATGTCGGGCGCGCGGTTGCGGCCAACCTCGTGCTCGTCGATGTCGAGCTGGATGAAGGTCTGGCCCTCGGGTGCCGCCGCCGAGCGTGGCGGGAGGACGTACCGCGTGCCCACGGCCAGCACCACGTCGGCCTGCGGGAGGAGCGCGCCCGTGGCCGCGACCCCGGAGAACGCTCGGTGGTCGCGGTCCGACAGCGCGCCGCGGCCGTTCGCGCTCATCAGCACGGGGGCCTCGAGGATCTCCGCCAGCGCTCGCAGCTCTGCCCACGCGGCGCTCGACTGCACGCCGCCCCCCGCGATGATCAGCGGCCGTTCCGCCCTCCCGAGGACCTCGGCGGCACGCTCGAGGAGATCAGGGTCCGCGCTGGCGCGGGAGAAGGACTCCGGCTCGAGGAGCGTTACGTCGCCCACGCGCTCGAGCACGTCGGGCGGCACCTCGATCTCCACCGGCCGCGGCCGCCCCGTGAGGAGCGCGCGCGCCGCGCGATGCACCATCCCCGGGATCTCCTCCGGGGTCATCGCCCGTTCCACCTGCTTGCACACGCTGCTGATCGTCTCGAGCTGGTTGTTGATCTCGTGCAGCACGCCACGACCGCGGCCGATCAGGTCCGACTGGATCTGCCCCGCCACGGCAAGCACGGGCGAGGAGCACGCGTACGCCGTCGACAGCCCCGCCGAGGCGTTCAGCAGCCCCGGCCCCGGCACCACGATGAAGGTGCCGATCCGGCCGGTCGTGCGCGCGAACCCGTCGGCCATGTACGAGCACGCCTGCTCGTGACGGGTGTGCAGCACGCGGATCGAGTCGCGCTCATCCCACAGCGCGTCGAACGCGAAGTCCATCTGGATCCCGGGGAGTCCAAAGATGGTGTCGATGCCCTCGAGCTTGAGGGACTGCACCAGGGCCTGGCCGCCGGTCATTCGCGTCATGTGGGCCTCCCACGCACGGTCCGTCGAGGGCGGGAGTGTCGCACACGGTGCCACGATTGTGGTGCGCGCGGCCGCCCGGCCGCCGATGCTCGCGAGTCCACGGCCCCTCACCTCGGCGGACCGAGGTCGCCCCATAGAGGGTTGCCCGTCCGAGCTCAGGCGGGCAGCGGCGCCACGCGCTCCAGCACCGCGTCGGCACGACTCTGCACGCCGGCGAACGCGCCCGTGATCAGGCGGCGGTCCTTGTTCCAGAGTTCGTACAGGGCCGGGTCGCGCTCGCGGATGAGGTCTTCGAACGCAGCCGCGAGGGCCGTCGTCTGCTCGGCCACGCCGAGGAAGGCGACCGATGCTGCATCGGACGGCAGCGGGAGCCGGAGGATGGACTCCGAGGCGAACAGCAGCGCCAGCGCGCCACCGATCAGCGACGGCGGCCCATCGAGGCGCCGCGTCTGCGCGAGCATGAACGCCGCCAACGCGGCGCGCACGTAGGCGGACTCCGAGGCGCGGAACACGGCAAACGTCGAGTCGTCCTCGATGACCTGGTCCTCGCGGACCGGCGCGTCCTCAAAGTGCGCACGGCCCTGGGTCATCTCCGAGAGGTAGCCACGCGCCGGGCCCACCTCGAGGCGGACACCCGGGTCACTCGGACGCACCACGATGAACGGCAGGCGCCCCTGGCTCGCGCTGACCAGCATCCGATCGAGGTGGCCGGCGCCCGCGACCCAGCCCTTCCACCCGGAGAGCACTCGGTGGCCGCGCGCTCCACTCAGCGTGGTGCCGGCGAAGTCGCCGCTGCGGTCCTCCGTGTTGACGAAGGCAGCCCAGCCCGCCTCCCGAGGCAGCGTCGGGAAGCAGCGCCGAATCGTGGCCTGGTACCCCGCGAGGAACACCCACGCGAGGCGGTCCGCCAGCGCTCCCCCGTGCGCGGCGAGCATGAACTCGGCGTCCGAGGCGATGTCGCGCGCCAGCCACGCGGCGTGGTAGTCGGCCTCAGCCGGTGCCGCCACCGCTTCGAGGTCGTGGTCCAGGATCCGGTCGACCAGCTCCTGCAGTTCCATGAGACAGCTCCTGACTCGAGGCGCCAACGGCCTCAGTGCAGCGGTTCCAGCGGCGCGAGGCGCGTCGATGTCCTCTGGCGTGTGCGCCCGCCGTCGAGGCTCACGTCGTTGCTCCTCCCGCGTCCGCGCCCGTGGAGGCGGACACGGGGGTGGCGAGCCAGGCTCGGATGGCGGCCTCGAAGCCCTCGGGCTGGTGCATCGGCACCGAGTGACCGGCACCCTCGACGGTGACGTACGTGCAGTTCGTCATCTCCTGCTGGACGCGATTCGCGATCTCGTCCGAGATCATGTTGCTCACGCCACCTCGCATGAGGAGCGTCGGGACCCTGATCGCACGGACGGCCGCCCAGTTCTCCTCGGACGTGCGCAGGGGGCGCCGCCAGCGGGGGTTCCGGAGGGCAGGGTCGCCCTTCAGCGCATAGCGCCCGTCGCCCAGAGGTCGAAGGTGGTGGAAGGCGTGCGCCCGACCCAGCTCCGGGACCGCTCGGCGGTTGCTCGCCGAGAGCTGCTCGATCCCCTCCTCGAGCGAGTCGAACTCCTCCTGAGCGGGCTTCGCCTGGATCACGCGGTCCGCTCCGGCGCGCAGCACCTCCGGACCCATGTCCACGACGACCAGCCGCTCGATGTCCTCGGGGTGCCGAGCCGTGAAGTGGGTGGCGTTGTTCCCGCCGGTCGAGAGGCCGATCAGCACCACGCGATGCAGGTCGAGTGCGGTGATCACGCCCAGGATGTCCGCTGCCCAGTGCTCCTGCGCGTACCCCGTCAGGTAGTCCGAGGGGGACTCGCTGTCCCCGTGACCGCGCTGATCGACGGCGATCACGTGGTACTCGGAACTCATGGCCTCCGCGAATCGGTCCCAGACGTGGGCATGGCTGGCAGTCCCGTGCAGGAGGAGCATGGGCTGCGCCGTGGGGTTGCCCCAGTCGAGGTAGTGCAGCCTCAGGCCGTTGACTTCCACGAACCGATCTTCCGCGTGACTCATCCGGTCCCCCTCGCAGCGCGCCTCTGCCGTCGGTAGTCCGCTCGGCTGGCGCCCTACGAGTCTCGCCCGACGCCTCGCGCGCTACATCGCACAAACCGGTGATTCGAGCCGCCCTCGGGCGTGCGGCCGAGGAACGCCGCGCTCCCTCGATCACAAGAACTGGTGATTCGCGAGCAGCTAGATGAGGTGGTGGCGGAAGCCGTAGCTGGCCGCCTCGGCGCGATTCGCCGAGCCGGTCTTGGTGAAGATGTGGGTGATGTGCCGCGCCACGGTGTTGGGGCTGATCGTCAGTTCGATGGCGATCTCCTGGTTGGTCTTGCCGCGGGCGATCAGCCGGATCACCTCCAGCTCACGACGCGAGAGCCCGTCGGGAAGCTCGGCCTCGGACGTTGCGCCGGGTGTCGGCTCGTGGCCTGCGAGGCTGTTCGCCAGGTCCTCGGCCTCCCGCTCGTAGAGGCGTGTCCCCTCGCGGCGAAACACGGCGCTCGCGCGCTCGATGCGCGCCTCGGCGGCGCGTGGCTGTCCCCGCCGGATCAGCACGGCGGCCTGGCCGAGGAGGCACCGCCCCGCCTCCACCGCCAGATGCTCACGCTCCGCCCAGTCGAGCCCCGCCGTGTAGTGCCTGTCGGCGTCCTCCACGAGGTCGAGTCGGAGAGCGAGGGCGCCCCGCAACTGGTCGACGCCGACCGCATTGGCGGGGCTGAATCGGGCCCACGACCACCTCAGCAACTCGTCGTAGATCGCGCGCACCGAGCGCTCGTCGCCCAGCGCCGGGAGGACGGCGTCGACGCAGCTCATCGTGTGGATGTAGCCGGGGGTGCCGTCGGCGAGGCGGAACGGCGACCAGTTGCGCCACCACTGAGCCAGCTCGGCCCGCGCGCGATCCTCGTCGCCGGCGTGGAAGAGGATGCGCGCCCGCGCACCGTGCACCACGGCGAGCCAGCCCGGCACACCGGCCGCCTCCCCCGCGGCGGGCATCTCGGACCGCGCGCGCTCGAGGTCGCCCGCGCGCTCGGCGCGGACGGCGCGCAACCACTTGCCTCCGAAGTTCGCGGGGTTCGCGGCGGTCGCCCTCGCGAGCCACGTGTCTGCACCGTCGCGGTCCCCGAGGGCGAGGTGCGTCCCGCTGATCCAGGTCAGCAGGCCCGCCTCGCGCAGCCGGTTGTACAGCGTATGCGCGAACTCGGCGGCCGCCCTCGTCTCGGCGACTCCCACCGCGAGGCGTCCCTCGAAGAGCGGGATGGTGTTGCCGCTCACGAGGAAATTCAGGGCCCACCCGGACCGGCCGACGGCCATGCTCGCCTCGTGGAGGGCGCGCAGCTGCGAGCGCGCACTGTCGAGGTCGCCGCGCTCCAGCGCCCGATTCCCCTCGACGTACGAGAAGATGGGCTCCAGGTCGTCGATGCCCAGCTGCTCGGCGAGTGCGCTCGCCCGCTCGAGGGAGGCCAGCCCGTCCCCATCAGGCGGTGACCAGGCGGCGCGCTGCAACAGGAGCTGGACCTCGAGCTCGGGGTGGGCGCCGCGGAGCGCCGCGATGGCGCGCTGCACGAGCGCCTCTCGACTCCCGGGCGGCGAGGGGATGCGCAGCGCCTCGAGGGCGGTCTGTGCGGCCTCGACGCCGTCGCGCAGCTCCTCGAAGACCGTCATCGCGCTCTGCAGCCGCCCCCACGCATCGCGAGGCGCGTTCGCCAGCCTGAGACAACGGCCGAGGTCGCGCAGCAATAGCCCTTCCTCGCTCCGCTCGCGTCGCGCGTCGCCCACCAGCTCGAGGCAGCGCTCGTACTGCCGCGCCGCCTCGTCCCACCCCGCTGCGCTCTCGGCTGTTCGCGCGGCGGCGAGGCCGGCCTCGAACGCCTCGGCGGCCTGTCCCGCCCGGTAGTAGTGGTACGCGAGCTCGGCGGACGCACGACCGTCCTCGCCGTGCGCGCGCAGCAGGTAGTCGGCGACGCGGCCGTGCAGCCGGACTCGACGCCGTGTCGGCATCGAGGCGTAGAGCGCGTCGCGGACCAGTGGGTGCGTGAACTCGTAGCGCGAGCTTCCGGTCGCACGAATCAGGTCGACGCGCTCGGCATCCTGCAGGGCGGCATCGAAGGCCGCCTCACTCAGCTCGGTCAGCTCATCGAGTTCCCGCGCGTCGAACTGGATGCCGAGGACGGACGCCGTTGCGAGCACGGATCGCGTCCCCGCGGCGAGGTGGTCGAGGCGTCGCTCGACCGCCTCCAGGATGCTCGCCGGGACCTCGGACGCTCCAACGTCGCGAGGATCCGCGGGCCCCTGCGCCGGCACCTCCGACGCCTGGGCGAGCAGCTCCCGGAGAAAGAACGGGTTGCCCTCGGTGCGGTCGCGGAGTGTGCGTGCCAGCACGCGTGCTCGATCTGCCGAGGTACCGCTCGTTTCGAGCAGCTTCGCGACGGCCTCCTCGGTGAGTCCTTCGAGCGCGAACGTCTCGACGTTGGCCTGCCGGCGCAGGGAGGCAAGCGCGATCGACAGCGGATGCTCCCGCGCCGGTGAGGTGTCGTGGTGCAACCCGATGACGAGGAGCGGGAGACCTCCAATCGCCCGCGCGAGGAACTGCACGAGCAGCAACGAACTGGCATCGGCCCAGTGGAGGTCATCGAGGACGACCACGAGGGCGCGTCGCGCGGGGCCTGTCCCGCCGTCCGACCGGGCCACTGCGGAGAGGAACCCGGTCGCCGCCTCGAGGGTTCGGAACCGCGCGGACTCGCTGTCGGCTTCGTCGCGCGCGGGAAGCCCGGCTCGCGGAAAGAGCGGCGCGAGGTCCGCGCCGCCGGTCGTGCTGGTGGTGATTGCCGTCAGCGCCTCGCTGGTCCCGAGCGGCTCAAGCGCCTCGATCCACGGCCAGAATGGGGGAGGCGCAAAGTCGGGTTCCCAGCACCGACCCCACAGCACGCGCGCAACGGGGAGCGCCCCGTCGTCGAGGAGCTCCTCGATGAGGCGCGTCTTGCCGATGCCGGGCTCGCCGCCGATGAGCACGACCCGGCCTCGGCCGTCTGCGGCGGCGGCAACGGCGAGCTTCAGGCGCTGCAGCTCTGCCTCTCGCCCCACAAAGGGCACCGTGCCCGCCGAGGTCGTGTCCCGCTCACTCACCGCTGCAACCCGCGTTCGCCCTCACTCCGCCGTGGCCCACGATGCGCAACGGCACTGAGAAGGTAGCGCGAGGCGGGGGAGCACCTCGTCCGGGGATCGCCCGAGGCACCGCTCGCAGCGCTCACACGCCGGACAGGAACCAGTCCAGGATGCGGGGGTTCTCCTCGCGCGGGTAGGCATGGCCGAGGTCCGGCAGCTCCCTGAACGTGACCGCGGCGCCGCGACGCACGAGCTCGGCGTGGGCGTCCCGCGCAACCGATACGGGAATCACCCAGTCCGTCGTGCCATGGACCTGGTATACGGGGAACCCCTCGAGGTTCCGCGTGGCGATCCCCGCAACCACCTCGGCGTTGAGTCCGGACGCGATCGGCGCGAGGTGCGTGGCAGGCAGCGTTCGCCGCAGGACGTGCATCGCGGCGTACAGGCCGCCATCGGACATGCCGGTGAGCAGCACACGGTCGAGGTCGATGGGGTGCGAGTCCACCACCTCCTCGAGGATGAGGCGCACGTTCGCGCCATCGAGGTCGGGTCCCACCATCGACCACGTCCGGTTGAACGATGTCGGGCTCACCACCATGACGCCTCGGGCGCGCGCGGCCTTCAACCAGGTCCAGAGGAAGTCGCGTCCGTGCCACGACGCGCCGTGGAGCGCCACAACGAGGGGCAGCGGGCTGCCATCGGACTGCTCCGGCACATAGATCGAAGCGCCGCCGCGCTGGTCGCGTTCGTTCCGGAGGTGGGTGACACCGGTCCCGGGTGCAGGCGGCGCTGCGAGGCGAGTCAGCAGGCCGGTGTCGGCTCGATCCGCCGCCGGCACGTAGAACGCGTTGAGCGCAGGGTCAGCCCACGCCTGCTCGTAGAGCGCTTCCTGCGCCTCGATGTTCGATCGAGCGGCTGCGGTGGCCGCGCCTGCCTCCGAGGCGGCGAGGGCCCGGAACCCCTCGAGCAGCTGCCTGGCCGCTGAGCGGACACGGATGGCAACGGCGCTGGCGCTCGCGCCCTCGCGAGCGGCGTCGTCCACCGCCGTCGAGAGTGCCGCGTGTCCCTCCGATGCGCTCGCCGCGAGCGTCCCAGCGGCGGCTGGATCCCAGCGCCGCGTGAGGTCCGAGAGCCGCTCGAACCCCTCGAGGAGTGCCCGCGTGAGCCCGTCTTCCTGGTCGTGCGACGGATCCACCTCACGAGCCACAGGCGCACTCCAGCACTGCACCACGCAGCAAAGGGCGCACGCGTGCGCTCGACAATCCTCATTTCTTGTGACGACCGGCGGACCGCATCATTGGCGCGGTCGGCCTCAGACGGGCCGCACCGTGGACCGAAGTGCCGCAGGCCTCAGCCCTGCTCGGTCGCGAGGTGGACGACGCAGCCGGGGCTGAACGCGGGCGCCTCGTCCTCCCCGAGCTCCACGGCCGGCTCACCGACGCGCTCCGCGATCGCCTGCGACAGCGCGTTCAGCGCGGCCCGATCGAAGGCGTCGTGGCTGGCGACGATCGTCCCGCCCGCATCCACGAGGAACAGCGCGGGCGTGCACTCGATCCCGTACGCCCTCGTGACCCCGTGCCCGGGGTCCGCGAGCACGGTGAACGACACCCCCGACCGGTCCCAGAAGTCGTGCGCCGCTTCGCTGCTGTCGAGGGAGATCGCGAGGACCGGGCACCCGGCGTCCCCGTACGCCTCGGTCATCCGGTCCCAGAACAGGTAGCTGAGGTCGCAGGCGCGGCATTCGAGGGAGAAGAACGCGAGCAGCGCCTGCCCGCCGGCGCGCGCCCCCCCGAGTGACCTCGATTCGCCCTCGACATCCGCGAGGTCGAAGTCGGGAGCGATGCTCCCCGCCGCGAGAATGGCCATCGTTCACCCCCTCGAGCCACGGGGCCGTTCGTCCTTGACGGTCTCACCGCGCGCAGCGTAGCGTCCCTGTCGATGACAGGCGTAGTTCGCGAATCGCGAACGCTCTCGCCCGTCACGGGACGGAGGAGGATGGATGCGAACGAAGCTCGTATCGCTCGATGACGCCGCCTCGATCGTTCGAGACGGCCAGAAGGTGATCATGAGCGCAGGGTTCGAGCACAGCCCGATGGCCATGCTCCGCACCCTGGCCCGCAAGGGCGTGAAGGACCTGCACACGATTGGACTCGTGGGCGGGTCAATCAACCTCGACTTCCTCGTAGGGACGGGGCAGACGAAGACCCTCGAGTGCTGCAGCATCGGCTTCGCGCCGTTCGCTCGAGAGGCGCCCAACTTCGACCGGTACCTCAAGGCCGGACGCATCTTCGCGATGGACAACACCTGAGGCGTCCACTACTCAATGGTCCAGGCTGGATCAATGGGCGTCCCGTACATTCCAGTTCGCGGTCTTGCCGGCACCGATGTCTTCGAACGGCGAGACGACATGATGCTCGCACCGAACCCCTTCGACCCCAACGAGATCACCGTGGTCGCGCTCGCGCAGAACCCGGACGTGGCCATCCTCCACGGCCTCAAGGCCGATCGCGAGGGCAACGCCATCCTCAGGCGCTTCGGCGAGGACGTGATGGTCGCACAGGCCTCACGACGCACGATCGTCACTGTCGAGGAGATCGTCGACAAGGTGACTCCCGAGGACACCTCGGGGCAGTTCATCTCCTCGATCAACGTCACAGCGGTCGTCCACGCCCCGATGGGTGCCTACCCCACGGGCGTCCCCGGACGCTACCCGCGCGACGACGAACACATCCGGCGGTACGTCAACGCCTCGGCCAGTGACGAGGCGTTCCAGGCCTACCTCGATGAGCACGTCATGAGTCTCACCGAGGACGAGATCCGCGCGCGCTTCGCGGTCCCATCCGCGAAGTAGCACGGCCGCGCCGGCGCACCACCATCGAGGCACGGGGGCGAGCTCACACGGCTCGCCCCCGCCGCCCGCGAATCGGACCATGGAGGACCGCAATGCCAGCTGGCGCAGTCGACCTGCGATGCAACACCGAGGAGCTCCTCGCGATCCTGATGTCCCGCGAGGTCCACGACTGGGAGATCTCGGCGTGTGGCGCCGTCTCGATGATCCCCGCGGCCGCGCTGCTCCTCGCCGAAGCCACGCATGCCCCCCACGCCGAGATCATCATCCTGGGCTCCGATGAGCTGAGTCATAACCTCGGGAAGGACATCCACTTCCTCACCCAGCGCGGCCAGCTCGAGCTCTTCTTCCACAGCGCGCTCCAGTTCGACGCCGACGGCAACTTCAACCTGCACGTCATCGGAGACCCGAACGCGCCGGATCGCCGGCTGCCCGGCGGATATGGCTCCGGCCTCATGTCGTACATGTCGAAGCGGATCCTCTTCTTCCGCACCGAGCACGACCTCCGCACGTTCGTGCCGCAGGTCGATTTCGTCTCGGGCGCCGGTGTCACTGATGAGCGCATCCAGCGCTCGAACGAGCCGTTCAAGGTCTTCACGCCGATCGCCGTGCTGCGCTTCGACCGCGACACGCGCCAGTACACCCTCGAGAGCGTGCACCCCGGCTACACGCCCGACGAGGTCCAGGCACGAACGGGCTTCCCCCTCGTCATGGCCGACCCGGTGCCCGTCACCCCACCACCAACCGACGAGGAGCTCGACGCCCTGCGCGGCGAGGTGCGCAGCCGCATGATCGAGACCGGGACCTACCCCGACTGGGCCACCAACGTCCTCCGGGCCCCGTGAGCCCGGCCATCCCGTGGTGCTCTGCGCGCGCAATCGCGAACCCTGATCATTGGCAAAGCGGGCGAAGTGGGCGCCGCGAACCGCGACCGCTCCTCGCTTGCAGGGATGCGCTGTGAGTCGCCAACGGCAGGACGGAAGCGCCCGGCCGACACACCCCTGCCCGGCGGAAGCGGGGAGCCTCGGAACTGCGATTGGAAGCGCGAGGAGGAGACCGTGAGGAGAACGCGCAGCTAGCTGTCGCTGATCGGTCGCGACCTCTCCAGTGCTGCCTTCACTTCGTCGGAGGGAACAGTCGGTTGCCCCTCCGCATCGAGCCACACCTGCACGGAAGAACCTTCCGCAACGAGCGCCCCGTCGGGACGGCGGATGTCGTACTCAAACACAAAGCTTCGATTACGTACCTCCGCAGTCCAGGCCCGAATGACGATCTCGTCGCGATGGCGCAGGGAACTCCGGTACGTGCAGGTCGTGGTGACGAGCGCGAACGATGGCGCTGGGCCAGTTTCTGACCGGAGCGCCGCCAGGTGATCGAGGCGCGCGTCCTGAAAGAACTCGAAGTACTTCGCGTTGTTCACGATGTTCTGCGAGTCGATGTCAGTCGAGCGGACTCGCAACCGCAGCTCCGTTACCGTAGGCACGATCACCCTCCACTCCAAGTCGGATGATAGAGCTCCGAGATCGGCGCGCGGCTCGGGCCGAAGGCGCAGGGCTCCCACCGCCGAGGAGCTCGCATCCTCCGCAGCGAGGTGCGTCCCCCGTGAGCCCGGCCACCTAGCGTCGCGGCGCCGGTGCCGCGGGCAGCGTGGGCGCCGCCCCCTCGGTGATCACGTGCGTCACGATGAGCTGGTCGACCGCCTCGCGGCGGCGAATGCCCACCTCGATCGGACGGATCCACGTGCCGCCGGCGGGCACCTCGTAGGTGTCGCCCGTGCAGAAACAGAGGATCGCGAGCGCCGACTCGGCCGCGTGAGGCGTCGGCAGGTGGGGCGCCGACCAGAACTGCACGGGCCTGTCGAGGGGATTCCGCACCACGAGCAGCAGGCGCTGCGGGACGTCGAACTCAACCTCGAGGTCCCCGCCGACGACCTCGGCGCCCGGCTCCGGCGCCTGTCCGGCCTCGAACGCACCCGTCGAGGGGTTGCCCGCGCCGGCCTCCAGCCGGTGCACCGTCACCTCCAGCGGCAGCTCGCGAGGAAGGACGAACCGGAGGTGGACCTCCCCGCCCGTGCGCGCCTCGGTGCCGCCGCACGCCGCGAGGCTCGCCCCCACGACCACGGCGAGCGCGGCAAGGGCAAGGCGCGCAAGCAACGTCACGACGGCCACGGGCCGCCGAGCGCGGCTCGCAGGGCGCGCATCCGAGAACGGATGAGGGGCCGGCGTCGACCGGCCCCCCACCTCCAGCGTGAGCTAGCTGCGAGCACCCTCGATCTTCGTGTCGGAGCGCGCGCCCCACTCCTCCCACGAGCCGTCGTAGACGGCCACGCTCTGGTACCCGATGAGGTGCTTCAGCACGAACCAGGCGTGCGCCGCTCGGATGCCCGACTGGCAGTAGGTGAAGATCGTCTGCCCGTCGGCGGCCTTGATGCCGGCGCTGTCGTACAGCTTGCGCAGCTCCTCGACAGGCAGGAACTCACCCGACTTCCCGACAGCGTCGCTGTACGCGACGTTGAGCGCGCCCGGCACGTGCCCGCCGTTCGTGGCCGGCGCGCGGAGGTCGCGGCCCGTGAACTCATCGGCGGTGCGCGAGTCGCACACCACCTTCGAGGGGTCGCCGACTGCCTTCACCATCTGGTCCATGTTCACGACGATCGACGTGTTGGGCGCACCGGCAAACGCGTACTGCGTCGCCGCTCGCGTGCTCGCGTCCTTCGAGGTGGGCTTGTTCGCCGCTGCCCACGCGGTCCAGGTGCCGTTCAGCACGCGGCTGTCCTTGTGCCCGTACACATCGAGGCTCCACGCCACGCGCGTCGACCACAGGCTGCCCTGGTCGTCGTACAGGACGATTGTGTCCTCCGGCCGGATGCCAGCCTTGCCCAGCGCCGCAGCGATCTGGTCGGCGGGCGCCAGCTCGGTGATGTCGCCCTTCTTCTGGTTGAAGTCGGCCGTCGCGATCCACACCGCACCGGGGATGTGTCCCGCCTCGTACTTGTCCTTCGCCCGCAGGTCGAGCGCCACGACGCTGGCGTCGGACGTCTTGCCCGCCAGCCAGTCGATGCTCACGATGCGGTCGGCGTTCGGCTTCAGCGTCGTGCTCGCGGCTTTCGAGGCGGTCGTCGCGGCCGTCGCGCTCGCGGCTGCCTGCGTCCCCGACACCTTCGGTTCTTCCGTCACCGCCCCCGAGGAGCAGGCGACGGCCAGCGCCGCGACGCTCGCGGCCGCGATCCACTTCAGTTTCACGTTCAGTCTCACGTGATGCTCCGGTTCCCTCTGGCTCTGCCCAGTCTGTTAGCTGTCCTTGAACAGGCGAATGACCCACTCGCCGTCGCGGACTTCGTCGATCTCCACGCCGTAGCCGCGCTTCATCGCCTCCGGTGGGATCGTGGAGAGCGCGGGCGGATGGTCCGTCAGCACGTCGAGCGCCGGGATGCCCGGCTGGATCTCGTCGAGCTCCTTGTTCGTGCGCAGCATGGGGTACGGACAGATCTCGCCGCGCACATCGAGCAATGGAACCGTCGTCGCCTCAGCCATCGTGTGCTCCTTCGCTCGCGCCGCGAGCCTGTTCCGAGCCCTGCACCTTCGCCCGAGGGCGAAGCGTGATCCGCCATCCAAGTGCCGCGTCGCGCCTGAACGCCGAGCGAACCCCTCTTACGGCGGCAGTGGGCACCACGTACTTCACCACCAGCTCATCCGCCGTCGTCAGATCAAGCGCCTCGCCCGACGCCGCGCGCTCGATCGCGGCCTCGACGTCTGCGAACGCGTCCGGCAAGGACCGGTCGCCGAGCGCGATCGCGACGGTCTCGCCCTCGCCGGTCACGCCAGGCGCCTGATGATCTGCGACCCGATCAGCGCCCCACCTGCCATCGCAATCCCGTACACCCAGCCGTTCAGCGCCAGCGACGGGATCGCCGAGTAGAACGCGCCCAGGGTGCAACCCAGTCCGAGTCCGGCGCCGTAGCCCATCACGACCCCGCCGGCCGCCGACTGGACGTAGCGCCTCGGCTGGCGCGGCACGCGGAGGCGGAACTCGCGCGCGAGGACGGCGGCCGTGAACGCGCCGATCACGATGCCACCGTTGAGCATGAACCCATCCGTGAGCCACGTTCCCTCGGCCACCGCCGCGGCGCAGCCCGCCAACCCCTCGAGGCCCTTCATCACGCCGACGGGCACGCCCGCCAGCGACCCAAGGTCGCTCGCCCACCTCGAGATCTCCCCCACCACGCCGATCGGGCGATAGCGGATGAACAGCAGCACGTTGAGCGCGGCCAGCACGCTCGCCCCCACGAGGGGGGTCCACTCGCGGCGGAAGACGCCGCGCAATGCGGC
Source organism: Dehalococcoidia bacterium (assembly GCA_020845735.1). Lineage (GTDB taxonomy): Bacteria > Chloroflexota > Dehalococcoidia > UBA2979 > UBA2979 > RBC038. Next base: position 21,335 of record JADLFF010000105.1, read on the forward strand.
CTGGACGTCGTCGGACACGCTCGAGGGCGGCGCCGGCTGCGCTCGGCGGATCGGGATGTTCACGGCGGGCGCCTGGCGGCGCTCCCACCACAGCGTCGCGACGTATGCCAGCGCGATCAGCGCAAGCGTCACGACCAGCGCACCCGTGTAGCCCAGCGTCGCCGGCAGCCAGATCCGAGGCGCATCGGCGATCGCGTGGTCCCACCACCAGTTCCACGTCCGGTTCAGCGCATACAGCCCCACGAGCACACCGCCCATGGCCACCCACGAACCGACGTACCCCTCGCCCATCCGGTAGAGCGATCCCGACACGCACCCCCCTGCGAGGACCATGCCGACCCCGAACAGCGCGCCCCCGAGGACGGTCGCGATGCTGATCGGCAGGATGTGCGCGTCCTCGGGCAG
>JADLFF010000106.1 GCA_020845735.1 Dehalococcoidia bacterium
CGCGCTCGGCGCCGTAGATCACGTTCGGCACATCGACGAAGACACCGAGGCGCTGCCGGCGCTCGAGGCGTGACATGCGCCGGTCGAGGTCCTCGAGCAGGGTCTGCACGCCGCGCAGCACCTCGCCGACCGCCCCGAGGTCCACCGCGGCCTCTTGCCGCGTCGCGCGAGCGGTGGACCGCCGCGGTGCAGGAGCAGGAGCCGGAGCAGCGTCGACCGGCAGCTCCTCGATGACGGGCGCGTCCGCCGGGGATGCGGCAGTCGCGGCACTGGCGGCAGGAGTTGCGGTGGTGCCAGCGGCGGCAGTGGCTGCCGTGGCTGCAGTACCGGGCGCGGAGGCGCCGCCGCGACCCCGTCCGCCGCGCGTACCCCGTCGAGTGCGCGCGCGCGGCGCCTCTTCGTCGGAGCCCGCCGCAACCTCCGAGGCCGCGGCGACGGGCTCAGCCGGGGGCGCCTCGGCCGTCCGCGGTGCAGCCGGCCGCCGGCCGACGATGCGCGGCTCGGGCAACGCCCCTGCGCGTCGAATGCGCGGTGCGTCGGGATCACGTTCGATGGTCATGCGACCCTTGCCTCACCTGCGTACTGCAACACCGAGCACCGCGCGGCCACCTGCTCGGCCAGCCGGATGAACGACTGCGCCTGGGGACTCTCGGGTGCGCCGACGACGACCGGGACACCCTCGTCCCCACCTTTGCGCACCGCAATGTCGAGGGGAATCTCCCCCAGGAACTCGACGCCGAGCTCGTCGGCGGTTTCCGCGACCGTGCCCGTGCCGAAGACCTCGGAGCTCATGTTCTCGACCATGCCGAAGATCGGAACACCCATGCGGTCGAACATCGAGACTGCCTTCGTGGCGTCCTCGAGGGACACGCGCTGCGGCGTCGAGACGATCACCACGCCGGCCACGAGGGCGTCCTGGCACAGCGACATCGAGGCGTCCGACGTGCCGGGAGGCAGGTCGACGATCAGGTAGTCGAGCTCACCCCAGTCGATGTCCCGCATCAGCTGGCGCACCCCCGAGCCGATCATCGGGCCGCGCCAGACGACGGGCGTTCCCGGCGGCAGCACGAAGCCAATCGAGGCCGCGCGCACGCCGTGTGCATCGATCGTGTGCAGCCCCTGCTGTCCCGAGGCCAGCGCACCCGGCGGGATGCCGAGCATCGTCGGGATGTTCGGCCCGGTGATGTCCGCATCGAGGATGCCGACGCGGGCGCCGAGGGCAGCGAGCGCCACCGCGAGGTTCACGGACACCGTCGACTTGCCCACGCCCCCCTTGTTGGAGGCCACCGCGATGAGGTTCTTCACCCCTTCGATGGGTGCCGGTCCGCCTTCGCGGAACGACGCACGGACGTTCGAGTCCCAGTCGATGTCGATCTCATCGATGCCGGGCACCGCCGCGAGGGCTGTGCGGACGTCCCCATCGATGGTCTCGCGGAGGGGGCACGCGGGGGTCGTGAGGACGACCGTGAACGCGACCTTGCCGCCGTCCACCTGGAGGTCTCGCACCATCTCGAGGGAGACGATGTCGCGGTGGAGCTCGGGATCGCGGACCTGTCGAAGTGCATCGAGCACCTGTGCGGCGTCGGGCACGGGGACCTCGCAGTCATGGTGTACCGCGCGACGGCGGCTGGGGAGGGCGGTCGAGCGGCAGCGGAGGGGTGGAGGGTGTGCGGGTTTCAGGAACCGTTTGGAGAACTCGTACGTTTCCTTAACAGGCTGTTTCTACTGTAACGGAGTGACCGCACCCCGCAGTTCCGAGTATAGGGGCGCGGAGATGGAGGAGAAACGCGGCGGGCTGGATTCAGGCTGACCGGTTTCTAGGCTTTTCTTCGTTTATTTGAAGGAATACTTGACGCGGTACTTTCTCCTGCAGTAGAGTCCCAGCCGGTGGGGAGGGCGTGTAGGCCCGGCACCGGACGCTCGCAAGGGTGCGCGGGCGTTCATCGAGCGGCGGCGCAGGCTACACACGGCGAGGTGTGCCGCTCAGCGAATCGAGGGATCCCCCATGACCACTGACCAGCAGAACCCCACATCGGTCGCGCACCGGCCCTCGCAGGCCCGCTGCGTCCACCACTGGATCATCGAAGCCCCGAACGGCCGTGAGAGCCGCGGCAAGTGCAAGCTCTGCGGCAAGGCCAAGACCTTCGCGAACTCCAACGAGAACGTGATGTGGGAGCAGACCAACACGCTCCGCAACGATCTCCGCAGCTCGATCCGCGTGCCACGCCCGGAGGACCTCGCCCTCTCCGACGAGCAGTAGGCGCCTGGCTCGACAGCGCTTCGAACGCGCCTCGACAGACCCGTCGACGCCTCGAACCAGACACGGACGACACAGCAGCGGCACCTCGCGAGGGGTGCCGCTTCTGCTTCCCCGCACGGGCACCCCGCCCTCGAGGGGCGTTCCCCGCTCGGCGCTATGATGGGCGCATGGTTGACCTCAGCGTCTCGATCGGGCGAGGTGCGAAGCAGGAGTTGCGCCTCCAGAACCCCGTGATGACGGCGTCCGGCACGTTCTCGAACGGCCTTGAGTTCGCCCGGCGCTTCGACCTCGATGCCCTCGGCGCGCTGGTCTCGAAGGGGACCACGCTGCGCCCTCGGAAGGGCAACCCCACGCAGCGCACGGTCGAGACCGCCGCGGGGATGATCAACTCGATCGGCTTCCAGAACATCGGCGTCGGGGCGCTCATCCGCGAGGTGGCCCCGACCTGGGCGCGCTGGGGCGTGCCCGTCCTCGTGAACATCATGGGCGACACCGTCGAGGAGTTCGGCCAGCTCGCGGAACGCCTCGATGGCGTGCCGGGGGTCGCCGGCCTCGAGGTGAACATCTCGTGCCCCAACGTCGAGGTCGGTGGCATGGAGTTCGGCCAAGACCCCGCCACCGCCGCCCGAGTCGTACGCCTCGTCAGGCGGTGCACGGGCCTCCCGTTCACGGTGAAGATGACCCCGAGCCTGTCCGACATGCGCCCGATCGCACAGGCGGTGCAGGACGCGGGCGCCGACGCGATCACGATCATGAACACGATTCCCGCGATGGCCATCGACATCGAGCGACGGCGGCCGGTCATCGGCAACGTCTTCGGCGGGCTGTCCGGTCCCGCGATCAAGCCGGTCGCGATGCGTCACGTCTACCTCGTGAGCGCCGTCACCGACCTGCCGATCTTCGCTGCGGGCGGCGTCACGACGGCGACCGATGCCCTCGAGTTCATCATGGCCGGCGCGTCCGCCGTGCAGGTCGGTACGGCCACCTTCCGCGACCCTGCAACACCGTGGACCGTCCTCGAGGGGATGCGCGCCTGGTGCGATGAGCACGGCGTGAAGTCTCTCGGGGAGATCGTGGGCGCCGCGCGCCGGATGGACTGAGGCGCATGCGCCGCGCACGCCTCACCTCCCTCCTCCCGCTCGTGCTGCCCGTCGCCGGGAGCCTCGCCTCGAGTGCTGCCTGGCTCGTCCTCGTGGTGGTGTCCGCCCTCGGGTGGTACGTCACCGGTCGAGGCCTCGCCTTCCGCCTGGGCATCCCGGACTTCGCGAGCGGCGCCGGCCTCGCCTGTGCGGTCATCGTCGTGGCCACGCTCATCACCTGGGCGCGCGGGGACGCCGAGGCACGCGCGCTCGCCTCGCTGCGCTGCCCGGCCTGCCGAGGGCGCCTCGCGACCCGCCATGAGCACGCCGTCGCCTCGATGCCGGGGCGGCAGCTGTGGTCGTGCGCAGCGTGTGGATTCGGGAAGATCGTGCCGTTGACGTGCGACGCGTGCGCCGCCTAGTTTCGAAGCAGCTCGCCGCGGCCACCGAGGCCGCCGTCGAGCGTGTCGTCGTCGGGGTGTA